>OMYM01000039.1 GCA_900315225.1 uncultured Erysipelotrichaceae bacterium | reverse complement strand
GAGATAAATTTTTTGATGCGTTTCTTGATATCTTCAGGGAAGAGATCATAGTAGTTGTTGAGGAAGAGAATGGTTTCGCTTGGAAGGGAAGCAAGTTCTTCATCAGACATGTTGCGTATGCTTTTCACGGAATAGACAAATTCGGGGTCTGCCATAGGTTCATTGGAATTATCGTAGTATTCGATTTTCTTCTTGAGATTACGCATGTTATGATCGATGGATAGCTCTATTCCGATTTTTCCGCAAGCTTCTTTCAGATACCTATATGTCAAATTATCCATGGCATAGACATGACGAGGCTTGTGCTCTCTTATTAAGTAGAGAAACGATTTGAGAAGACGAGACCAGCATTGAGGATCTGGACCATCGACAGAAAAGAACTCTATTTTCTTCGTATTTCGCCATTCTATGAAGATAGTCAGTGGGTAATATCTTACAAATTCTTCGTTGAACATTGGTTTTCTCCATAAGTGCAAGGAAACATTCATATCATAATCAGGATCGGCTGGAAGAGAGGCGAAATAATCAATGAAGTGTTGCTTGGGAAGCTCAGGGGTGGGAACGATATCGGGATAGTCTTGTCTAAGTGGAATCATTTCCATGGTGTATTTTTTCCCTTTCTTTTTGAAGAGAGGGATTTTCCTGGCGGAGTAGGCTGATTCACAGGTAAAGCCGATCAGAGACTTGGCGTAGGGGGAATAGTTATACTGGCTTAATGCCTTTGCAATATAATCCACAAGATTCAAGGCTGCGATCAAATCATCATGTTCCTCTTGGTTCACTGGCACAGTAGGACAGAAGGGACGGAAACTTTCGAAAGAGATGACTTCATCATAACCATTCAAGTTAGGATCTAATCCCAGGCTACGGCGATAGTCCATGTGATCCTGAAGCATTTCATCGGTAAGATAATCAGGAGAGATGCACGAGCATTGTAGACAGAGCTGACCATATGGTTCCAAACCTGTGGTTTTGTTTTCTACTGAATTGCAAAGAATTCTCATGTATGAAGCAAGACCTTCTTCTCCAAGGTATACACCTAGGGCAGTGTGTTTTCCTTCAAATCCCATAATGCAAAAATAACCACGTTGATCACTGGGGAGATCCATAGCGAATAATTCATTGTCTCGGAAATATTTCCATATCTTTGACCGTTTGAAACGGTTTCCTGCTTGCATTAACTCTTTTGTAATCATACAATACCTCCATGCCTAATGATACCACAGAATCTTGGATATTGACATGTTTTCGATAAAAAAGTAGAATTTCCTTGATTCATAGAAACTGGAGGTAAAAGATGTATTGTGCTAAATGCGGGACGTATATGCCCGATGACTCGAAATACTGTCCTAGTTGCGGGGAACCAGTCGCAAATATGGTTAAACCCGAATATCCTACGCTGGAGATGCCAATGAAGTGGCATAAGTTCCTTTGTTACTTTGCATTATGGCTTAATGCATTGGTCAATGTGTCAAACGCAAGCCAAGCCTTTACAGGACAACTGAGCGAAGGCTTGGAATGGGTTCCTGGAATGCGTCTATTAGCTATATTCCTTGGCATATTCTCTATTGTGTTTGCCCTGTTTTGCGTGCATACTGCATTGGGGTTGATTGGATACAGGAAAGAAGCCCCAAAGAATCTCCTGCGGCTGTACATGATGGCTTTTTCCGTGGACTTGCTCAGTAACATTGTATTGATGGCGCTGCTTTTGAATGTTGGCGTGGGAGAGGAAGATGTGGCTTATATTGTCTCACAAACCATCGGCGCAACCATAGGAAATCTTGCGATGTACTTCATTAACAAAGTATATTACGGTAAGAGAATGCATATGTTTGTTAACTGATGCATTCAAGCTATGATAAAAAGAAGTGAAATAGATCTGTCCATCAAGGCAGGAAATATCGTAGGTCTTCTGTACGATGCGTTTCTAAAGCAATACAAGAATCCAGAAGATCCCCATACACTCAAGAGTCTGAAAAAACTCTGCGTACGCCTTGTCTTCTGCTTATACGCAGAAGACGCGGATATCTTTGGAAGACGTATGTTGTTTCACGATTACCTATCTCGCTTTGAGACATGGCAAATGCGCATTGCGCTTATAACCTTGTTTCGTGTGCTGGATCAAAGACCTCAAGAACGTGATTCTTATCTGATGGACGATGATCCCATTCTCGCTTCATTTCCGTATGTTGGCGGAGGATTATTCACAGATGTAGATGTTGAGATACCTTCGTTTACGGAAGAGATTCGTGATCTTCTGCTTAACAAAGCATCCGCAGATTTTGATTGGTCTAAGATTAGTCCTACGATATTTGGTGCAGTGTTCGAATCGACATTGAATCCAGAAACACGTAGGAACAAAGGAATGCACTATACGTCCATTGAGAACATTCACAAGGTGATTGATCCCTTGTTCCTGAATGATCTCAATGAAGAGCTTGAGAAAATCAAGGGATTGACTGTCATAAGGACAAGGGAGAAGAAGTTGCGTTCCTTCCAAGAAAAACTGGCATCCCTTCATTTCCTTGATCCTGCCGCAGGCAGCGGAAACTTCTTGACAGAGACGTATCTGTGTCTTCGTAGACTAGAGAACCAAGTTCTGGAGTTGTTAATGAAGGGGCAGATCTCCATGGCATTTGACACTGTTTCTCCCATCAAGGTTAGCATTTCCCAATTTCATGCATTGAGATCAACGACTTCGCTGTCACGGTTGCTAAAACGGCATTGTGGATAGCAGAGAGCCAAATGATGAAGGAGACAGAAGAAATCGTACTGATGGATCTTGACTTCTTGCCCCTCAAGACAAGCGCCAACATTGTTGAGGGAAATGCTTTGCGGATGGATTGGAATGATGTGGTGGATAAGAATAAACTCAACTACATCATGGGGAATCCCCCGTTTGTGGGATATGGTCTGCAGAGTGTATCACAGAAAGTCGATATTCTCTCCCTGTACGTGGATGAAAAAGGGAAGCCATACAATACAGCTGGCAAGATAGACTATGTGGCAGGGTGGTATTGGAAGGCATCAGACCTGATGCAAGGCACTTCCATCAGGTCTGCCTTGGTGTCCGCCAACAGCATCACCCAAGGCGAACAGGTAACAAGTATCTGGAAACCCTTGTACGACAGGTTTGGCATTCACATAGACTTTGCGCATAAGACATTCATCTGGGACAGCGAGGCAAGCACTAAGGCGCATGTGCATTGTGTTATCATTGGATTTAGTGTTGTTGCAAATGAGAAGAAGAGGATTCTATATTCCGATGATCATATGGTTCTTGCGAAAAACATCAACCCATATCTAGCGGATACAGACATTGTGTTCATAGAGGGGAGAAAGAAGCCCTTATGTGAAGTACCTGAGATGTCTGTAGGCAATAGACCTACAGATGCTGGACAATTGATTCTTTCATCAGAAGAAAAAGAAGACCTTTTGAAGGTAGAACCACAAGCCTCTAGGTTCATTAAGAAATACATGATGGGGTATGAATTCATTAACAAGAAAGACAGGTACTGTCTGTGGCTTGTGAATGCATCACCATCAGACATTCGCTCTCTTACCAAGGTAAGAGAGCGGGTAGAGAAATGTCGAGAAGCACGCTTTAAAAGCCTAGATGAGGGAAGAAGAAAACTCGCGGATACACCGCATCTTTTCAGGGAACAGTTAAACCCCATTTTAGCAATCGTCATACCAAAGGTTTCATCGGAAAGACGAAGATATATTCCAATGGGATTCTTGGATCAAGATACGATAGCTGGAGATAATCTGTTTGTTATCCCAGACGCATCACTATATCATTTTGGGATACTCACTTCCAATGTTCATATGGCATGGATGCGGACTGTTGGCGGACGCTTGAAGAGCGATTACAGGTATTCGAAAGATTTGGTCTACAACACATTCCCTTGGCCAAGTCCTACGGAAGAACAACGAAAGAAGATTGAACAGACTGCCCAAGAAATTCTTGATGCTCGTGCATTGTTTCCAGATTCTTCTCTTGCGGATCTCTATGATGAAGTCACAATGCCGCAAGAACTTCGTAAAGCCCATCAACGAAATGATAGAGCTGTCATGGATGCCTATGGCATCCCAACAAAGGACTTCTTAGAATCCGATTGTGTGGCAGAGCTGATGAAGTTTTATCAAAGGATGACAAAAGAATAGTCTTGTTTTTTCAAGACGTAATCAGGATGTGGTGTCTTCTCATAAGATATGCCCCACATCTTTTTGATACTGGAAATACCTCTGGTCTGAAAATATAATATTGTTGTAATAATTTGAAAACGTTTAAATGTTTTTGCGTTTGTTAATTATTTTCGCAAAATACCATTTTGGAAACATCGGCGCAAATCGCTGGGCTACCATTTTGTACATTCACTGGCAGGATGCATCCTTATTCTTGTTGGTTGGAACTTTTGGGATAGTTATTTTGTCTAATGGTGCTTTTTGTTGTCTGAGATGCAATCCTCTGGGAATTGCAAGGAGAATGCATTGAGGATTTCCGCCCGAGGAATCGTGAAACTGGGGCGTGAAACTGGGCGCATGCACACTCTTGCAAAAGCCATGGGCATGATCTATAATGGGCAGGGAATTTTCCCTGATCCCATGGAAAAACAAAGGGTGCTTGCTAAATGCCAGACAAGGACAAGAAGAAAAGCAAGGCAAAAGGGAAGAACCCTGGCTATGGGCAGCCCGTTGATGCGGCGCTTGACGTATATTAGAGGGACGGCAGGATGTTTGCCAATCTTCAGCGGAGCGCCTTTGGACCCAGACCCTGCTCAAGAATGTCGAGAGCGTGATGATCAGGCTGAAGGAGCGTGACGGAGACTCGAATGAACTCAAGTCGCCAGAAGGAGGAATGAAATGCGTATCGGTTATAACAAACTTTGGAAGATGCTGATTGACAAGGGTGTGAACAAGATGGATCTGAAGGAAGCAGCAGACATCATTACGGGTGTCCTGAAAAAAATGCGAGACATTGGGCTGTAGGATAAAGGACATTATGGAGACTGTTTTGCTTAAGGGAGGCTAGATTATGAAACAAATGAATTTGTTTTCAACGGTATATCAGAATCAAACATTCAATGCATTGTGTGATGCCTTAGGATGTGAAAACAACACGCCTGGATGGCCGGATAAGTTTGGCTGTGCATTAAGAAAATGGCTAAAGGAAAATAACATCCCCTCAATTAGGACCTTGAGTTTGTTTTCAGGCGCAGGGGGATTGGATATAGGTTTTTCTGATGCAGGTTTTGATATTATAGATTCAGTTGAGATAGAGGAAAAATTCTGTGAAACTTTGGAATTGAATACCGGTGAAGGGAAACAATTTCCTCATTCATTAGTCAATTGTATTGATATTAGAGAATTCTCTGGGAAAGATATAGGGCATGTGGATTTCATTATTGGTGGACCTCCCTGTCAAACGTTTAGTGCAGCTGGTCGGCGTGCAAACGGTGTTCTCGGAACCACAGATGCAAGAGGCGTGTTGTTTAGGGAATATGTAAGACTATTGAAAGAACTCTCACCAAAGGGTTTTCTTTTCGAAAATGTATACGGAATAGTTGGTGCCCAGAATGGTGAGGCATGGAAAGAAATCCTAGATGCCTTTTCAGAGGTTGATTACAAATTGTTTTATCGAATTGTCGATGCTGCTGACTATGGTGTGCCACAACATAGAGAAAGGCTGCTAATTGTTGGACTGCGGGAAGGTGAATTTAAGTTTTTGCGCCCTACACATGGGCCAGATTCCATTGATGATGAACCTTTTTACAATGCTGAAACAGCAATTGAAGGCGTTGTCTCGAGAGAATCAGATGAATCTAATAAGCTTGGGGGAAGATATGCAGGACTGCTTGATGACATTCCACCAGGATTAAACTATAGTTTTTATACGGAAGAGATGGGACACCCAAATCCAATCTTTGCGTGGAGATCTAAGTTTTCCGATTTTCTTTATAAAGCTGATCCAAACACACCTGTTAGGACAATTAAAGCATCTGGTGGCGCATATACAGGTCCCCTTCACTGGGATAATAGGTTCTTCAAGTATGAAGAATATAAGCGGCTACAGACCTTTCCAGACAGCTATGAGATCAGTGGCAGTAAGCAGATTGCAGTTAAGCAGATAGGAAATTCTGTTCCGCCTCAGCTTGCAAGGATGATGGCTATAGCTATAAGAAGCCAGATTTTTGGAACAGAATTTCCATTCTCTCTTTCGTATCTGGAAGAAGGTGAAGAACTAAGCTTTAGAAAACAAAAGAGGAAGCTAACTGCCATATATAGAAAAAAAGCAGAGATGGCTATAATGGCAATCAAAAATGAACCGGGATCTTTGCCTGCCTCAAGAGAATATGGGTGTACACTTAGTCCAACATTTAAATATGCAGAAGTGCCCATTAAAGAAGCAATGTTTATTGTGAATGTCTCTTGGAAAAAACAGCTGAATGTTACAGTAAGCGATATAAGTGGTTCTGCCTGCACACCGTATATAAGCATTAATATATTACCTCGGGACGGCAAGTGGACACTTGGTGTGAATGCAGTAGAGCTACATATTAGAACTCTTTCTAAAGAAGGAATAACAGTTGCATGGAAAGCACTTGAACAAGAATTGATAAAGAATGCTATTAAAGCAGACTTGGTTCAATTAAACGGTTATTATCAGTATGTTCCAAAGCTTGTCAAGAAATGCAATATCTCTGATAACATCAAATATTCAAGCGTTTTAAGAGAAGTTACATGCAGAAACAGCATTCCAGCGTTAAGGAGTACTGAAGAACTTGCAAAAGACTGGCAAATTGATGTTACCGACGTCTTTGAAGCAGCATCATTTCTTCGTGAACTTGGATATGAAATTCGGAATCATTCTACTAATCCACAGATTGACGAGGGTTACTGGCTTGTTCCTTACGCGTTTCCAACCCTCACGCCATTAAGCGTTCAATTATGGAAAAAATTATAGGAGGAAAACCATGAATAAGGACATTAACGAAAAACACTTAGATGTTTATGAAAATAGGTTCGAGTTGTTTCAGGATGGTGAATCACAGGTATACTATCAAGGTGTTCAAAACGAAGAAACCAAGAAAAGATATAATAGAATTAATCAAGCATTATCAAACGGCTATCTAGAAGAGAGATACAACTCAATTTCTGAAGTTGATTTTAATGCACTTTCTGAGGAGAATAAGCGCTTGCTAAGGAATATGGTTGATGGCATTACTAGTGAAGTTGGAAGGTCGTTAGTGGGCTTAGCCTTTCTTCAGTTAACAATTAA
Source organism: uncultured Erysipelotrichaceae bacterium (assembly GCA_900315225.1). Lineage (GTDB taxonomy): Bacteria > Bacillota_I > Bacilli_A > Erysipelotrichales > Erysipelotrichaceae > Bulleidia. The sequence goes on along the minus strand of OMYM01000039.1, from coordinate 2,848 downwards.
GAGCATAGAGCCGAATCAAAGTATTAGATTGCATAAGGGAGCATCTAAGAGAGGTACGTTTTCATGGGTTGAAGGAATATCTATGAGAACGATTGATTCTACTTACAATACACCCTTTCTTCGTGAACATGGCTTACTGAATTTAAATAGCTATGGACTCTTTATGACTCGAAGCTTGGCAGAGAATTATCCTTACACCAGTCTTTATAAAGCAGAAATGAGAGGTTCATTTGATGATTGGATTGCCATTGTTGATGCTATAGAGAATAACACTATGCCACCTGAACTGGGTCTTTGTTATATGATGGCGTTGTTGCGGAATCGCTCTGAAAGGTTTCAGGAACAAGCAAATAAAGCATGCAGCATGATTGATAAATTTAAAGGGGAGTCTTTTGACACAATTAAAAACCTTATTGAACGATTTTTTTCCTCTACAGATTATTCCGCTCGAGTCTTTGAGGTTACGATGCATTGCTTGCTCCAAGCTATGGATGAGATGCACTTTTTAGGGGATGCAGACATTGTGCCTCTTTCCCAAATGAGGTCGGCTAATAAGAAGCATGGAAATGTTGGCGATATCGAACTGACAGAAAATAATATCATTTTCGAATCTTGGGATGCAAAGTATGGGAAACCATATTTACGTGATGAATTAGAAGAATTGCGAGACAAGCTTTTAACTCATCCAGATGTTAAGGTTGCTGGTTTTGTTGTTGATTCTGCCGTTGACTACAGAAGAGATATAGTTAACAGAAAGAATGAGGTGGAAGTAGAAACTGCAACAGAAATTAATTTGTTCTCTTTTGAAGAATGGGTTATTTATGAGACATCAAGCGTACCAACTGCGCAAAAGAACGAATTGGCATACAGGTGGCTTAAAGCAGTTGTTGAATGTTTTGCTCGAAAACGCACAAAAAAAGCTCCTATTGACGAGCCTTGTGATGCGTGGATAAATGATCTAATCAATATTTTGATGTAAGGGTTGTACTGGAACGATTGTGTGGCAGAGCTGATGAAGCTTTATCAAAGGATGACAAAAGAATAGTCTTGTGTGCGGTCGGTGTTTGGGTAAAGTAACCAAATGATAACCCAATCCATGTGAAAATAAAATTTGACAAGTGACCTTTCGATCACTATAATAGGTGAACGAAAGGTCATTATGATATGTATGAAGTTATTATACTTCGCGGTGCAATTACGTGGAATTTACCAATGACTTATGTGCCGAACATAGTACTGATTCATGATGGAGGAAAAGAATGATGTTTGATCTGGATAGTTATATGAATGATTTGATCGTGAACTGTCGGGCAGTTTTTGGTGATCGATTGCTGTATGTCGGACTACAGGGAAGCTATCTGCGTGGAGAAGCCAATCAAAATAGTGACATTGACGTGATGGTGATTCTGGATAGGTTTTCGGTGCAAGACATGGATCTGTATCGAGAGATTCTGAAAAGAATTGGTTTCTATGAAAAATCCTGTGGGTTCATCTGTGGCAGAGATGAGTTACTTCGCTGGAATCCCCTCGAGGTCTGTCAACTGCGTTATACGACGAAAGATATTTTCGGTGTATTGGTGGATTGTCTTCCATCCGCAACACTAGAAGACGAAATCAACTATGTTAAACTAAGCTTAGGAAATCTGTATCACGAAATCTGTCATCGCTATATTCATAAAAACAGAGAGAAGAATATCGCAGCGTTTCGCCACACCAGCAAGGGTGTGTTTTTCCTAGTACAGAATTTGCATTATCTGGAGAGCGGTTGCTTTATTCTCACCAAAAAGGAGTTGAAGGAAGTTGTTTCGGTGGAAGACCGTCAGGTGCTGGAACTGGGTGAACTGCCTGATGGATTTGACTTTGAACATGCTTTCTCTGTTCTTTTTGCTTGGTGTCAATCAGCGTTCGCTCGTGTGGAAAAGCTAGAGGTATTTCGGGAATCCGAGCAATCCGTATGAATATTGTGATTAAAAAGATGGAAAGTGATGATGAGATTAGAGGAAAGGCTTACGTGCATTGGAAATCATGGCAAGAAGCATATTCCAGTATCGTAGATCAACAGTATCTTGACTCTTTCACACTTGACATGTGCGAAGAAATAGCGTATCGATGGCTGGACAATATCATCATTGCTAAGGATGGGGATGCTGTGGTTGGCTTTGTTGGCTATGGCAAATATCGCAATGATGAACTGGAGGATACGGGAGAAGTTTATGCGATATATATTTTAGCGGAGTATTACGGAAAAGGGGTTGGATATCGTCTGATGGAGACGGCGTTGTCTCGGTTGGTGGAATATCCGAACATTGCTGTGTGGGTATTGAAAAACAATCAAAGAGCCATTCGCTTTTACGAACGCTACGGATTTCGCTTAGATGGCAGAGAAGAAACTCTTGTGCTTGGTTCTCCTGTTATCGAAGTAAGAATGTTGTTGGAAAGATGAATTCCGTATGACATGGAGGTGAAGGCATATGTATTGTCAAAATTGTGGTAGTAAGATTCCTGATACAGCAAAGTTTTGTCCAGAGTGTGGCACATCAATAACTGCTGTGGACAGAAGTTTTGTCCAGCCTCAGCAGGAAGTGTTGCCTATGAAGTGGCATAATTTTCTTTGTTATTTCTTGTTGTGGATGGGTGTGCTACTGAATATAATTGGTGCTTACGAAGGTCTTACGGGAAAAGTGTATGAGAGCTACTACTATGTTGTTTTTCCCGGGTTGCGTGCCATTACAATATGCATGGGGATAATGTCGTTGGTATTTGTTGTATGTATGGCGTATGTAGCCTTGGGGTTGATTAGGTATAAGAAGAATGCGCCAAGGAATCTATTGGCGATGTATGTGGCTAT
>OMYM01000037.1 GCA_900315225.1 uncultured Erysipelotrichaceae bacterium | reverse complement strand
GGGCTGGCAAGCATCATGGTCATTGCCAACGAAATAATGATTCTTTTCATACCTATTCTCTTTCTTTTATACTTGGACGAACAAATTGGTGGAATTTTGCATCGTCTGCCTGCTGTTATATGCGGAACGATTGTAAATATCTGTTCCAGGTATTTGATCGTTCCAGTATATACTTGGGTGTGCGATTAGATGGAATTTTGCATCTTCTGTCTGCTGTTATATGTGGAATGATTGAAAATATCTGTTTCAGATATTTGATCGTTCTGGTATATTTTGCTTGGTATGTAGAGGATAATAGTCGTGCTTCCAGGTTCATCATATTCCAAGGAACCATCGTATACAGCAATCTTGTTCTTCAGAATGGCGTATTCCATGGAGGATTTGTCATCATGTAAAACCTTTCCTCCGATTCTCATTACTAGCGAATATTCGTTCCTTCGCAAGGCAATCTCCATCTTTTTGTTTTCTGGTTCTTCGCGTATTCTAGCATAGATCAGGTTCATCAGGATGATTCCAAGGTCGATTGGGTCAATGCCACAGTTGTCATCAATTGTTGATACAACCTCAAATTCCATGTCGTTCTGCTTATGCATATAGTTTAAGACCAGGTTAAGATACTGATTCTCTGTGTAGGCGATCATGCCAGCAAGTTCATCATCCGCCACGTTAAGGATCTGTTGTATTGCAACGAGAGCAGCAGATGTCTCATTGTGGTCCAGCATGGCTTTCACCATTTTCAACTTATCGATAAACATATGTCTTTCCGTGAGTAGTTCTTTGTCTTGGATCAAGGCATGCATTTGGTTTTGGTACAGGCGTGTAGCCAGTTTTGTGTGTTTTTCCTTTTCTTCCAATTGCTTTACCAGTAACAGCTGATTGAAAATGTAAAACAGCGAATAAGGTATCAATATATATGCGGAACACACAAACACGGTGCAATATGATGAATAGATATTGCTCGCTCCGCCTGCAGAAGCTACCACAATCAAGGGATCCTGTATGGAAACCATGACCAACAAAGGAATCATGCCTTCAAACGGAATATCCAGTCCTCCTTCTGTGATCTTCCTTATTTTCTTACGCATGAAGAACATCAGTAGTAGAGCCAGTATGAATGATAATAGGACATCTGATGGCAGGTTTAGGTATAGTTCTCCCGGAATAACTTCAATGTACAGAAACGGCAAAATCATATGATAAAAATCCGATATCATATTAGTCAAAGAATAATTCATTCCAACCATAAACATCTTGGAGATTTGCGTGATCAATACAATATACAACGAAATCAATAAAGCGGTGGATTCTCTCTCTCCCATTTTCTCGTGGATATACCAGTGGATCATGTATACCTCCATTAATGTAAAAAGTATCCCATCAATCGTTGATGCCATGATCGTACTGCCCAATTCATCAGGCATGATTGCAATGCTCAGTATCAGCCATATTTTGATGAAGGAAAGAACATCCTTCTCTGCTTCATCGTCCGCAAAAAGAAACATTCCTGCCGAAAGAACGAATGCTTTCGGCAAAGCCAGGATCAGCGGATCGCAAATAGCATCTAGAACTCCTATCATTGTACTGGTCTCCTTCTGTATCTCTCCCTGACTTCCTTTCTCATTCTCCGTGATATTCCTAGCACAGTTCCATCAATCATCACTAAATCGTCAACTCCCATACGCATGACATAATCCATGTTCACAAGCTCTCCTCTGTTTACCATGGCAAAGACAGAGCTGAATTTTTCATATAGTGATTGAATCGTTATGTCTTTTAGGTTTCTTACGATTCCTGTCTCCATGCAAATCTCTATCCTCTTGCCAATTCTTCGAATATACATGACATCACGCAGGTTGATTTCTTCGTCTTGTCCATCCATCATAAGATGGGCAGTGACCGAAACATACTCTTTGTCTATTCTTTTGAGCTGTTCAATTATTTTTTCTTGGGGATCCGTCTTGATCAGAAAACCAACGACCTTTGGATAGAAGCAAAACACCATCAGTCTCATGTCATTGCTTGTATACATCAGGAACCTGGTTTTGGTCTTGATCCAATAATACTTTTCAGTGGTTTTTTCCTCATTAATCATTACATCCAATACGACAAGGTCATACACTGGAACAGATGATAGCATGAATTCATCCAGATTCCAGAATATGTGAATCGTAATCTCTTCGAAAGCCATGTTTATGTAATCTGTTAACAATTGTTGATCATAAGGCGAATCATCGACTATAGCTGCATATTTTTTCATGTCTCCTCTTTCTTTCTCTGCTAGTGTCATTTTACAAAATGTTCGACAAAGACTTTTTTCCGTGATGGGTGCAAGGCGGAAGATATGCTTTGCGCGTGGATAGAAAGGGGTTGGCTTGTCATCATAATGCATTTTTTTCACAGTGCTGATTTGCGCATTTTTTCAAGCGCTTCCTATCCGTGAAAACAATATCAAAAAAAACCATAAAATGCAAGTTGAAAGATATAAATGGTTAACTGATGGCATGAACGGTAGTCGTTGATCTATGTTTATTGAATATTTCGCATATAGTGTTCTGGTATACTCGGATGCACAATTAGGCGTAATTCTGCATCGTCTGCCTTCATTTATATGCGGAGTGATTGTAAGATCATTTATCGCTTCTGCCTATTGACCCGCACAATACAACTTTTTTACATACTACAATATATAATCAATATCGAAAATCACCATTCATGCCATGGAATTGCCATATGTGCTAAAAGTATTGCTTTTTGCATGAGCTTTTATTATTATCTCGGTGGATTGGAGGAAATGAAATTTATGATTGGAGATAAGATTAGAGAGATCAGGATTCAGAATGAAATGAGTCTTGAAGACTTTGCCCTGAGCCTGGATGTAACGAAGAACACAGTGAAAAGATGGGAAGAGGGAGTTTCAAGTCCCTCGGTCTCGAGGGTTAGGGAAATATGTGTTAAGTATCAGGTATCTCCAGAAGAACTGCTTGGCTCCATGCATTCTCCACAATCTGAAGCATCGGATTCACTCAATATGATTGAATATGATCAAATCCATTCAATCATGGAGTATTTTTCCATGACAGTCCTTCTTGCAATGACCTTCATGGATCGAAAGTTTGGCATTGTCTATTTGTTGTTGGATATTTACTGGGCGCGAAAGGCTAAGAAAGACCATCGCTTCATGGCCTTGCTTGGAATTGCCTTAATCTATAAGACCGTGCAGCTTGCTTGGCTTCTTTTATTCCTGACGGCAGGAGGACACGCATGATAATCTATTCCGAAATGATCAAAAGGTTGCGAAATGAAAAGAACATGACTCAGTCGGAGCTTGCCAGAGAAATCAACGTCACCCGCCAAGCGGTATCCCAATGGGAGAATGGTCAGACGGAGGTTACGGCAGAGCGTATTCTCGATCTTTGCGCAGCGCTTGGCGTTACGCCATCGGAATTCCTTGGCATTGAAGAAGAAGCTGGGGAATCCGATGAGATGCAGAGAACAGATGATCGAATGGAACCAGAGGATGCATATTCCCTGGCATGCCCAGAGCATATGATGACAGCCGCAATCCTGTTGTTGGTAGCGGAATGCGTGCCTTTGGCGAGTATTCCGTTGGCGATAGGAAATCTCGTGTATATGTCGAAAACACAGCAACCGATATACATGAAGGCGGCAGCCATTGCCACTATACTGACCGCTGCCGCCGAAATAGTATATCATGCATTGTAAAACAGGGTGATGCTGAACTCCCCATTGCATGAGCAACAGCAAAGGTACTCCAGCCAAAAAGAATCCATGGTACTGTCAAATTTTAATCCCGAAGGATTTTTTCTGGATTGTAGTATGTCAAATAGAAAATGTCAATGATGGATAGGATTGCTTCGGTTGCCGCAATTGAGCAAAGGGATAGGGTGAAGCAGGGAAGGAAACCATCTATGGCCATGCATGGCAATAATCCGAAAATGATGGCGGTCATTAGTCCAGGGACGCTTTCCAATAGGGTGATGACGCCAATGCGCCATGGCTTGATGCCGTTGATGATGAGAATGGTGAATTCCATCATTCGTTTCCTCATGGCTGCGAGGTTTGTCCCTCCTAGCAACAGTATACCCGTCAGAATTAAGACGATGTTGGCTTTTGCCATGATTCGTGATTCACTTTCCAAGAGTTTTGCGATGGTGTCGATCATTGCGTTTTTTCCATTAGCTACATATCCAGAAGCTTTGTATGTTTCATAAAGCGCCATGGCATCCGTATGTGTATCGCATGGTATGGCGTATCCACAAGGGAAGCCAAGATCCAATTCCTCCAGATCTTCATGCCACATCATGATAAATTCTTCTTCATTGTATAGCGAGCCATACACGACCCCATTCTGCAGTATTCCTGCGACTTTTGCTTGGATATGGATCTCTTTGCCATAGGCAAAGAGATCCATATCCATTTCGTTTGTAATCGGTGTTTGGCTTTGTTTCATTGCGACATATGTGTCGTAGCTCATATAAATGCCATGTTCATCAAAGGAAAGCCTTTGCAGTGTCTTTTGTTTGAGGGAGTCTTCGTCGTAATAAGGAACGATGCTTACGCCTTGCATCGTCATGATGCGGTAGACGGGGTATCCTTCCAGTTGTTTGGAAATAGGGGCGTCTTTGTCTATGTATCCTTGGTTTTCTGATGTTGTGACGTAGATGAAACGGTCGCTAGAGGCGTATAACGTTGCAGCATTGGCCTGGGCGTTGTTTTTCATAACCATTTGGATGACGGAAGATAAAAGCACGCTTGCAGCGATGAAAAATGTTGCCATGGTTAAAAGGATGGTATTTCTTTTAGCATACAATAAGGCATGCCATAGGGGGAAGGAAAGGCGTGGCTGGTGTATGTTTGCTGTGATTGTGTTGATAGTGCCTTCGTTTTTTTCGATGACGAGTGATTTTTCTTTGATCGTATACGCTACATCGGCATATGCATAGGCATCTGAATCGTGTGATGAAAAGACAACGTATTTTCCTTCATGGGCGATTTCCCTTAATAGATTGAGTATATTGTGCCTGTTCTTGATGTCAAGGGAAGCTGTAGGCTCATCCATGACAATGAGGCTGGTGTCCCTTGCCAAGGCGCAGGCAATGCACAGCCTTTGCTTTTCCCCCATTGATAACAATGCGCTTTCCTGGTCCAGTGGGACATCCAGCTGAACCTTCTTCATGTATGCCTCTATGTCGGCATCGTCAAGCGGTATGCCGGACATGGCCGCGTATTCACGTATGTTTTGGGATACCGTAAAGGAATCCAGCAGGATGTCATCCTGCATGACAAAGCTGACATCCCCTTCCTGGATGCCGCTTGATTGGCAGTCTTTTTTGATTAAGGCTAGCCGGTAAAGCAACGCAGTCTTGCCACTGCCGCTTGGCGCTTCGATCAAGGTTAGCTTTCCAGGCTCAATTGTCATGGAGACGCTTTCCAGCAAGGATGACCGGTAGCGTATATTAATATTACTGTAGTGTATCATGGTTTCAATAATAAGCGAGGGAAGAGGAACTCGCTGAAAAGCAGCGTCAAAAACATGCCGATGAAAGTCTGTGGCAAAGGCTGGATGATGGTGATGCTCATGCGTGCCAAAACGATGATTGCAATGTAATAGGCAACCGTGCAGAAAAGAGCCATCCGCCATGTATTGCGCCATGTCTTTTGGGCAAGGTAGCCGCCTCTTTGTTTTTTGTCAAAGCCAAGGCTTTCCAGCCACGACAACACCCTTGTATAGTCTTTGCGTTGCGCTAGATGCATTAAAAAACGCGCCGCCATGGCCAAAACGAAAACTATCGTCGATACAATGGTCATGTTTCGCTTGGTGCGTTGGCTGACATTCAGCACATTTAAGCTGCTGTAGTACTCGTTTTCGGCTTTTAAACCGGTTTTGGCGACCGCATCCAAGACGTATGCCATGTTTTCAATATCATCCACTTCGATTTCATAGGCACTTGGCCGATAGGCTGTTTCAACGAGTGGCTCCACGATGTCTGTTTCCGCCAACGGGGAGGGTTCTTTGTCCACCCAGTAGCCTTTCCATTCGCCATCGGCGGTATAGACGGTATACGTAACCCTGTCTTTTGGGTAGTCAAGTTGGCTGGCGTATGCCATCATCTCGTCATATTCCACAAATATGCATGCCCTGCCGTCCCCCATGCCCAGCCTGCTGTTCCTTACGATTCCCCGCAAAGGGAGCCGGGCGTTAATGCGGATGCATTCGTAGCTGTTCATATCCACATGGTTTCCATCACTGTCATAGGTATAGGCGGTGCCGATTTCCGAGTAGACTGGAACATACAGCTGAAAACCAATATAAGGATCGGCTGGTTCCTGCGATTGGTTGATTAGATCATGGTACAACTGATCGCTGATGTAGACGCCATGGTCGCCAAAAACCTTGGTGATGTCTTTTCCATAGTCCCTTCCCTCGTTATATGTTTGCACCTGCCCCTCCGAGGTAGTCTGTGCCACCAGGGTATCGCCATCGTACAATGCGTAGGAAGCGGGAAATTCAATCCGATCAATTTCCGTTCCATCCTCATATACCGGTGTTAAGAAAAAAATATTGTAGTCAAGCCTTGGGTAAATCGCACTGATATGTTTGATTTGGCATATCGCGTCATATTCACTTTCACTTATTGGCATCTCACCGCCATAGCGGTAGGGTTCGCCACTGTAGACGGGTTTGTATACGAGCAACACCCTTTGCACGGCTTCGTTCATGTTTGCCTTGGCGTTGCGGATGACAACATTGTTCAAGGAAAGGGAGGCGAACAGCAGGATGGTCGCAAGACATGGCACTAGCGCTTTTAACGCTTTTCTAGTGCGGTGGTGCTTTTCCTCCTGCTTGAAAAGATTCCCAAACGATTCATATCCATTGACGAGGGAAGAGTCTGTATTAGACTTTTCCGGCTCATCAAATTCAACATTGCGTATGGATGCGTTGGATATTTCACACAGGATCTCTTCCGACAACAAGGCGTCATCATGGGTCGGGCAGATGACGATGTGTTCTTTTGCGTATTCCTTCAGCAAGGAGATGACAATGCCTTTATGCTCCTCACCAAGGGAAGCGGTTGGTTCATCCGCGACAAGGATGTCAGGTTCCCTGATCAAAGCGATGTAAAGGGCTGCCCTAGTCTTTTCACCACCGCTTAATGCACTCGGATAAGCATCCATGAGATCTGTGATGCAAAGCATCGTGGCGATGTCTTCCTTCATGTCCGTTTTATTGTACAAATCACACACGAAAGCCGCATTTTCGCGAAGTGTCAAATCATCCATGAACAATGGTTGCTGGTTGATGCAATGCAAGTGTTCAAAAACGAATTTAGCTTGTTCTTCTTCTGTAAGGTTCCCCACATCCATGCCATCGTATTCATATTGACATGGGTAATGGAACATGATTGCCTGCACCAAAGTGGATTTCCCGCT
>OMYM01000064.1 GCA_900315225.1 uncultured Erysipelotrichaceae bacterium | reverse complement strand
TGGGCTTGCGTCTTCAGGTGTGCATTCCAATGGCTTCTCATTGGTCAGGAAGGTGTTTGGCATTGACCAAGGAGATTGCCTGGACAAATACAGCGATGTACTTGGAAAGACATTGGGCGAGACATTGTTAACGCCTACGAGGATCTACGTCAAGCCAGTGCTGGATGTATTGGGACAAGTCAACATCAAGTCGATCGCACATGTGACGGGAGGCGGTTTTTATGAAAACCTGCCAAGGGCGTTTGGCGAAGGACTTGATGCAGTGATAGAAAAGGGTAGCTGGGAAGTACCTGGCATATTCAAGCTGATCCAGGAAACGGGAAATATCCCTGAGCGAGACATGTTCAATACATTCAACATGGGCATAGGCATGGCAATGATCATATCGCCAAAAGACGTGGAACAGACGCTGGATATATTGAAGAACCATGATGTCAAGGCAAGCGTCATTGGCTCCATGCGCCAAGGTAGCCATGGCGTTGTGTTCAAGGAGAGAGCCTAATGCAAAGGATTGCGGTGTTTGTTTCCGGTGGCGGAACGAATCTGCAGGCGTTGCTTGACGCGCAGAAAAACAACATGATCTCCCATGGGCGCATTGTCCTTGTCTTGGCAAGCAATGCCAAGGCATATGCCATCCAAAGAGCAATGGACAATGGAATTGAAAGCGTTGTCGTTTTCCGCAAGGCATATGGAACACAAGATGAATACGACAAGGCGATTGTCGCATGCATGAAGGAACATGACATCGATGTCATTGTGTTGGCAGGGTTCTTGAGCATCCTTGGCAAACCAGTCATCGATGCCTATGAAGACAAGATACTCAATATCCATCCATCCTTGATTCCGTCTTTTTGCGGCAAAGGGTTTTATGGCCTGAAAGTACACGAGGAAGCCCTCAAGAGAGGGGTGAAGGTGACAGGGGCTACCGTTCATCTAGTCAACGAGATACCGGATGGAGGAAAAATCCTGAAGCAGAAGGCGGTATACGTAAAAGAAGGGGATACCCCGGAAACCTTGCAAAGAAGAGTGATGGAAGAAGCGGAATGGAAGCTGTTGCCCGAAGCAGTGGCAGAGCTATGCGAAAAGCTTGAGGAGGACATATGAAAGCTGTAGACGTATTTGACTATCTGAAGAACAACGAATATCCCGGCAGAGGCATCATGATCTGCCGCACGCCATGTGGCAGAAAGATCCGGATTGGCTATTTCATCATGGGAAGAAGCGAGAACAGCAGGAACAGGGTCTTTGTCGAAGAAGGACAGGGAATCCGCACCGAAGCATTTGACCCTTCGAAGATGGTGGATCCATCCTTGATCATTTATGCGCCAGTGCGTGTGCATGATGACACAACGATTGTCACAAATGGCGACCAGACAGACACCATCTATGATTTCCTTGGCGAGGGCAAGTCGTTCGAGGATGCATTGCGTACCCGTCAATTTGAACCTGATGAGCCAAACTACACCCCACGTATTTCGGCGATTGTCAAGAAAGACAAATACCAAATGTCGATCTTGAAGAGCTTTGGTGGCGATCCTGTATTCAATCAGAGGCAGTTTTTCGACTATGACGCAAAACCAGGATATGGCCACATTGTCCATACATACAAGGAAAATGGCAATCCAATCCCTTCTTTTGAGGGGGAGCCGGTGTTGTTTGAAGTAGTGAAGGAACCATTCGAGGCATTCTCAAAACATCTTTGGGAAGCATTGAACAAAGACAACAAGGTGTCGTTGTTTACCCGTTCCATCGACCTGGAGACAGGCGAGACGGAAACTATGATCTTTAACAAGAATGAGAAATAAGGAGGAAATCTCATGGCAAAGGAATTGGAACTCAAGTATGGCTGCAACCCTAACCAAAAGCCTTCCCGTATCTTCATGGAAGAAGGGGAATTGCCGGTAACTGTCTTGAATGGCAGACCTGGATATATCAATTTTCTCGATGCCCTCAACAGTTGGCAATTGGTAAAGGAACTCAAGGAAGCGACAGGTCTTCCTGCTGCCGCAAGCTTCAAGCATGTCTCACCTGCTGGCGCAGCGGTGGGCTTGCCTTTGAGCGATGTCGAAAGACAGATTTACTTCACTGGTGATCAACCGCTTTCCTTGCTTGCCTGTGCCTATGCCAAGGCAAGAGGGGCGGATAGAATGAGTTCATATGGCGATTTTGCGGCGCTTTCCGATATTTGCGACAAGGACACTGCCTTGTTGATCAAGAAAGAAGTATCCGATGGCGTCATTGCGCCAGGATATACGGATGAAGCACTGGAAATCCTCAAGTCCAAGCGAAACGGCAACTATAATGTCATCCAGATTGATGCGGATTATGTCCCTGCTCCAATTGAAAGAAAGCAAGTGTATGGCGTGACTTTCGAACAGGGCAGAAACGAAGTCAAGATCGATGATTCTCTTTTTGCGAATATCGTTACCGCCAACAAGGAACTTCCGGCGGAAGCGATACGCGACCTCAAGGTGGCTTTGATCACCCTCAAATACACCCAATCCAACTCTGTTGCCTATGCCAAGGATGGTCAGGCCATCGGTGTTGGCGCAGGCCAACAGTCTCGCGTCCATTGCACAAGATTGGCGGGAAACAAGGCAGACAACTGGTGGCTCAGGCAATGTCCGAAAGTCCTGAATCTTCCGTTCAAGAAGGATATTCGCCGTGCCGATAGGGACAACACGATCGATGTGTATATCAGCGAGGACTACGATGATGTCTTGCGCGAAGGGACATGGCAGTTGTTCTTTACGGAAAAGCCAGAGGTGTTCACCCGTGAGGAGAAAAGAGCATGGCTTGATAAAAACACTGGTGTATCCCTTGGCTCGGATGCGTTCTTCCCCTTTGGCGACAATATCGAAAGGGCAGCCAAGAGTGGCGTCAAGTATATTGCACAGCCAGGTGGCTCCATCCGCGATGACAATGTCATTGAAACCTGCGATAAATATGGCATGACGATGGTCTTTGACAAGATTCGTCTATTCCACCACTAAGAGGTAAATGACATGAAGGTATTGGTGGTTGGCTCGGGTGGCCGCGAACACGCGGTCATCATGAAGCTGAAGGAAAGCAAAGACATCGATGAGATTGTCTGTGCCCCAGGCAATGGCGGTATTTCCGCCATTGCCAGATGTGTGAACGTCAAGGCGACAAACATCGAGGGAATGAAGAAACTGGCGCTTGATGAACAGGTTGGCTTCTGTGTCGTTACGCCAGACGATCCGCTGGCGCTAGGCATGGTGGATGCCTTGGAAGAAGCAGGCATCCCTTGCTTTGGACCACGCAAAGACGCCGCCATCATCGAGGCATCCAAGGCATTTTCCAAGGAACTGATGAAAAAATACAACATTCCTACCGCATCCTACGAAATTTTTGACGATGCATCCAAGGCAATGGCGTATATCAAGGAAAGAAACGAATACCCCACGGTGATCAAGGCGGATGGCCTTGCCTTGGGCAAGGGTGTCTTGATCGCCACTTCCGAGCAAGAAGCAATGGATGCGATCAACCAGATGATGGTCGACAAGGCCTTTGGCGATTCGGGAAACAAGGTTGTCGTTGAGGAATTCATGCAGGGAACAGAAGTGTCTGTCCTTGCGTTCACCGATGGCAAGACCATCAAGCCAATGGTCTCCAGCATGGACCATAAGCGTGCCAACGACAACGATGAAGGACTCAATACTGGTGGAATGGGAACCATTGCGCCATCCCCCCTCTACACCGATGACATTGCCAAGACATGCATGGATGCGATCTTTGTTCCGACTATGGAAGCGATGAACAAAGAGGGAAGAACGTTCAAGGGATGCCTGTATTTTGGCTTGATGTTGACGGAGAAGGGACCACGTGTCGTGGAATACAATTGCCGCTTTGGCGACCCCGAGACACAGGTTGTGCTGCCTTTGTTGGAAAGCGACTTGTTCACCATCATGAAGGCATGCCACGACGAGACGCTTTCCGATGTGGATGTCAAGTGGTCGAACGAATCTGCCGCATGTGTCATCGAGGCTTCGGGTGGCTATCCATTGGCGTATGAAAAGGGCTTTGCGATCAAGGGACTCGATGAGAATGGACAACACGAGGGAATCGTTGTCTATCATGCTGGAACAAAGAAAGAAAACAACGTTTACTACACTAATGGTGGACGTGTCCTAGGTCTTATGGCGAAGGGCGATACACTCGAGGAAGCCCTGGACAAGGCATATGCTGCGACTAAGGAAGTTGGCTTTGAGAAGATGCACTATCGCACGGACATTGGAAAGAAACTGAGGAAGGCGCAATGACTGTATACCGTTGCTTTGTAGAAAAGAAACCCGCCTTTGCGGTAGAAGCCGCAAGCGTCAAGCAGGATCTTTTAACAACGCTCAAAAACGACCATGTTTCTTCCGTGCGTGTTATCAATCGCTACGACATAGAGAATATTTCGCTGGAAGACTACCGTTCTTGCCTGCATACGATTCTTTCCGAGCCACAGGTCGATGACCTGTATGAAGAGGATATGCCTCATGCATCGGCGGATGAGTGGGTCTTGGCAGTGGAATACTTGCCTGGCCAATACGACCAAAGGGCAGATTCTTGCGCCCAATGCATACAGCTCTCCTGCATGCATGAGCGTCCTGATGTTCGTAGCGCAAGGATTTACTACATCAAGGGAACACTGAGCGAAGAGGACAAGGAGCTGGTGAAGTCTGCCTTGATCAATCCTGTGGAATCCCGCCAAGCACTGCTGGAAAAACCAGATACGATCATCCAGACATATCCCAAGCCATCCTTGCCAAAGGTTCTGGAAGGGTTTGGCACGATGGACGAAGCTGAAAGATCCCTTGTGCGCAAGGAATATGGCCTAGCGATGGATGAAGCTGACCTTGCCTTTCTACAGGAATATTTCCGCGACGTCGAGAAACGGGATCCGACAATGACGGAACTCAGGGTCATCGACACGTATTGGTCGGACCATTGCCGTCATACAACGTTCAATACTATTCTGGAGAACATTGAGATAGAACCCGAATATATCCAAAAGACATATAACGATTATCTTGAGCTACGCAAGAAAGTCCATGGTTCCAAGGAAAAGCCTGTGTCCCTTTGGGACATCGCTACGATTGGTGCCAAGGCACTCAAGCAAGCGGGCAAGTTGAAAGACCTCGATGAGTCTGAAGAGATCAATGCCTGTTCGGTCAAGATCACGGTTGATGTCGATGGCAAGGATGAAGACTGGTTGTTGATGTTCAAGAACGAGACACATAACCATCCCACCGAGATCGAACCCTTTGGTGGTGCTGCTACTTGTCTTGGTGGCGCCATACGCGATCCGTTGTCGGGCAGAAGCTACGTGTACCAGGCAATGCGTGTCAGCGGTGGCTGGAATCCCTTGGCTCCCATCGAAGAGACGATGCAGGGAAAACTTCCCCAGCGCAAGATCGTTACTGGCGCAGCCGCTGGCTATAGCTCCTATGGCAACCAGATTGGCCTAGCGACAGGACATGTTCACGAGATCTATCACCCAGGATATGTCGCAAAGAGAATGGAGGTTGGCGCGGTGTTAGGTGCCGCCCCCGTGGAAAACGTAGTGCGTGAAAGACCGATTCCAGGCGATGTGGTGATTCTCCTGGGGGGAAAGACTGGTAGGGATGGTTGTGGTGGTGCCACGGGTTCCTCCAAGTCCCATACCGTGCAATCCTTGGAAACCTGTGGCGCTGAAGTGCAAAAAGGCAATGCCCCAGAGGAAAGGAAGCTACAGCGTCTCTTCCGCAATCCCAAGGCATCCCGCTTGATCAAGCGTTGCAATGACTTTGGGGCAGGAGGCGTTTCGGTCGCAATTGGCGAACTAGCGCCTGGCTTGCATATCAACCTGGACAAAGTCCCAAGGAAATACGAAGGTCTTGATGGCACTGAACTAGCTATCTCGGAATCGCAAGAAAGAATGGCCGTTGTGACCAGCAGGCAAGATGCGGAATTATTCTGCGCCTTGGCGGATGAGGAAAACCTGGATTCCACGATTGTGGCAGAAGTTAGCGAAGAGCCACGTCTTGTCATGGAGCTGGAAGGAAAAGTCATCGTCGATATTGCCCGTAGTTTCCTGGATACCAATGGAGCAAAGCGCTATGCTAATGCGTATATCGCAACGCCACAACAAACCCCGTCAAACGATGAAAGAAGCTTTGGCGAAAGAATGGAAGAGCTTGTTGGCGACCTGAATGTGTGTAGCCAAAAAGGACTTGTCGAACGCTTCGACAGCACCATTGGTGCAGGCACCATCCTCATGCCTTTTGGCGGCAAATGGCAGCTCACCCCATCCCAGGCAATGGCATGCAAGCTTCCTGTGTTGAATGGCGAGACAAATACATGTTCCCTGATGGCATGGGGATACGACCCATATGCCTCTTCTATTTCTCCCTACAAAGGAGCACAAGAGGCAGTCATTGATTCGATCGCAAAAATCATTGCGGCAGGAGGCAGGCAAGACAATTGCTGGTTGAGCTTCCAGGAATTCTTTGGCCATGTGGGCAAAGATCCCAAGCGATGGGGCTTGCCCATGGCGGCTCTTCTTGGCGCATTGAAAGCGCAGATGAACCTAGGTGTTGGAGCCATTGGAGGCAAGGATTCCATGTCCGGCACATTCGAGGATCTAGATGTTCCTCCGACTCTGATCTCCTTTGCGGTTTCCACTGCCAAAAGCGATCACATCGTATCGACGGAATTCAAGGGAGCAGGTCATTACGTGTACCTGCTGCAGCCAAAAGACAATCCAGACGATATAGACTACACCTCGGTAAACGCAACGCTCAAGGAAGCCCAAGGCATCGTCAAGGCCGATGCCCTGGCAGCCTGGGTGGTGGAGAAGAATGTCGCGGAAGGTTTGTTCAAGATGATGCTGGGCAATCACATTGGCGTTCAATTGTGCGACAACATTGATCCATTGTCACTCTTTGACAAGACCGCAGGATCGTTTATCTTCGAGGTCAACGATGAAGCCAACATGCCAACGGGCGCAATTCTTCTTGGCAAGACCATCGATGACTATGTGCTTGCGACAAAAGACGAAACCCTGGACATGGTCAAGCTGCAGAAGACATGGGAAGACAAGCTTCAGCCAGTGTATCCATACCTGAGTGAAAGCAATGAATCCATTGCTTCGGTTTCTTGCGAATGCGATGAACACATGCATGCTTCTTACACATGTGAAAAGCCACATGTCTTGATTCCTGTGTTCCCAGGAACCAATTGCGAGTGGGATACCGCCCGTGCCTTTGCAAGGCAAGGCGCAGATCCAGAGATCATTGTCATTCGCAACCGCACATCGCAAGAGATCGAGGAAAGCGCAGAAAAGATCGCCGAAGCGATCAAGCGCAGCCAGATCATTGCCCTTCCCGGTGGCTTCTCGGGAGGCGATGAGCCAGATGGCTCGGGCAAGTTTATCACCGCCTTCTTCCGCAACCCAAAGGTCAAGGAAGCAGTGACGGAATTGTTGGATGAAAGGGAAGGATTGATGCTTGGCATATGCAATGGCTTCCAGGCCTTGATCAAGCTAGGCCTTGTCCCTTATGGCAAGATCATCGACACCGATGAAACATGCCCGACCCTGACGTTCAACACCATAGGTCGCCACCAGTCCATGCTGGTGCGGACAAGGGTAGCCTCCAACAAGTCCCCTTGGCTTAGATACTGCAAGGTTGGCGAACAGCACACCGTTGCAATCAGCCATGGCGAAGGACGTTTCGTCGCAAGTGAAAAAATGCTCAAGGAACTGGTGGAAAACGGACAGATCGCCACCCAATACGTTGATCTGGACAATCAGCCAACGACCAACATTCGCTTCAATCCAAACAACAGCCTTCAAGCAATTGAGGGAATCACATCCAAAGACGGAAGAATCCTTGGCAAGATGGGACATTCGGAAAGATCCGGGAAAGATCTCTATCGTAATATCCCTGACCAACACCCTGAGGAAATTCTCTTCAAGGGAGCCATCGACTACTTCCGATAGAAAAGACCGCCTTGGCGGTCTTTTCTTAATATTGCCAACTGTCATCCAGGTATTTATCCTGGATGGCAGGGACATAGTAGGCTCCATAGACAGGCTGTGCGATTGCGTCCATCGCATAATTCGTTGTATCCTCGATGTAGAACTTGTAGAAGGGCATGCATATGGGGCTATGTACATCGGTATTGTATACGATTTCACATTTTGCGATTGTCGCATCGTTGGATATTTCCAACCATGTTGGATAATTGGAAAGATAGTTTCCAGCAAAAAGAGACTGTGTTGCGTCCATGGGGGTACGGATGGGATATGTCGCAATCTCTTCCAATACCTTGTCGCGCATGTCCATGGCAAGCCGGGCAACGACAAGCGTATCGGTTTTCTGGAATATAATGGATGCCCTGTTGAAGTTATAGTGGAGAATATCCTGAAGCTCATCGCCGCTCTTTTCATAGAAGAAATCCTGCAGAATGCTATCACTTCCATGACCCATGTTTGTGACAAAGGCAGGATGTGTGATATCAAACCAAGATTGCCAAGTAGCATATGCTTCTAGCAACAATTTCTCCTGTTCTTCCTTGCTAAGCTGTGTGTCTGAGGGAGGAATATATTCGTTGGATGGGCTGTAGGTTAGACGGCCATAGTAAGTCGAGAAAATGGTTCCTTGGTCGGTTGTGGCGGTAAGGAACAGATCAGGCTTTCCTGTTTCCTGGATAGACACAATGGTGAGTCCATGCGCATCCGCATACGCCTGTATGAGTTGCTTCTGTTCATCCTTGCCTAGGCCCCATGAATCAGCGTTAGGATCGGCATAGGCAAGGTTTTTAAATACTGGATAGGCATCCATTGTGCCTGTCCATGGATTGCCCTTGGTGATGATATCTGCTTCAAAATAGCTCTCATATCCCATGTTGTGGGAAGAAGGATCGACAAACGGTATCATGGGCAAGACGATATCTGCGTTTTCTTCACTGGGGGGATTGACTGTCATTGCTAAGCGAAGGGAAAAGACGACAAGCACCCCAGCCATCGCAAGCATTGCCATGGCGAAAGGAAAATAACGTCTTTTTCCTAGGAGGCTTCCTGCTTCTTCAATCAATTGATCGTCTAGGTCGTTTAACAAATCACTGAACTGTTCTTTCTTCATATCCTGTATCCCTCCTTGTTCAAATAGGCGCGAAGATCCTGGCGCAAACGAAAGAGAATGGTCTTGGCATTGGCAGTCGCATAGCCGCAACAACTGGCTGCCTGGCGCAGGGAAACACAATGGAAGTAGCGCAACACAAACAGACTCCTTTGCTTTTGGGGCAAAGACCACAGGAAGCGATTGATGCTTTCCGCTAAGATAATAGCATTGACTGACTGCACGGGATCATTGTTTCCTGAAACCATATCCGCTAGTTCATCCAGACTCTTGGCATATTCCCCATTGCCCCGTTTTTGGGCGTTGCGGAAACGGTAGCGATCAATGGAAAACTGTCGTGTGATCTTTGCCAGGAAAGCCGAAAATACCGATGGTCTTTCCGGAGGCAAACGGTTCCATGTCTTCAAATATGTATCATCTACCACTTCCTCACTGTCAAAGTCGTCTTTGAGGATATTGTTCGCAATGGTGAACAAGTAGTTGCCATATTTCTTCTTTGTCTCGCTGATGGCCTCCTCCTCACGTTGCCAATACAGTTCAATGATGTCCAGATCTTCCATGTCTTTTTCCTTTCTATTCTATAAGACGAAGACAAATTCGCAAGGTTTCAAAAAACAATGCCCCATGGTATAATACAACGACATATACAGAAAGGAAAACACATGGAATACAGGGTAAACAAAAAGACTGGAGATAGGATATCCGAGATCGGGATTGGCTCGTCCTACATGTATCAGGCAGGGAAAAAGGAAGCCATCAAGGCATTGCGAAGGGCATATGAAGGAGGCATCAATTACTATGACCTTGCGGCAGGGCATGGAAGCACCTTTGCGATCTATGGCGAGGCATTCCACGATGTCAGAGAAAATATCTTCTATCAGATTCACTTTGGGGCAGACTACACAAACGGAGACTATGGATGGTGCCTGGATCTTGCGAGGGTAAAGCGTTCGGTCGCAAAGATGCTAGCGGAACTACAGACCGACTACATCGACTATGGCTTTATCCATTGCCAGGATGAAGACAGTGATTGGGAAATATACAAGGCAAATGGAATCTATGACTATCTTTTGGATCTCAAGAAACAAGGCATTGTCAGACATATCGGCCTGTCTTCCCATACGCCAAGCGTCATCATGCGCGTCATGGATGAGGCAGACATCGACATGTTGATGTTCTCCATCAATCCGGCATACGAATATGGCGAAGGCGAATATGCCTTTGGCGAGGTGGATGAGAGAAAAGAAGTCTACCAGAGATGTGAAAAAGAAGGCATCGGCATTTCCGTCATGAAGCCGTTTTCCGGCGGACAGTTGCTCGATGCCTCCCGTTCTCCCTTTGGCAAGGCTCTTTCCATTTACCAATGTCTAAAGTATGCCCTTGATCGTCCAGGCGTATTGGTCGCCTTGGCGGGGGCGCAAAGTGTTGCGGAGGTAGAATCGTTGTTGAAGTACTACGAACAGCCAGAAGATGCTTTGGACTATTCGCTGGTCGCAAGACTCGCTCCCAGCAACGCAAGAGGAAAATGCGTGTATTGCGGCCATTGCAAGCCATGTCCAATGGGCATCGACATTGGTCTTGTGAACAAATGCTATGACTTGGCTCTGGCAGGGGATTGCCAGGCCTTGGAACACTACAAAGCCCTGCAGGTCAATGCGTCCAATTGCATTGGATGCGGTCATTGCGACGATAGATGTCCATTTGGCGTTAGGCAAAGCGAGCGCATGAAGGAAATAGCCGCATACATGCTATAACTTTCGGTAGAGATTGAAGATCTTGATAAGCAAGCCATCGGGAATGACCTTTGTGCTGTATTTCAAGAAGGTTGAGACAACCCCTGGGGTACAGGTCAGACGATTGTTTCTGGCTGCCTTGATTGCCTCGGCGACCACTTGCGTGGTTTTGGTCGCAAACGGTGTCCGTTTGTAGTCTGTCTTGTTTTCGGCCGATGCGACAGGGATGAACTCGGTGTCCGTTACCCAATATGGGCATAGGCATGTCACATGGATTCCATCTTTTCTGATTTCCTCGTGCAATGCCTTGGCATAGCTTTCCACAAATGCCTTGCTTGCGGCATATACCGCAAGTCCAGGCATTGGCTGGAAAGCGGCAATGGACGCAATCTGGATGATCCAGGCGCCTTTCTTCATATGGGGCAGGCAATCCCGTGTGATTTGCGCCAATGCCCTGCAGTTCAGGTTGATCATATCCGAGGCTTCCTGCAAGGGTTCGTCCTTGATATCGCCGATCTTGCCAAAGCCAGCCGCGTTGACAAGGCACAGGATGTCCACTTCTTCCGCTTGAAGACGCTCATGAAAGCGCTGCAAGCCTTCTTCCTTTGCCAGGTCCAAGGCAAGCGGGATTGCCTTGGCAGCGAGTTTTCCCGCTACTTCCTGCAGTCGTTCTTTCCTTCTTGCGATGAGCCAGATTTCATCAAGCGTCATCTCGTTTTCAATCGCTTCCGCAAATCCTTTTCCAAGTCCACTGGAAGCACCGGTAATGATTGCGATTCTTTTCATTGCGTTTCTCCTTTTTTCATTTTTACAAGTATGTCACAATCTTCCGGGTAATTCAAACAAAAGAAAATTTGTTATGCATTGGTGGCATAAATCGAATATCATAGATATGGGCGTTGGATCTGGAATATGCCCAACGCAAAGAACAAGAAAGAGACAAGAATGAATACACAAGAAGAATTGAAGAAAAAACTACAGGCATTGTCAAAGGAAGACTTGATAAAGCTTCTGCTAAAGGCACACAAGTCAAGCTATGATACAGCCTTGCTGATTGACAAGGAATTGATAACAAGCGATTCATCAAGCGAAATCCTAAATCGCATAGGGCTTTACACACCTGGGGAATGCAAGGTTGCCATTACCCAAAAAGCCAAGGCGATCAAGGACAAGAAAGAAAAAGTCCTTTGTTATTATTCGTTTGTTGAGGAGGTTCTTAGGCGGAAGAATTCGTTGGACGCTCGTTTTATCGGCGTTGCCTCGGCAACGTATGGCAAGGCGATGGATGTTTTGGCAAAGGACAGAGACCTTTGGGACGAGTTGTTCGAGACATCATTTTCCATCGCTGAAAAATTCTATGCAATAGGTGGAGCCGTTGCCATGAAGGCGGTTGAATACTATTCGAACGTAAAGAATGGACACGATAAATCGGGAAACGACATTCACTAGCCATAGCAATATCAACAAGCTTTCTTTATGCCCATGGCTGCGCCATGGGCATGTTTTGGTGTTTCATGCGAGCATAGGGATATCCCAAATGCAAAGAATATGATATAATACTTAAAATAATTATGGAGGATACCATGAAAAGATCATTGAAAATGTTATGCGCTTTGTGCATGATGGCGGGAATGTTTATTCCTGTCAGGGCGGAAGAAGAGGAAAAGAAGAAGGAAATCAGCTTTACCGTATTGGGGAATGGCGGCTATTTTGGCGGAAACGACGAGAATGGCGATTTCTTGCTTTCCACTGCCTATGGCAAGATCAGGATGTATGATGACGGGAGCCATTACGCAAGCTATTATGGCTATTCGCAAAGCGACTATGTGAATCACTATTTGCCTACCTTGACGGTCGTGGACACGAACAAGTATTGGGAGTTTGTCGGGTATGGAACGAAGGCAGAAGGTCCCATGGAGTTTGAGACGATGGAAGACGTTGAAGATGCGCTTGCGGCTGATGAGGAAAACATTGGCAAGCAGGATTTGAAAATCTACGCGATCTTCAAAGCAAGCAAGGAGGATACCGCCGCTTGTCGGGTGTTTGGCTTTTGCGAACAGAACGGAAAGAAGTATTGGTATGAACGCGGTCTTCGCCAAGGCGCGTATGGCGATTCCAACAATTTGACGGATGTGCAATTCGACAGGGTGGAAAGGGGAAGAGAGATCTATGACCCGGAAAGCAATGGATGGTATTGGCTGGATGCGGCATTCGAAGGAGCGGCAGCCTATGACAAAGAAGTGTGGATGCCGTATGTGTTCCAGGACGAAGCCATGGGGATAACCGATGGCAAGTGGGTGCGCTACGATGCCAATGGAAAGATGATCAAGGGATGGCATGACAATCGCCGCTATTACTATGACTTGCTCACAGGTGAAATGGCAAAGGGAAACCGTACCGTGGGCAGCGAGGTGTATTTCTTCGACCCAATGACAGGTGTTAGCCAAGGGTTGGCTGCTAGAAGCCTGGCAGACGATGATTGGCGCATGAAGCTGGCAAGAAGCTGGTGTGGCGACACCGAGGGGCATTGCGAGTATTGGGCAGCAAGGTTTTCAGAGGAAATTGTTGGCTTTGCGGAATACACGGGACAGCCAAACCTGTATGAGATCAGCCGCGATGAGTTGCGCGTAGGGGATTTGATCGGCTATCACAGCAGCTTTACGGATGTGTGGCATGTATGTATCTATCTTGATGACAAGATGGCGTTCCATGGAAACTATAGCGTCAATGGCGTTCCTCAGACCGCCATTGCGCCATGGCCTACGCCAGGATCCACAGGCATCAAATTCTTTAGGGCGAATCACAACATGGGATCGCATTATTTTACCTGGTAATGGGCAAGCCTGATATGCTTATGTACTAAAAAAGCTGCCAATCATTGGACATGATTGGCAGCTTTTTTAATCATAGTATACTTGCCTAGTAGAAGTAGGTATCCTCCTCCTCCTCCTCTTCTTCTTCCTCGAAGTAACCCTCGATTTCCCATAGGCGATAGGTGTATTCCTCGAGTTGTGTCGGCGTGAAGTCGAATGCCTTTGCTAAGGCATCTTGGCTTTGGCGTTCTGGTTCATATTTGTCTTTGACCAGTTCGGCATGGTCTTTTTCGACGTTGACCTTGAAATGGTACAATTTTTGCAGTTGGCTGGAGACGGATTTATACAGTCCATCGGTTTCCCTTTCGATGAAAGGTGTGATGATGGGGACAAAGCGTTTCCGTAAAAGGTTGCCAATGAATGTCACAAACGTCATGCCGGTCAATTCTTCCAACGATTTCACGTCTGTCGCTTCGTAGTTTTCCACTGCGGAAGTGAAGAAGAACATACGGGAATATATGAACACGCCATCGATCAGGTTTAGGGCAATGGGTTCTGTGATGGAAACATCGTTTGTGAACAGGGCATAGCATCCAGCTTCCTTCTTGAGAAGGTTTGTCAGTGTCTTGTTCTTGCGGTAGATGTAGTCGTCGTATTCATCGCCGATTGATTCGCAATATTGCTTCTCAAAGTCAAGGAGGGAAAAGGGACCTATGCTGTTCAGTCTGTCTTTGATGGTGTTTATGGAGTCACCAGGGCTTTTTAGGACGCTTTTCTCGTCCTCTGGGTCATATGAAAAGAAGAGCTTTCCTTCCACGCCCTTGAAGATAAAAGGCTTGCTTATGACATGGATATTGCGGCAGTCTTTGCGGGCGGGGGTTTCCATGGCTTCTTTTTTCAGTTTCGGGAACATATCCGCGATGGATGGATCGCTCAAGGGGATCAAAGTGTATTTTGGCAAACCGTCTGTATCGCTGAAAAGACCGCTGTCCACATACATCAAGGGATTCTGGATCCCCAAGGCATTGGGTTGCGCTTTGGGATGGGAATCGTTCAAGGGTTCCATGGCGATGGCTGTTCCTGTTTCGCCATCCATGTAGAGAACATAGGATTGTCTGGCTTGTTCGCCATTATAGCGATCATAGAAGCAGATGTAGAAAAATTCGTTGTCGCGGTATTTCTCGTAGTCGACTTGCGCGCCGATCTCCATGGCTGCCACATGGCTGGACTTGTTCTTTTCGTAGAACCTTTTCATGAATTCGCTGATGCCTGATGCATGGATCTCGCCAAAGGTTTCGACTGTCAGTATTTGGTTCATATACCAATGATGCACGGGTCCAAAATAGTCCCATGTCGGATCGCTGTAGTCGATGGGGCCAATGCCATGGATCAAGGCAAAGGCGGAAAGCTCCATGATCCTATACTGGAACGATCAAATATCTGGAACAGATATTTACAATCGTTCCGCATATAACTGCAGGCAGACAATGCAAAATTCTACCTAT
>OMYM01000022.1 GCA_900315225.1 uncultured Erysipelotrichaceae bacterium | reverse complement strand
GCTTTCTGCTGGGTCAATCCGAAATCGGAAATGCACTTGTCGATGATATCGTTTTCGCAGTATCCCTCGGATGCGTATCCCGCGATCCTGTTGTAAATGTCATAGTCTTGCCTGTAGCCAGGTCTGATCTGCGCATTGGTGTTCTTGCGCATGTATCCAGCGATATGCGTCTTTGCTTTCTGCCGCGTCAGGCCAAAATCGGACATGCACTTGTCGATGATATCGTTCTCGCAGTATCCCTCGGATGCGTATTCTGCGATCTTGTTGTAAATGTCATAATCCTTCCTGTAGCCAGGCAGGATCTGTTCCCCAGGATGACTCTCCAGGTACTTTGTGACGGCTTCGCGCGCCTGCCTTTGGGTGCAGCCAAGGTCTGATTTCAGGTGGTCCACGATGTCCTTGTCGTGCCATCCAGCATTCAAGTAGTGGGTGATTGCGGCCGTAATCTCGCAATCGGGAGCCTTCCACCCTTTCAGGATCCTACGGTCCATTGTTTCTTGCCACGTGTCCAGCTTGCTTCCAGCCGTTTCCGTGTCGATGTCGAACTCGGTGGCGATCCTCTCCACAATGCACTCCCTTCCTGTTCTTTCATTGACAAACCATTCAAACCGACCGGGGATCTTGTTGTACATCTTGTTGTTGCTGCCGCCCTTGATCGCAAGACGGGGATGATCCTTCTTATAGAGGCCAACATAATACTCCGCTTCCTGACCATGGAGACCCACGTTTGTTCTCAGCGACTGGAGGACATCCTCCATATAGCCGCCGTTTTCAAGCGTCATTTTAATATCATAGAACGCAGTAGCCTTTTCCTTAAGCTGTTCCACTGCAACGCACATAATTCCTTCCTCCTTCACCTTTTCCTCAAAGCCGGGCATGTCCATCAATTCGGCGATGTCGATGTTCAGAAACTTGGAGCATATCGCAAAAAGCTCCAGGCTGACATTTTCCATCTCGTCCCGATACTTCTCCGCGACTTTTTCAAGATTTTCAACCTTCCTCATTGTCCTGAAGATCTCGTCCGCCAGAAGTACCTCGCGGTCAAGCACTTCCCTCTCCTCGTCCAAGAGGTGTCCAAGGCTTACCACCCTGATCGGGAGCGATGGGTCTTCAAAGGCATCGCAGCTGTCGTAGATATCCGACACATAAACGTAGCTCCCCCAATCCTTCCCAGACATGTTGAGGACAATAATCGTAAAGCGCTCAAGGTAATCGTTTGCCCTTAAAGCATACAACTGATCGGGACCGTTCCCATTTCTCCCAGCGATGTACTCGAGTTCGTACTGGTACAGGTGGGACACGTATGCGCCCATCTGGGCGATCGTATCCTTCTTGTCGTCAGTCTTGACTTCCACCACCACCTTCACCCATTTGCCATTCATCTCAACCCTGTACAGGGCATCAAACCTGTATCCTTTGCCGACAAGGAACCTGGCGTTCATGCTCACATAGTTGAGTTCCGTGTTTGCCTCGACGATCTGCATCGCGTCCACATCGACACCCTTAAACGCGAAGTGCAGCTTCATGAAGCTGCGCAGCACGGCAAAGTCGTTCTTGTTCAGCCACGCCTTGCTGCTGCGATCAATGACAGGTGGCGCTTGCTCCGCCTGCTTCTTTTTCTTGTTCTTTCTATTCTTTTTGTTTTTTCCTTTTGCCACTCCAGCCTATCCTCCTGTATGAAACAAGCAAGTATGTTCAGACGGAGACAGGCGGAAAGGGTTCAGGAAAACGCAATGCGCCTGCGTCCGTCATCCGCAGCACGCCTTGCAAAGGCATGCTGAAAAGACATCACACAGGTGCCTGCGGCGTTGTGATGAGAAACGCCGTCCGGCACCTGTATCTTGATGGCGGACGACAAAATGCGGGGCGCAAGGCTCCCGACAAAAGCGACAGGCGTGCTGCACACACAATCAAAACACATCCCGTCAAAGGCACCGCTTGGTGCCAAATGCATTACGGGCACGCTGAAAGACCAGCTTTTGAGAGTTGGCTTCCTGCTGTATCTGGGTTCGGAGCCAAAAGCGCTATGGGTGACTCCGATGAGTATGCGCATCACTTCGATAAACATGAGGCTATTTAACCACAAATCGAATCCATATTCAAGCCAAATCTCAAATGAAAATTCTTTCATTTTCGAGGGCGTTTCAGGGTATTAAAATATAATGATTAATTTGTTTTTGACAAAAGTCAAAAACTGATTGTTCCAGTATATGCATGGTAGTACAATTGTAAGTTGCTTTATCTCAATGCTATCGTAATCTTTGGCTGTATTTCTTATGATTCATCATGGATAAGAAAAAATTTATTTCTCGATGCGTATTCTAATGCTAAAGAGGAAATAAGATATGAGAGATACAACATGGGAAAAATCATTGAAGAATTTGTTTCCGAAGCTAAAGGAACATGATGACGAGGCATGGAATATCGTGGTAAGTCATTACAAGAAAGGCTTGGAGATTTGTGCCTACGCCATTGTTGAAAATCAGGCAGATGCGGAAGAGGTTGTCCAGAGAGTGATGATCACCCTTATGCTTAAGATTGATACAATCGAAGATCCGGAAAGGATGACGGGGTTTTTGCGAAGTACAGTACATAATACGGCTGTCAACTATGTCAGTAGAGGCTGCTATCGTTTTGAAGCAAATGCCTCAGACCTGTCGGACAACGACAGTGATCGTTATTATGAATTTCCTGATGGCGATGATCCCGAGACATTGTTTTATGAGAAAGTATACAGGCAAGAGATTGAAGACTGCCTTCTTGCCATCGGTAACAAGCTTGCTGAACCACTTGTGATGAAGTATATCCTTGGTCTTTCCGCGAAGGAAATCGCTGGAAGATTGCATCTTTCGACAAGTACTGTCAACGGACGCATTGAAATGGGGAAAAAGAAAGCCAGAGAATATCTGCTGAAGCATTGACTACAAAAAAGGAGTCCTTTCGGACTCCTTGTCAATGTCTGTTAAATCAATAGTGGTATCCCGTGACAATCTGGTATGTGTAGGAACCTCTGACAAGATAACCACCGCTGATTTTGTAGTTGTTGCCGAGGACGATCTTTGAACCCCAGTTTCCTTCAAGAACCCTCAATGTGCCATCGTTGTATCTCTCTACGACAATGATCCAATGCTGGCTTGTTGTTCCCTTCTTGTACATCTTGATGACATCGCCAGCTTTGATTGATCCTGTTGAACTGTAGGTGGATCCGTTCCATGGATTTTTGTTGTACATGTACTTCGCCCAGTCAGAGCACAATGCGGCACATCCTGAATAACCCTGTGCACCGATCAGTGGCTTTTGGGAGGAGTTCCAAGTCTTGCCAACGCGCCATCTTGCATCGTTGGTAAACTTTGTGTAGTTCACGGCACTTGAGGAACCACCGCCGCCTGAACCACCAGAAGTTCTGCTACGGATGAGGGTACCACTCTTAGCAAGCCTTACCATCTGGCTGTTTTGCGATGCAGTGCCGGAGTAATTGGAAATGCCATTGAGAATGGCAATGCTCTTTCGGTAACTGTAAGAAGAATCAACGCCATACCACTTCATGATGTCAACGATGGAATTGCTTGACCCAGTATACTTCCTGAAGTAGGTAACGCTGTCAGCCGCATTGACCGTGGTGACAATGCTTGGCATATTCAAGCCGGCTTCTGTAGCAAGTGTGTTGACAGGTGTGGCACCGGCACTCATCAGGGTGATGACAGACAGCGTTGAAGCGGCGAAACGTTTTACAGTTTTAAATAAGTTGTCCATTGGTGTAATCTCCTTTTTCTTCTATCAGGGTTATAACCCTTACACCTATTAGACAATCGAAGAGGGAGATTTTAAAAATGAAATTGGGAAAATCAAAATGCTTGAAGATCTTCATTGGTGTTCTTGTTTGGAAAGAACCTGGATAGAATCCAGATTTATGCGTTTTCAATCTTGCGCTTGTGATGCATGTTTGCTCAGACGTGCGATTATGTGGAATTGCAATGTTCGCCTGTAATTTTTTATGCCACAAATGCTGAAAACAGTGTACAATCTAGGAAAAGGAGGAAATGGCTATTGCGACATCCTTGTGGAAAACCCCGG
>OMYM01000002.1 GCA_900315225.1 uncultured Erysipelotrichaceae bacterium | reverse complement strand
TATTTTGAGCGTGGCGGGGTCTTCGCCAATGCCCAGACAGGAAATATCATCAAGCTTGGCTTGAGCCTTGCGTCTAACGAGTATATGCGGTGTTTGCGATATCTTGTGCCAATCATGGCGTTTGTCTTAGGCATCCTTGCGGTGATGGTAATCGAAGACTGGATGGATCGACATGACATCAAGCTAAAAAGACGTACCATCCTGGCGATTGAAACATTATGCTTTGTCATGGTTGCCCTGATACCGCAAAGGGAGGAAACAAATATCATCGCTAACACGCTTGTATCCTTTGCATGCGCCATGCAGATGGGAGGATTCAAGCAGTTTGTCGGTCAAGTCATCGCTACCACGGTATCCACGGGCAACCTCAGGAAAGCCATTGAATTCCTGTATCTTGGGTGTACCAAGCATGACCAAAAGGATCTTCTTGTCTCCTTGCAATATGGCTTTATTGTTCTTGTGTTCATTCTTGGGGTCTTTATTGGCGCCAAGTCTTCGATGTTCCTCCATACATATTCCATCTTGGTTCCAGCCGCAATCTCTGTAACAACCATCTTTCTAATCACCAAACATAACAAGGACAAAGGAATCATATAGGTATCGCAACATGGACGTTTCTTTCTTCTCCAGTCATTACATTGTCCGTCATCTAAATGAACAAGACATACCTGAAATCTATCAGATCTGTTTGCCAAACGATTTCTTTTATCGCTATTGTCCTCCCTTTGTGTCATGCGAAAGCATTCGCCAGGACATGCTTGCCCTTCCCCCTGGAAAGGAAATGAAGGACAAGCATTATATCGGTTACTACAACCAGGGACAACTGATTGCTGTCATGGACTTCATTGATGGCTTTCCCCATGAAGATACAGCATTCATCGGTTTCTTCATGTTAAAGAAATCCCTGCAGAAAGCAGGGATTGGCTCAAGCATCATCAATGAACTATGCACATATCTAGAACACTTGGGATATCAAGCGATACGACTTGGCTGGGTAAAAGGCAATCCCCAGGCAGAACATTTTTGGCACAAGAACCATTTTGTTGAAACTGGTGTAACGTATGAGACAAACGGCTATACGGTCATTGTCGCTCAAAGACAATTAACCTCTGCATAGTCATATCCACCACATGGGGGTCAATGCCCCCAGTGTGGCGGTTTTTTCTTTCTCATAGTCCAGCATGATCTCGATGTCTTTGTATGTCTCTGGCATTATCTGCACCATCAGTTCTCGGCATGCGCCACAAGGAGCGCCACAAGTGCCATCCGGCATGATTGCCAACACCTTGTCGATCTCTTGCTCGCCATTTGTGATCATGTTGAAGATGGCGTTTCTTTCGGCACATATGCCAAGCGTAGAACAAGTGTCAATGCATACACCTGTGTAGATTCTACCAGACTTTGCCAAGATGGCGGCGGATACTTCCCCGCCACTCACATATCTAGAGATCTTTCTTTCTCTACGCACGGCGCTAGCCGCTAAGAACATCCTATCCCATTGCCACTGATCTTTGCTCAAACTGCTGACATGACCTGTCCGTTTTTCATGCATCAAGGGTACATCGACATTCTCCGATTTCCATTGGTAGCGGAACTTGCATTTTTCCTGAACACGTTTCGATTTGTCGTTTCCCTCGTAATATCCAACCCATACCTTTGCCATGGCAATGTCTTCAAAGGCATGGCGAAGCATCTCTTGCACTGCCTCTGGCATGATTCCCTGTCCCCAGAACGGCTTGCCAAGCCAATAGCCTAGCTCGCACTCATCATCACGCGATGTCATGTCGGTATATCCGTTTAGCTTTAGCTCTATTGCGCCAATGGCCTTGCCATCTGTCTTCAGACAGATGGCATAGGCTTCTTTGCCTGTGAAAACATGTTTGATGACTTCCCTGCTCTCATCAATATCTTGATGGGCAGGCCAACCAGCGATCGGACCTACATCTGGGTCTTTGGCATATTCATACAGGTTTTCCGCATCGTTGTCTTCCCAACGACGTATAATCAATCGTTTTGTTTCAAGCATCATGCATCCCCTTGGTTTATTCTTCCTTCTTCATGGATGACCCCACAGCAAGGCCAATGACCATGCCAATCGATAGGCCAAGCCCAACATTCATGTGCATGGCCGTTGCCATGGCAACGCCTATGCACATGCCAAGAGACATGCCCTCTGTGCCATAGTCTTCTATCTTTTCTGTTTTTTTCTTATGGCTTGCGGATCTTGCGAAAAAGATGGCAAGCACCAGTCCTACAGCAATCCATGGCAACGCCGCCATGGCTCCATCATACAATCCATTCATAGTTTCTCCTTCCGTGTCACAAAGTGATCGTTCGTTCACTTATTGTACATGACACAAGCAAAACCGTCAAGCTTTCTGGTATTTTTTCAAAATCGCATGGACTTCAAGGCGTTTTTGTTCTCGTACATAAAATGGTCGGCACGTTCAAATACCTGGGCAACGCATGTATCGTCTTTGAATATCGAGATACCGCAGGCAATGACAATGCCTCCTGTCCGCAACGCTTCTAGGTTATGCCTTTCAAGTTCCATGGCCTTGTCTTTGATGGACATATATTCCTCTCTTTGGGCAATCACTGCGAATTCATCCCCTCCGATTCGGAAGACGAAGCTTTGGTCGAATATGCTACAGATAATATTTGCTGCATCTTTGAGGTATTGGTCTCCCGCCTGGTGACCAACGGTATCATTGACTTTTTTCAAGTCGTTGATATCGAGTATCGCGATTGCAAATGGCGATGGGCGACCTTCCGCAATCTGTCTGTCTATGGCAGTCTCTGCCTCGAGGAAAGAATGCCTGTTCCTAACGCCTGTCAAGGCATCTATGTTTGCCTGCGCTTGTGCCTGGGCAAGGCATCTTCTGTATTCCTCTTCTTGTCTGACTTGTGCGTCTATGTCATTGAGACCAACAATCAAGCATGGTCCATCTTTTTCTTCCACCATGGCTGCCTTTAGCTGGCAATGGATTGGCTTTCCATCCATCATGATGCGATAGCCAAGGGTAAAGATGCCACTGCGTTCTATCTCTGCCATGACATTCATCTCGGTAACAAGCGAAAGGACACGATTGACATCATCTGGATGAATGAATAATCTTGCGGCTTTCCGAAGTTGGGCAAAGAAGTCCTCTCCTTCCTTTTCCTGGGAAAAATATGTCTTGTAGTTGTCTATGGCGCTAAATTCACGGTAGCTTCCCGTCTTTGGATCAATCACATACACGCATATAAAATTACCTGTGATAGCATGCAGACGGGCATAGATAATGCGTTCCTCTTGTATTCTCTCTTCCGCAAAGCGTTTTCTCATCAGTTCATCGATATCCGATACAGCGATGACAATATATCGTTTGTCTTCCTCGATCCGCGAAACACTCATTCTCACATAGAAGGAATGATCGTTTTTGATTCTCCGATAGATCATCTCGAATGTCTTGTCTTGGCTTAGTGCCTTGGCGATGCATTCCCTGTCCATGGCAGCGATAAACATATTCTGGTCGTCTGGATGCACATATAGCTTTACATCTCTTTTGCAGCTAGCAAAGAAATCATTGCCCTGGCGTGCCTGGGTCAACACCCCACGCTCATCGTTTGTGTGGTATTCGATATACTCACTGCTTTCCAGGTTCACATAGAAGAGGTCTATGCATCCTCTGGCAAGCGCCTGGGCTATGTGGGTGAAGATGATAAGGTTGTTTCGTGCCTTGTCATAGGCTGCCGCAAAGCCTTGCCTATATTCCTCTTTTTCATCTTTGAGAACACCAAGGAGAAGCTTTTCGCCATCATCTTCCTCGATCAGTGTAGCCTTCAAACTCACAGGAACAGACTGTCCGTTTAACAAAAGCCGATAGTTGTGCATGAAGAAATGGTTTGCTTGGATCTCTCGCATCATGTTTTCTTTCGTCAAAACGCGTAAATGTCTCTCCATGTCCCTTGAATCAATGGCTTTTGGCGCATCCAGCCTGACATCACGAAAGAAATCATCTCCTTGCCTTGCCAGGCCAAAGCTGGCGAATTCATTCGAAGGGTTGTATTGCGTATAATTTCCCGTTGAAGGATCAATCGTATAAAGCACAATGAAACTAGAGGACAGGGCAGCGATTCTTCCAAGCGAGACTCTCTCCTGTCGTAGTCTTTTTTCTTCTTCCTGTTGCTTCATCTGGGCATCGACATCACTGATGCCAAGGATAATGCGATTTCCCCGATGCATCCTGGTGGCTTTCATATTGACATACTTCGGCATTCCTGTATCGATCAGCCTGTATGTCATTGTGAATCCTCCCTGAGCAGCCAATTCCTGGAGAACGTTGTCCCTGGAAAACCTCTTCAAGAACGATTCCCTGTCCTCTTCATAGATGCGTTCCAAGGCGTCTCGCCTTGCGGACGCAAAGAACTCTACGCCATGACGTTCAATGGCCAATTCCTCTTTGCCAACCATGGAAGAGTATTCGATATATTCATCCGTATCCAAGTCTATCACATAGATATTGTAGTAATCAGCCGCAAGCGATCGGGCAATGTCCGCATAGGTTGTCTTTTCATCTGGATCGGTGATTGAAAGAACAGCGACCGCAACCGCCAAGCTTCCTGTCACTGGATTGATGTTAATCTTGCGCACAAAGGAATGAACCATCGTGCCATCAGGCATTTCCTCATCGATAAACGCCCGATCTGTTCCATTGCTACGACACTGTTCAATGGCTTTTATAAAGCCATGTCCCACGCCTTCCCGCGGCACGGGATACTCTATGTTTGGATCAAAGAGATCAAAGCCAAAGGCTCTTTTCACGAACTCCCTAAAGAATTGATTATAGCGGGAATATCTTGCCCTGTCGCCTTCTTCATTGATTTCCATCACGCCCATTGGAACTGTGTCAAAGGTATTCTTTATCACACTGTCATCCCTGTTCGCAAGGAATGACAAATCGAAAAGATTGACCCTTCCCATCGTGTCGTAATAGGCGGATTGGCGGGGATCTTCTATCCCATCGGGTAATTCCCTGGCGTATCTTTCAATGATTTGGTCAAGCAAGGACGGTTTCATGTAATAGAATCCCTGAAGCTTTGAACAACCGATTTCCCGCAGAAAGCGCGCTTGTTCTTTTGTCTCAACTCCTTCACAAACCGTATCCACCCCTAGTGAAGTAGCTAGCTTCATCATCTGTGCCAGGATGATCCTTGCTTCGTTGCCTGCATCCATGCGCATCATGAAACCCATGTCAAACTTGATCGCGTCAAGCTTTACGTTTTGAAGCATTTCCAGCGATGAATATCCACCGCCAAAGTCATCCATCCATACCTGGAACCCTAGCCTGCGGAAACGTTCGATCTGTTCCTTCATATAGTCGAAATCGTTTCCCAGGCCACTCTCCGTGATCTCTATGACGATCATCTTGCGCTCAACCTTTGCTTCATCCACCAAGTCACACATCGCCTGGACAATGTCAAGAGAATCAAAATCGATGCGAGAAAGATTGATGGTTACCGAAACATGCATGTTTCCTTCCTTCTCCATGGACTTTATGTCGCAAAGCACTTGCTTTGCGATGCATAGATCCAGCTTGTGTATTAACATGGCTTCTTCCAGAGCAGGAACAAACGACACCGGTAACAACATGCCTCTTTTTGGATCATCCCAAAGCGCCAATGCTTCGATATTGCACACCTTTCCATTGGCACAACGGACAATTGGCTGATAATGCACCTTGATCCATCCTTTTTCTATGGCCTCATCCAGATGTTCCATGATATCCTGGCGTTCTTTCTCTTCCTTGAGCATCGCCAAATCATAAAAACAATAGAATGATTCCTTGCGGCTTTGCTTGTTTTCCACAGCAAGCCTGGCTCTTTCCCAGGCAACGTCAACCTCCACTTCCTCGATTTGATCGGGATATATCCCGATGCGAATCGGCAAGTTTTTCCCGTTGTTAATGCTGTTGCATGCAGCCATCATTTCCTCAAGACATTCTTCTAACCCTTCTTCTCTGGAAAGCGCCGCAAAATTCCCACTCGCAAACCGAGCGCAATTCTCACGTCCAAACCATCTTGTTAAAATATCTGCGACAGCGCATATCAAGCGATTCCCCTCGCCATTGCCATGCCTGCGGTTAAAATCCTTCAATCCCATCATGCCAACGAAAAGAATCGCTGAAGCAATGTTTTGTTCCTGTAGTCTTTTGCGTCCTTCTTCCGCCAAGCCACAAAAATACGCCATGTTGGGCAGTCCCGTCAAGTAATCGCAATACGAGCCACGTACCTTGGCATTCATCGATAGACGTTCCATGGTACCATCCAAGACTCTCTCATACGCCAAGGCTGCATTGTTTCCCTCACGAACCAGCCAGACAAGACACAAGCGCACCCCTATCTTAGGATATATACTCTTGCCAAAGACATGCAAAAGGACGTAGCCATCGTCTTTGGATGTCTTGGCACGACAGACAATATCACAACGAACATCATGCTTCGCCAAGCGTTCCATTGCTTCCTTCACCCTGTCCCTATCGTCTGGATGCAAGGAATGATAAGCATCCGTCAATTCTCGAAAGCCATATTCATCGCAAAAACCTTGTGAAACAACAAGTGTATCGACTTGTTGGCCAATGTGTCGATATATCACAAACGGAATGCTTAAGCAAGTCAGTATTTCCTGTATTTCAATATCAAAGCAATATTCTTCCGAAGGATTCATGTCATATCCTCCAGTTCTTTAAACGCTATCATTGGAATGTTTCTCCCCCCTTTCTCGATCTTCTATCATATATTATAGCAACTGTCTTAATTTTTTTCCATTGTGAAAAATATATCAGGGCAATCAAATATCTGGGATCAGATTTCTGTGGCTTCATTGCCCAGGCAATTCCACAGCCATCCATCCAGAAACCGCATCTGTTCTTCCGTATGAAACCAATGCTCGCCACCCTCCATGACAGTCAAGCTCGCATTGTGCGTGCAAGCAAACCCTTTGACTGTTTCAAAGGATGTCAATGTATCTTTTTCTCCATACAGTATATCGGTTGGTACATCCCATTTCATGGGATGTACCCTCACCCAACACAAATAATCCCACGATAAATCTTCGCCAAACGAAGCATGAACCACCCCTTGTTCCTTCAATTCCTTCTCGGTAACACCTGCCCAATCCATCATATCGCAAATCAGCTTTTCCATATCCACTACAGGCGAGATAAAGAATGCCCGCTCCACCATCCCATCAATGTGAGAACACATGCTAAAGTAGGCACCAATGCTATTAGCAATCATGATAACCTTCCCATGCTTTTCCTTCCATCCCTCAACCATCTTATAGATCTCTTTCCCTGCATCCCATGGCGTAAATGACCTATAATCCAGTCCTATCACTTCGCAATCTGGGAAAAAGGGCTTGTAGTGTTTGCATTCCGAGGCATCTCCCCCTTTTCCATGTACATATAATACCGCAACCATTGATCTATCCTCCATGTCTTTACGACCTTCTGCCTATCTTCTCAAAACAAAAAAGTGATCGCAAGTTCACTTATTGTAGTAGACTCACGACCACATGTCAATTATTTTATGCATCCAGTGATACATACACTCCCAAAGCCATGATTACAAACGATAGCCAAAACATCATCCCAGGTATTTCCCGAAACAGAACCAACGACAACAATACCCCGACAAAGGGAGCCACAGCATAATATGCACTTGTCTTGGCTGCACCAATCTTTGCCTGTGCCAAGACATAGAAATAAACGCTTAAGCCAATGCTACAAAAACCCAACAACATGACCCACACACAAGACGCAAGCGAAGCCTCCCCTTCACCCACCAATCTTGACAACACCAAAGAAGCCATGCCAGAACCAAATCCCTTGATCATGACAATCTGCCTGGTGTCCTTTCTTGCTAAAGATCTTGTGCAGTTGTTTTCAAACCCCCAGCAAACACAAGCAAGAAGAACAAGCAAAGACCCCTTCGAGAAAGATAGAGAATCATTTCCATCAAATGACAGGAGGACACACGATAATATGATGATGGCAATCGCCAACGCAAGGCGTTTGGTAATGTGTTCTTTGAAGCACAGACTCCTTAAATATTAGGTAACAAGATGACTATTAGGTAATAACCAGCGTAAAACCGTTGACGCTTCTTGTTTCGGCATGCTTCACGTCATTTCCTAATTGGTGTATAATCCACCATTGTATTAGGTAATACTATATTCAGGTGGGATTATACGTGGCAAGACATGCGTCAAATGGAAGGTATGCAGTACCGAGGGAGATGGATGCCCTTAAGCCTTCAGGCATAGACTGCTTTGTGAAGGTGGTCTGTACGCATTCGAAAACTATTGGGAGCAATTACGCGAACGTTCGCATAAGGCCATGAAGCATTTCTATGTGTCCCTAACTTCTTTTCTTATTGTTGATATTTCAGGCGTCCCCCTTCCACCGAAAAAATAGCATTCTCTGGAAGCTTGGCGGGTCTACTCTCCTCGGATTAGAGAACCAGCCAAGAAACGTTTTGGACACAGGTTCCGAAAGAGCCAATATTACCTAATATTTGCGGAGTCTGTGTTGAAGAAAACCATGGCAATAGTCGCCGTTGCGACAATTTCAAAATTATTCAACAAAGAAACACTCTCTGGCGTAGACATCGACAACCCAGCCAACAGGCAAACTGGAGCCAACATATCCAATACAACCATAGCAAGAACATACTTTGTATCCTCCTTGCGCACAGAAGGCATGTCGCCTTTCTTCCCAAAGACATATACAATCGACATGCCCACGCCTGCCCCAAGATACAATAAGCCAGCCTCCTTTACAGGAGATACGCTAATTAACAAAAGCTTCGACACAGGGGTCATGAGAGAATAGAGTATAGCTGCCAAAATGGCATATAGTATCGCTCTCAAGTTATCATACATATTGTTCACTTCCTTACAGTCTGTATGATATACTGTCTTTGGAAAGGAAATGAATAATCATCTTCATGCATTTGTTCGATATCGGACAAATCCACAAAAATGTACAAAAACAATGGACAGACGACAACAAAAGACACAGCAAGCAATCCTTGTTTCATTCGAGGAATTGCTTGCGCAGAAGAAATACGAGCATATCACCGTGCAGGACATCATCGACAAGGCAAACATCGCCAGAAGCACATTCTATTCCCACTTCGAGACAAAAGACGAACTATTGCGAAGTACTTGCGAAAACCTATTCAATCATATCTTTGCGTCCCATCCCGCCAAGGAATCATCCCACGATTTCTCCGCATCTGAAAACTCCCTTTCAGATGCATTGACGCACGTCCTCTACCACCTCAAGGACGACAAGACACGCTACGCCAGGATCTTTGCCTGCGAAAGCTCCAATCTGTTTTGGAGCTACTTCAGGGATCAATTTGCCCAACTGATGCTAAGGTATGATATTCATCAGAAAGACATCCCCGATGATTTCTACAGGAACTACTATTGTTCTGCCTTTATCGAAGCGATCAAATGGTGGTTCAAAACAGAACTACAGACGACACCAGAAAAACTACAGACCTACTTTTCCAAGGTCACCATGCGTGAATCCTAGCCAAGCCATCGGCATATAATACTGTTGCTTTTTTAAATGTTCTATGGTATATTGCTTTATGCATAAAGGAGTTGCTATATGACAAACATTATAAAGCATAGTTCCAGAAACATCCACCTAAAGC
Source organism: uncultured Erysipelotrichaceae bacterium (assembly GCA_900315225.1). Taxonomy (GTDB): domain Bacteria; phylum Bacillota_I; class Bacilli_A; order Erysipelotrichales; family Erysipelotrichaceae; genus Bulleidia. The sequence goes on along the minus strand of OMYM01000002.1, from coordinate 24,596 downwards.
AAAAAGTCATTCGTAGAAAAAGCACAAGATTCAACTTTGAATTCCATGAGTTGTTGTTTTTCATCGTCTTTGGCATGATCATCATTGGAATCGGAACACTATGGCTGGTTAATTCACCTGATGAATATTTCGAGACAATGGCAGTGGTAACAAATGTACAATCATATTACAAGGATGACGAAAAGAAATACGATGTGACTTTCAAGTATTACTACGATGACATCAAATACACATCGTCTTTCACCGATAGCAATACACAATACACGATAGGCGAAGAATTCCCTCTCTATGTCGACCCTGACAATCCCGCCAATATTTCTACCACGCCATATACAAAACAGATTTCCGTGGTCTTGTTAATCATTGGCGCGATAACAATCGGTGCATCGGTAATCAAATATACCAGAAGCCACAGAACTCCGTTTCAGATTTCTACAAGGCTTCCGCATTTTACTACATGCAGATGATTTGGAATTCCGTTTGCTTGTGCCTCTGGGTATAACCCAAGGGTTGAACGTTTCTTCTTGTTATCGCCAGCGAATCTTACATACATGATGTCTAATGTAACAGAACGACAAAAACAAATGATCAAGGATCAGGTTGATCGTGGGGATGGGAACAAAATGTTACCGTTTCCCTTCATGGGGTGGGTGGATTGCATTGCCTACACAGCATATGATTGGTTGTTTTCAGACATGCTAAACAATGTGCATACGGCAAAAAACAACGACTTCTCCCAAGCGGAACAAATTACACATACCGGAGCGCTGCTCGTGGGCACATATGACAATTTCACCGATGGCGATCCAACCGAGTTTTTAAAAAACTTGAATTCACATATGCCAACGTCTGCCCAGAATAGCCTGATCTTCATCGAAAAGACTGGTCACACATATCAAATGAAGCATCAGGAAGTTGCTGATAAAATATTACACCAGCTACAGGAATGGCAAATGTCCAGATAAAACAATTCAACATTCTGACAGTAAAAACAGCGCATCAAAGAGCGCTGTTTTCACTTATCAATTGATCAAAATGATGGTTCACACAATTCCTTTGCAAAGCAGCTTCTGTATATTTTTCTCTAGCCTGTTTTCTTCTAATGCCAAAAGGTTATGATTAGCATTCCTTTCCATCCAAGCCACAAGCTATCACTGCTTCACTTTCTTCCTTTGTCACAACAGTTCCGACTTTTACCGTGCAATCAATCTCTGCCACTTTGACAAATGTTTGCACCATGGAGCAGTTTTGGATAGCTTGATCCATGCATGCCTTGACATCTGCTTCTTCAGCTTCTGTATCCACAGTAATGTCAATGGAAATATACTCTAATGTCATTGGAATGGTCGTACGTTTTCTTCCATTGATCGATACATGTGCATCCTTGACGTAAATGTCTTTCGTCTTAGCAATGCCTAGGAATGTAGCATACAAGCAAGACGCAATTGCCCCGTATGTCATGTCATATGGCATGATTGCTTCTGAGCCAATGACCAGTGTCTGATCGCCAATTCTGTATGTGCCATGAAACCCATCGTGATAATTAATTTCCGCCATGATTCATTTCTCCTTCTTGTCATTTCTTCATAAATTCTATGTGATACTCGCTGCCGTGTCCAGCATGGTAAGTTGCTAAGAAATTTCCTTGGTTTATCGCAAGCGATATATGCATTAGTTCGTTGTTGTAGATCAGTGTCTCTCCCTTGTCCACATCCGCAAATGTCCTAGCAAACAATGTGTCCCTGTCATATAGCAACTCTTCGCCATGGCGCAGAATAACATGAACCATATCGCCTTGCGAGAAACCAGCCTTGACAAAATCATTGGTTGGAATATTCGTCCATACATTGCCAAAATTCGGATCGATGATTTCCAGTATTCCTGTCGCTTTCCCTTTGGTAATGACTGGTTCCTGGATAGCTAGCCTAACAATTTCCCTAGGGTCATAGGCACTGCCAACCTGATCATAAGTAATAATTCCCGCAGCAAGCCTTGCGGCACAATAACCAAACAGGTCACGACCATGGAATACACAAGAGCGCAAGTCGGTTTTCAACATGTTTATCGATTCATCGATCTCCCTGATTTCTCGAATGCCGTGAACTTGTTCCACATGGGTCAATGTGCCATTGTCTGGCGTGAAAATGTAGTATCCATCTTTCGTCAAGGCGCAACAAGCCTTACGGGATGTTCCTACCCCTGGATCTACTACCGAGACAAACACGGTTCCCTTTGGCCAAAACCGTAGGTATTGCATTAATCTGTAAGAAGCACTCCAGATATCATACTGTGGCAGTTCATGGGTAGCCGTGATGATTTCAACATCACGGCTAACGCTTCTTACAACGCCATACATGGCGGCTACAGCCCCTTCTTTGTACGTGAAATCCGTTTGGAATACAAGCAGGTTCAATGGCTTTACATTTTCAGTACGAAGAGTCGCAATGCTTGTCAACGATGAAGTATTCGAATCCATTCCTCAACCTCCATGTCATCTATAACATATTATTTCTTTTAGCTGTCAATTACATATCATGCTGTTTTCGACAGATATACAAAAGGTGATTCGTGCTTCCCAACAATTCCCGTTTCTCAGCAAATGCTAGATACCATTTGGCGAAACTAGCAAATTCAGCATCGGAGAGCGAGAAATCAGGTTGCTTTTCAATAGTTTCCAGCATGCCGTCCACCCCTGCCGTTGTGAGCCAATCGACTGGTTTACCAAGGAACAGCTCTTCAAATTCCCTTACGTCATATCCAGTGAAGAGCTGTTCCTTGAAATGCTTCACCTGGTAATCGGCAGTAAAGTTTTCTTCCTGCCCGAATGTCCAGTTGCCGTAAAAGTAATTTGCAAACATGATCGCATACACAGACAGGAAAGAAAACAGCATTATGCCACCAGGCTTGGTAACCCGAATGGCTTCGTCAATCGCCCGATTTACTTCTTCTTCCTCATACAAGTGATACATTGGGCCAAGAGATAATGTCACATCAAACGAGTCATTCGCAAAGCGACTAAGATCTGTCGCATCGCCTTGGCATGACTGGATGTTCGATATCCACTTGCTGTGTTCCCTTAGGATGGCAAGATTGCTATCAACCAATTCAACAGCCGTAACATCCATTCCTTCATTTGCTAGCGCAATGGAATATCTGCCGGTTCCTGCTCCGATCTCAAGAACCTTTGATCCTTTTGTTGTGTAACGATGGATATAGGCCATGGTCGTGATGTACTCCAACTGACCATGGCGATGTCTTTGTAAACGACCATCCTCGTCTATTTGTTCATAAAACCCACTTATTATTTCTTTTCTGGTAATCATGATCTATAAAAGCTTTCTGTCTTTATGTTAGGTTTGATATACGCATAGAATCTATCGCCGCCGCTTATCACCGCAAGATCGGTATCTGGGTCGATTCTGAAGTAGTTCACGTAAGAAACATAGCCAAACATTCCTTCCTTGCCATCAAGGAGCCATCCCCCTTCCGCCTTCTCGTAAGTGACCCATTGTACATGAGCGATCTGGCATTGAAGTTCCTCTGGAAGCAGGAACTTCAATTGCGTTGCGTAATGTTCTTCCCTGGCCTTGCGAAAATTCCTGTCATCCAGCCAATAATACAGTATTGGCAAGCATCCACTGGCAATGACCAATGCGACACATCCACTTCCAGCAAAAAACATCGGATGGGCATTGATAAAATCAGGGCATAGAAAGCCCCACAGGAAAAAGAACAAGCCCGTGAGACTGGGAAGAATGAGTGCCTTGCCCAGAGTACAACAATGCGTCTTGAAAACGCCGTATGGATCGAACATGACCAGTTCAGGATTCTCCAACAGGATGTTTCTTTCTTCAGGTGTAATCTTTCGTGCCATCATGTCCCTTCATTTTGCGATTGACCATAGGTGTTTGGCATCCCTATGGCAAACATGGCATCAGCGGGAAACCGATACAAGGAATCACATGTGTAGCCACGCAACCAAAGCTGCCCATTAACATTGCGAAGATACAGCCCCTTGGGAAAAGCATCATCCCTTTCGAGCAATTCAGAGAACACCATGACCGCCTGGTCAGGCGCGTCATGTGTTCCCGTAAGAATGGAATTATTACTCTGTTGCTGGTGTTTCCACACCAGGCGAAGAAACAGACCTGTGTTTGCTAGACAAGGCAGAAAGCCTTTTTTCTCTATTTGACGGGATATTTCTGCCAATGTCGCCCTATGTTCCAAGCCAATTTCCCGTAGAGATACAATGGTTAAAATGGTTTCCTCTGCTTGCTCGGTTACAAACCTTGGATGAGCAAAGTACTCCCTTGCGTAATGATTTACCATGATCTCATGTTGATCCAGTATCGCCTGAATACGACTCTTGGGAAATGGCGTGGGACGTAGCGTCATTATCTCAGGCATGGAAGAAGAATCTCCTCAATGAAATCCACCCGATCAAAAACCGTTGGCTTGAAGTAGGACGAAACAGCAACGACAATGTTCTCTTCTGGATTGACATAGATGACATTGCCACTGTTTCCTATGGCAGCGTAGATGTTCTTTTCCGGATGAATGATCCACCAAAGATAGCCATATTGCATACCACGGAAGTATTTGCTTTCAACAGCTCTTGGTTCAATCATCTTGTCTATCCATTCTTCGGAAACAATGCGTTTTCCTTCCCATATCCCTTTATCCAGGCAAAGCTGCCCGATTTTCACCATGTCTGCTGCACTCATGCACAATCCATACCCAGGTGTTCCCAATCCATCTGGATCTGCAAACCATATGTTTCCTTTGGGAGTCTTGGAAACGGTAAATTGTTTGTGTTCCTCGGCGCTTTTCGCAAAGAAGTTCTCGTGTTCCGGAATACCCAATGGTGAAAACAAATATGCATTCGCAAAGTCCACCGTCTTCATTCCCGTTGCTTTCCATAGGATTCCCGATAGAATATGCAGGCAGACTGTCCGATAGTCAAATGTATCGGTCATTCCTTTTCTTCCGCCAAGGAAATCAAGCGAAGAGAATGTCCAGTTTTCACTTGCGCATACTTTTGACCATGGGTCGCCTTTCCCCTTGTAAGGCGCACGCATGGTCAAAAGATGCCTGATGGTAACATCGTAGATTGTCTTTTCCCCTCGCTTTACAACATAATCGGGAAAGAAGGAAATCACCTTCTCATCCACGCTTGTTATCATGTTTCGATCAATCGCAATGCCAAAGAGAAGAGCAACAATGCTCTTGGTAGCCGACATAATGTGTGTGCAGTCGTTTTTCTTGTATCCATTCCACTCTTTGGACAAGACTTCTTTCCCATCTTTCCAAGCGCATATCTGGCATATATTTGGTTCTTTTTCCCTGACGTATGCATCGATATCTTGTATGTTCATCATTTACTCCTGCAGCAAATTATCGTTCAGTGAAATCTAGCATAAAGCCATTCTTCTCTCTTGCTTTCGCCATAAAATCAGCAAGCGTTCCATTCTCAATCATTTCCCGATAACAACTGCCCCAACACATATCGGCTACTTGCTCAACCGTCATCTTCAGATAGAAGTCGTTTGGGATGTCAAAGCTATTTTCAGCTCCACCAATGCTTCCAGCGGATATGCCTTGGCAACTAGCATCCTGGTGTATATATACCGTCCCATCTGTGCGAAAACGCAAGGTGATCATATCACTCCCACGATCAAAATAATCTCCTACCTTAGCAAGTTTTACATCCAGGTGAAGAAAGCGAAGATGATACTTACGCGCCAATTCTTCCGCAACCGAATCATACACGCCACGCAGTATGACATGATTGGCTTGGAACAGCTTTATGGTCTTCTTTGTCATATGGATCTTGCAATGGGGATTATTGATCCACACATCGTTGATCGTCGGTAACAAGTCGAAGAAATCAGGCTCTACTTCTTCAATCTCCTCGTCGAGCCCCAATGCCACGCCTGCGGGATCTAATCTTTCCTCCCTGTCCAGCCAATACGCCATGTCTTCTTTTTTCAAGACAGTGTCACCATAGGCATCAAAGCCTTCTTTTCTAAACCCACTGTTTACGATCATTGTTTTTCTCCTTCGTCTCAACTTTTTGTTGTAATACGTTTCATCGGCACCTTGAACAGCCCATGATGCGTGCAATAGTACAAGATATGCCTGGTTCCTGCAATCTTGAAGCGAGCCTCGGCATTCCCCTGGGGATACAGTTTCTTGATTTCGCATCCATCGTCTTTCATCGCCATGATGAAGGAAATGTAATGATTCTTGTTCATGTCATGTCGCAGTGCGACATAGTATTCGTCTTCAACCCGTTCCATGTACATTTGATGGTCATCATCCTCATCCTCTGCCTCAAGGGCTGGCAAGACAATTCCGCAACAACTCACCACTGCTTCTCCTGTACTCTGTATCATGTTTCCACAGATGGGACACACATGGATCTTCATCCGTAACATGTTGAATGACTTGTTGGTATTCACGACATCCTCGCCCGAAAACAACTCGATCACCGACACGCCAAGGGCTGCTGCCAAGGGCTCGACAAGGGATATATCGGGGTATCCCCTGCCCGTCTCCCATTTTGATATCGTCTTGTCGCTGACCATGATTTTCCTCGCTAATTGGCTTTGGGTCATCTTCCTGCCTTCACGCAAACGCTTGATCATCGCTCCTGTAACATACTGATTCATAGATTTTTCCTCCTTGCAACAGTATGTTAATTCGTAAATGATCGAAAGACAACCTACGCTCCGCATACACCCAAACAATCAGCTATTCTTTTCCGCCAGTTCCTTGATCCGATCAAGTTCCTCAACATACGCCTCAACCTTGCCACATTGCGGGCAAACAGCGTATTTCAGTTCTGCGACTGGCGTTCGATCCAACAACCCATCTCTTGTCAATCTTATGCCATGGCTGCCAGAGCTAAATCCTTCCAGCATCTGTACGCCACATCTCTCACATATTCTCATCATAACACCTCAATGAAGCATGCTTTTCGCTTGCCTTTCCCGGCTGCTTCCTGCATATCCATCATTCTACCATAATGGGGCATAATGCGACAGTACAAATGTCTGTTATAGAGTGATCAAAGCCACTATAGATATTCGCGGGCTTCTGGTTAACTATACAATGGCACACAGCCAGGAAATTATCAATATGTGATCATGAAGCTTGTGTTATTTGACTATTTGGAAGAAAAAATGAAAGAAAACAAAAGGGAATACAACCCAGTGCTGGACCACACCCTTAAAACACTTGGGATTAGATGCCTCAAACAGATAGAACTCGCAAGGCACCTGGGGATCAACGAAGTCGCTTTTACAAAATAGAAAAATGGCGAGAACACATCGTTTATGCGCCATATCAACGCAATCGCTGGCTTTTTCCATGTGGAGATTACGGAACCAAAGCCGAGGAATCCTTGCTTGACCTGCATCCCGAGGAAATAGAGCAATTGAAAAAAATGCATGATACCCAAGGAAACAGAAAGGTAATCTATGACATGGTCGAAACGTTTTATACTGAAACGATTGTAAATATCTGTTCCAGATATTTACAATCGTTCCGCATATAACAGCAGGCAGACGATACTGAATTCTACCTATTTATGCGTCCAAGTATAGAAAAGTTCAAATCAGTCGTCATACATCGTTATTTTTTAATTAAGTCATAAAGTGTAGCTTTATCTTCATCTTGCTTATGAACTCTACTATATTCCTTAATACATTTTATCAAAAAATCAACATCATTGCCAAATTTATCTTGATAATAGCTAGGAGATTTCACATATTTAATCTTCAATTTCGATTTACAATATTCACTTGGCTTCTTATAATTCGAATTTTTGTAATCATCATACATTCCTTCGCTAATTATTATCAACATTTCAATTTCAGGAGACGTAACAACATCAATAACTTGTTCAATTTTACTCTTATATTGCTGGGTAATTTTAAAATTTTCACGTTTCGAATCTATCACTCTTATCACATATACTTTAGATTCGAAGTCTTTCTTTAAATATCTTTCGCAAAACTCCTTGCCTGAAGTTCGCCTAAGAGGCTCATCCTCTATCAATTGAGAACTTTTGAAAATCAATTTCCCCGCATCAAGAAGAATATTGATGATTGCTGTTTCAGCCCCTCCCTCGCATATACACGCGACTGGACAATTACTGGGAATTTCAACTATCATTTATCCTCCCAAGCGAGCTATAATACTTTTACGATAGGCATCGATCGCACTATACTTTGGTGCCGTTCCACCAAGAAAGCTACTTTCATATATTTCGCTTTTCTTCAAATCATTCCGCTTCAGCAAGTCGTTCAAATTTTCTGTCGCAAGTCCATCGTTTTTCCGGGTAATGAATACGGAATCGTTCCTTTGAAGCTCATCGAGAAGCTCTGGGTAATGCGTTGAGAATATTATCACGGCTCCTTTCGGGTTTGTCCGCTTGTTCAAAAATATCCTTAGCAATGTTGCGACAAGCTCATGATTGAAATGATTTTCTAATTCATCAACAATCATATAACCACCCAATTCCAAGACATTTGCCAAAATTTCAAATATGTATATTCCCTTGATTGTTCCTGACGATAAATACTTGTTTAGTTCATATCGCTCGAATATAGTGTATTCTGATCCATTCTTAAATTTAAGTTTAATGCATGGTTTATCATTGAAACCTTCTCGTGAAATAGACGCAATGCTTGGATCAAGCATTGATATGATTTCGCTGGGAACAAAATCGCCAAATGTGTAAAATGTATTGTTGTTAGTAAATACAGTCAAATCAATGAATTTTATTCCACCATCCATTTCTTTGTTTAAAGTTACCATGATACTCACATCTGCCGGTAGATATTTCTCGAATGTACTACGTTCCATGGTCGGTTCAAGCCCAGCATAATCAAATAGATGAGACTTATTCATCCTAGTGTTAACTTGCCTTATCCATAGTTTTTCATTCAAGATTAAATATGACTCACTCTCATTAGGATCAATCCTATTTGCTTGCTTTTTTTTAGCGATTTCACTTTTCAAGTGATATAACTTGCCATCCGCAAAAAAATCAACATCGAAAGTAACATTCTTATCACTGTACATAAGCATTGGGGTTTCGATAGAGTTCAATGGCTTTGCGCTTAAGAGTGAGAATACAAATGAAATAACATTCAATGTCATTGTCTTACCAGTTGCGTTCAAGCCAATGAACGCTTCAGCATGATTCACATACACGTTGCCAAATAGATTTGACACAGCATTCATATGCGATTCATGAACACGTTGCATTGCAGTGAATGTAAGAACCAAGGGTTGTTTATAAAGCGGCAGCCCCTCTGCCCTGATTTTTAATATCTTAACCACAGATCCTCCTTATAACGTCTGAGACGTTGATATCAGGCGTCATCACTATATTACATCATATTATGCATGCTTGCAACATGAACTTCCATATTGCCAAGCGTTTTGCATGAGTGTATCCAGTAGCCCCCTGCCAACGACTAGAAGTGCGGGAGGAATAATGATCATAGGATGAATGATTTAATCATGATCTTTGGCTGCCGAACGATTATGCGGCATGTGTTGGAGAATCTTTTCCACGCATTTGCCAGCTTCTCCCATAATAAGTGGATGCCGAAAGGGATTCAGCTATAGGATACAAACAGGAATGTCGTTCAATTCTAGCGGTTGTTTTATTGTAAGCATAAAGTCCAGAATGCCAAACAAAAAAGCGATATAACGTAACAGTTTAGTGTATAGTGAAAGGTTGTATTGCTTGTGATCCAATGGGGTCAGAAGGAAACCCTAATATTTCAGTCTTTCGTTAAGAAATGGCGCTTGCCTTTTTCACACCTGAATATTGCAACATCCCTATGTTGTTGAGTGAATTGCTTGAATATGTCAATGCAACGGATGATCATCCTTTGATTGTTGCGGCGATTGTCCATTACGAGTTGGTCAAGAGCCATCCTTTTGAAGATGGCAATGGAAGAACAGCGCGTCTGTTGTCTGGATATATCCTTGACATGAATGGCTATGGCTTTCATGGAATAGGGTCGCTAGAGGAATACTTTGCATATGATGTGAATGAGTATTATGAATCCCTATAGATGTCTCATCCTGAGATCTTAGACCCATTATTTCCTTGGCATGATGCTACTTTACGCAAAAAAAGTATGTGAGCTTGTGAAAAGTGTGCATGAGGAAGAAATCATTTACCTCAATTGAGGTAAGCAAAGATATCAATACAACAAACAAAACAATTATCAATCGTTTAAATGGTTTTGTTGCTCATGCGTTAAGCGACTTTTCTACGCAAAGAAAAGCTGAGATCATCCGTTTTCTTTCCCCACGACTACATCAAAGAAGCAGCCATATGGCTGCTTCTTTTGCATAGTCATTTCTCTGCCACCAACAGCAGGAACAATTCTCTCTCTAGGTTGTCTTTGTAGAAAGCAAGGCGTTTGTCTATCGTTTCCACGATATATTCATTGCTAGAGGCTAGCTTGGCGGCGATTGTCCTCATGGACAATGCCTCAGCAGTTGCTTGCTTCTGTTCTTCCGGCAACAACGACAATGATTGACCGATGTATGAAGAATACGATACGTCTTTGTCATAGCCATAGATCGCATGGAGATGGTCACGCCACACATATGCAACCATGCTGTATCTGATCGGCAATACGCTCGTTTCTAGAACCATGCCTACGTGTTCTTTGTCGTACACCCTTTCCTCTAAGAACAGGGTGATGGAGCCATCGGCAGGGTTGGACGCAAGGTTTCCCCGGAATAGGACAAAACATTGCCTTCCCGATTGCCTATGGCAATAGCCAACCATTCTAGGTGGATTTTCCCCTTTCTCGTAATTCCGCAAGAGATTTTCGAGATTGAATATCTGGGCAAAGCGTTTCCTCTCGTCATCGAAGATAAAGCTGTATACCCTGCTTTCCATGAATGATTCGAATGATGATCCAACATAGTCGGATTCATACAGTTCGGTTCCCGTGATGGCACTGACGACAGTGGCTGTCAGGTTCACCCTGGCTATGGACAGAAATTCGTTCCTTTCATCGTCAATCTGGTTGCTGAGGGTGGTGTACATGTTGTTGGACCGCCTAGTGGTTTCACGGTCTTTGTGTTTCTCGGTGATATCGGAAACAAATACGAAGTATACACCTCCTAGCTCTTCCAGGTTTACCAGGTGTCCATAGTCATCCAGCCAATGGACGCTGCCATCCTTGGCGATGATGCGGTATTCCACATGATCCATGTTCTCTGCGCCAGAAGCTGCGATCTGGCGCAGGATGGAGCTTTGGGTCGCCTCGAGGTCGTCCGGGTGGACAATCCCGTTGAATGTGTTTCCTGTCAAGCGCTTGAATTCTTCCATCGTCTGGCAGCCAAACAAATGCAACATTGTCTTGTTTGCCAGAATGATTTCCTGTGATTCATCCGCCCGATAGACAAAGAAACCTCCAGGGATCTGGTCGCTTAGCCACTTCAACATGGGCAGGAACTGTTTCTTGATGGTTGTAATGTTCACTTCGCCTTTGTTCTTGGTGCCTGCCTCCTTGCCTTGGCTCGATTGCATGAGGATCCTGATTGCCTCTTTGTTGTCGTGTTCGATCCTTTCAACAAGGAACTTTTCAAAGCTTGCTGCTGGAACAGGACGTGAGAAATAGTAGCCTTGGACCAGCTTGCATCCCATTGCCTTGAGAGCAAGCATTTGTTCGTGGGTTTCCACTCCCTCCGCAATGACTGGCACATGCAAATAGTCGGCGATCTCAATGATCACTTCGATCAGACGGGTATCCCTTCCATCGCGGAAGGCATCGCGCACAAACTGCATGTCCAGCTTCAAGGCATCGATTGGCAAGCGGTGGATCATGTTCAGGGAGGAATACCCTGTGCCAAAGTCGTCCATCTCCACCATGAAACCTAGGCTGCGAAGTTCATTTACCGTTTCGATGATCTGCCCCGAATCGTTGGTATACGCCGATTCAGTGATCTCTAGCACAAGGTCTCCAGCATCCAGCTCATATTCTTCCAAAAGGGATTTGAATGTGTTAATGAGCTGTGGGTCGTACATGTCGATCCTTGAGACATTGACCGATACACGTACCGAGAATCCCAGGCGTTTCTTCCAATCGTGGATCTGCGCCGCCGTAGCGCGCCAGACATACCTGTCCATCTCCAGGATCAAGCCGTTTTCCTCAAACAGGGGAATGAACACGCCTGGGTTGATCATTCCTTGCTTGGGGTGGATCCAGCGTACCAATGCCTCTGCTCCAGCAAGTACGGGAACCCTTTGCTGGATATCAAACTTCGGTTGGAAGTTAATAATAAACTGCCCCTCGCGTATCGCCCCGGGGAATTCCTCGACCAACTGTTCGGCGTAGATCTCCTTTTCATGCATCTCTTGGTTATATACGCCAATGGCCGTCGTTAACATGCCCCTGACCGTGTTAGAGGCGCTTCTGGCGCGATCAAACCTTCGCTCAATGTCAAGGTCCATGTCGGCTTTTTCATATACGCCCATGCGCAAATGAACATGCGTCTCTTCGCTTCCCGCATTGTCGAAAGACAATGCGTCGAAGACTTCCTGGTAGCTTTCAACGTGCGGCCAATACGCAAGGAACGTATCCGCCGCCAATCTTCCTACAATGCCATTGAGCTTTTGTGCCTCTTTTTCCAGCTTTCCCGCCAATTCCCGCAAGACATCATCCGCATATCCCTTGCCATACCGTTCGTTAATGATATGAAAGCGATGGATGTCAACGACAACCGCATCCATCTGGGTGCCTTGGTTCGTTTTATCGATCTGATCGGCATACCGGTAGAAAAACTCCCGGTTGTACAGTCCGGTCAATTGATCTCTTTCCGTTTCATCAATGAGCGTCCTGTCTTCGGACAACTCAATTGTTCGTGCGGCACGGGCGAGAATCACATCAGCAATCGGATAGGGCTTGGAGACAAAGTCCATTGCTCCAAGCTTCAGGCATTCCACTTCCGCCTTTTGGTCGGATGTAAACACAATCACAGGAATCCCCTGCAGCGTCTTATCTGCCCTCATTGCATGAAGAACCTCCATGCCTGTCATAACAGGCATGACCAAATCCAAAAGAACCAATGATATCGAGCTGCCTTGTTCACGAATAATGTCCATTGCCTGACCGCCATCCTCGGCGTACAATATCTCGTAAAGCCCCTCGAAGATATTGCCAAGCATAAAACGGTTGACCATCTCATCGTCAACAATCAGTATCGTCCTTTTCCCGCCAATTCGCTTTCTTTCCAACTCTTCGTTCATCCCCCGACCAACAACTTTCTATTTACCGCAAAAGGCTTGCCTTCCATTTGCTATTTCGCCAAATCATTCAAATCATTTTTCAGTTTTGTCAAACGCACCACCATTTCCTTGGCACCGGAAACATCCGCCGTTTCGCTGCGCAATTGATCCGTCAAGACCTGGACAATCTCGTAGAGAGGCGTTAACGACAAGTTGCCGAGAACACCTTTCAAGGCATGCGCTGCCTCAAACGAAGTCTTTCGATCTCCATCTTCCACACCTTTTGCCAGGATATCGAAATTCTTGTCCGCCAATGACATATTCACCATTCTCAGGTAGAACATCTCGTTGTTCATGCACCTGCCCAAGCCTTCTTCAACATTGACGCCAAACTGCCTAAGATTATCTATCGTTAACATATTCACCTCCATGATCAATCTTCATGCTAAAATGCCACATGGCATCCAGATAACCAAATGTATTTTACCACATATGCCGCATCGATTCAACACTGTCGCTATTCTTGGTTGTTTTTATCCTTAAGCGCGCATGCCTTGGCGTATTCTTCCATGATCCATTCCAATTCAATCTTCTTTTCATATTCCGCCACGAGCATATCCTGGACGGCTTGCCTGTTGGCGTGCAAATATCCCTTGACGACAAAATCATCAGGCATTGCCTCAAGCGCCAGGCTAGCGGCTTCGCCAATCTGCTTTCCGTCTGCCTGATAGCGTCTGATCTCTGTCAAAAGCCAGATATATTCCCCAAGTGGCTTGCATGTCTCCACAATTTCCTTGTTGCCGGGCGCATTGACATTAAACATTCTCACTTTTACGCCAAAACCACCGGCATCCAGCGTCAGCTCCTGTTTTTCCTCTTCATCTTCCCCATTGCAAAGACATACGCACATAGGGGTTGGCAGGTGGATTTTCTTGCTATACCCTGCTCTTTCTTGTGGCCCATCATCGTACTTGGCGTACATTTTTCCCCCATAGACGATATAGCGCCTTGGCATATCATCGTCAGGCATGCCTTTGAGTCCCAATAGATGCATGTCAAACGATACCAACAAGCATGTTTCATCCTTCATCCTGATGTACACCGTTTCCCCAATAGCATCAACCTTGATCATTCTAGTATCCGTGCCATGCGCGCCCGTAAGCGCATTGTGCAGGGACAATGCCCATTCCTTGTTGGCTGGATTGCCAAAGATATACTTGAAGAGGCGATCCTCGTATCCCTCATCCATGTTAAAGCTTGCCATTTCATTGACACGGTCAAGATGTTCCTTATGCAAACGCTTCAACTGCGCAAGTTCTTCCTCCAGCTTCTGGATTCTTTCGCTTTCTTCATCAAGTTCCACAAAAAGATTGCGGTTGCTCGCAAGTGTTTCCATTGATCATGTCCTCCTGTCATTCAATCTTGAGCCTCGATGATACGACACGCATCGCTTCATGTCAAGTACCATATGCTGGAACGATTGAAAATATCGTTTCGGTATCTCCCACTCGTTTTCCCTTTCGCCAATGAAATGCGAAGAGGAAAAAAATGATCTGCCAAAATTTCTATTTTGCCGTATGATAGAATAGTTTGGAAAGGAAAGGAAAGGAAATCGATGAATGACAAAGTTATAAAAATCTATGCCGCGACAGACATTGGCACCAAGGAAGAAAACCAAGACCACATCGGATACTATTCGATTGAAGAAACGCAAATGCTGGATGGAGATAAGAGTGCCTGTGAAAGTGTCATCCACGACATTCAGGATGGATGCCTTGCCGTGGTGTCGGATGGCGTGAGCCAATTCGCCAATTCGGCAAGCGCATCCAAGATCGTCGTCCAGGCAATGATCGAACATTTCCCTTCGTTCCTATTGGGGAACGAAGACTATATACGCCGCAGCGTCCTAGCCGCCGATGAAACAGTGCGCAATTACGCCCGACATGTTGAAGGCCGCGAAAGGGCA
Source organism: uncultured Erysipelotrichaceae bacterium (assembly GCA_900315225.1). GTDB lineage: Bacteria > Bacillota_I > Bacilli_A > Erysipelotrichales > Erysipelotrichaceae > Bulleidia. The sequence goes on along the minus strand of OMYM01000002.1, from coordinate 9,357 downwards.
TATGCTGCGACAATGTCCGCCCTATACGTCAACGACAATCATTTCATTGCGTGCAATGTCGGGGATTCACCCATCTTTCTTCTACGCGACAGGGAACTGACACCCTTGGCGCATATCGACACATTGGCGCAACGGAAGCTTGACCAAGGCATTGACCCAGAAGCGATCAAGCCATCGGATGGACATACGCTTATCCAATGCTTTGGGCAAGCGAAAAAGATCGAGCCACATGTCTATCTTGATTCCTGCAAAGACAATGACATATTCATTGTCATGAGCGATTGGACGGAAGACATTACGCTCTTGAAAAACAGACTATTAGCATACAAGGACTTCAACACAGGAGAAAACCCGGCACAGATGTTGATCGAGTTCATGCATCGGAAAACACCCGACAAAAGCTACATTGACAACAGCTCGATCATCATCATGTACGCAACCGACACGGAGGATATCTAGCTATGGCCAATGAGAGTACAAAAATCATGCCTCCCGAAGAGCTAAACAGCCTCATGGACAAGGCGCATCCCGCCAACAAGCCACAAGGCACAGCAAGAAAACCTATCGCCAAGAACCAATCCTCGTCCAGTAACAAGCCGCATTCGCGCAACAGCAAGACAAATACTTCTGGTCCTGATTTCAAGGACAAGGAAAAGAAGCTTGGGACAATTGATAATCTTTCGCGCAAAGATCTCAACAAGATCATGCGTGCGCATCATCCCGAGCTAACGGTCAAGGAGAAGATCGGCGAAGGAGGCTTTGCGAATGTCTTCGTGATTGAACAAGATGACGAAGACGAACAGCTTGCGCTCAAGGTAATCGACCCTTCCACCGCCTACAAAGACCAACACAAAGGTAAAAACACCGGCATGACGCTGGCGCAATTAAGAAACGATAGCTCGTATATCTCGATTTGCGACCACATCGATACCGAGTTCAAGATCAACCAGATCATCCATGACAGACAGATGCAGAACTGTGTCAGATTCTATCCGGAATACAGCTTCATCGACAATTCCGTAAGGGATCACGTTGGCTTCATTGTCATGGCAAAGATGGATGGATCATTGCTAAATCGCCCTGATTCATTGCCTGATACCGTGGAAAACTGGCGCATCGCATATGAGATGTTAAAGGATATCTTGGATGATGTACGGTTTCTTTCCGAACACAACGGAGAAACCAATATCTTCGTCAGGGATGTCAAGCCTTCCAATATTCTTTTCAAGATCAAGAACAGGCGTATATTCTACTATCTCTCGGACTTTGGCATGGGTTCCATTGGCTCGGGGTATTCTTCGAACACCAAGTTCATGTCCCCTGGCTTCAGTGCGCCAGAAGAAGCCAAGGACATCCGTTCCGACTTGTTCTCCTTTGCCCGTACTGCTTTCTACATATGCAATGGCTTCACGCTTGGCGAAACCGAGCATAACCTTGCCAAGCAATTCGAGTCCGAGCAAGCTAACGAACAAGCGTATTGGGACAATACGCCACCAGGATTCCGCGACATCCTGCAGAAAGCAACGGCACCTGATCCTGAGAATCGCTACCAGTCCGTGACCGAGATGTTGAAGGACATCCAATCGCTGAACTTTGAGAAAGAACAGATCTACATCGAACAAGCCAAAGACAACTTCGCAAAGCGGTTGGGCAATGTCGAAATGCGCCACCAGGAAGAAGTTGAAAAGCTACAAAAGAAGATCGAGGATCTCGAAGAAGAATTACGGGCTGGCGCTTCCGGAAATCGGCAGGAAGATTCTTCCGCCATCGAGCAAATCAACGCCCTCAGCCAGCAAATCACCAAGAAAGACGAGGAAATCCGCACCCTCAACGCAAAGCTGCAGGACGCGGAAGAAAAAGCAACGCGCTACGAAGGTGCGGCTGTCCATGTGGACACCCGCAACGAGAAACTGATCGAGGACAACAAAGCCCTCAAAGAACAGCTTGAAGCCAAGGACAAGCGCATCAAGGAACTAGAGGTCAAAGAGAAGCAATTGCTAAGCATCCAGCCAAAGATGTCGCAAATGCAGGAGAAAATCACCGAGCTACAGACCGAGAAAGACAATAACCTCAAGAAAATCGAACAATTGCAACATGACGCAAGCAATGTCGAAGAACAGAGCCAAACCATCGATGACTTGCGGGCAAGCCTAAGGAAAGCCAACGAAAATGCTTCAGCGCTTTCCTCCGAGAACAACAATCTCAAGATAGAGAAAACCGCTATCGCCCAAAAGCTCGATGCCATCTGCAAGGGTAAGTCCCTCTTGGAGGAACATCCCAATGCCACGCTAGTCAACCATGGCTGGGATATCGCAAAGACGTTTATCTTCATATTCATCTTTGCCTATCTGTATTTTAACCAGATGTTCGAAATGTTGCCCACGTTTTTCTTGGCATATGGCATTGCCATCCTGGTGAGCTTTGCGTCCAGCAATATCACCCTGCAGAAACAACTCGACAACTATTGGCGACACTTGGCGCTGATCGCGCTAGGCTTGCCTTCGCTGTTGTTTGTCTTAGTGCTCATCGAGCAATACCTTGGCTTTTCCGCCAAATACCCGATGTTCAATGCGCCATTGTTTGGTGAATTGCGACTTGGAACAATCAGCTCTATCGTCCTTTTGATCCTATATGTTCTCGAGGACAGCACCATCACATATGCCAAGAACATGAAAAACCCTGTCGCCGACAGCAATGACATGGCATCTTTGTTCTTTGGGCTAAATTCCCTTGTGGTCTTTATCACCATCGCAACGCTTGTCGTCAGGCTATGGTTCCCTTACTTTCTGGAAAACGGAGGCGTCGTCCATGTGGACAACCCAGAAAACATCGCCTCCATGCTTGAGGTTGAAGGCGTATACTACGACGAGGAAACAGAGAGAGTTGTCTTTGATGGGGCAACCATCGAAAAGTGTATAGAATTCCAAGGCGACGTGAAAATCTGGATCAAGGGAAACGTTGTCTTGCGCAACACTGAAGCCGAGGCTCCTTTGATCAAAGTGAAAAAAGGTACATTGCGCATCTATTCCGATGAGGGTTCCTCCTTGACGATGGATAACGCCAAGGGTGAAGACATCTACGCCGACAACTACGTATATGCGGCAAATTCCGCCAATCTGCATGGCACTTTCAATTGCCTCAGCAGCAATGCATGCATCTATGCTGGAATCAACACCAACATCACCAAGCGCACTGCAACCTTCCAAAACAACAGCGCCGATAGCTCGGTCATCATTGCCTGGAGCGATGATTCCACCAACTACGACGATACAACGGTCGTCATCGATGGCAACGAGGTCTTTGTCAGAGACCTTGGCAATGGCTTTCGCTATGACGCAGAGAACAAACGACTAGTCCTGGAAAACATGCATGTGACCTTCCCCATGGAATTCAAGGGAAACATCACCCTGCAATTGATCGGGGAAAATACATTTGTTAACGAGACGGGACTTGACATTCCCTTGATCAGGGTGACGGGTGGATCCTTGCATTTGTTGTACGAGGATGGCTCTTCCCTCAAGATGACCAACGACCATGGGCAAGACTTGCTTGTGGATGGAAACATCTATGTGCAAGATCCCCGCATGGATGGCAAGGAAAACCGCAGCTTCACCTGTAGTTCCCCCAATGCGTGCATCTATGCCGGCAAAGGTGCCTACATGAATCTTGCGGACACCGAAGTCGTTAACAACGCTTCCAGCAACCTGATCAACTACGGACATCAATAAGAGGCAACGAATGAAAAACGAAAACGCAAGAAAAATACGCCCCTTGATCCTGGTAATCGCGATACAACTCACACTGTATCTGTTACTTAGAACAAAGTCTCTTTTGGCAGCCGACCAGTATATCGTGGTCATGGCAGGGATTGTCGTGTTTGAAACAGTTCTTGCCTTCTGGATCGCCAAGCAAAAGGGCAATACCAACATGTTATATGTCGCTGCGATGATATTTGCGATCGGGGCAGCTGTGCAATGTCTATTGCGACAAGTATTCCCCAACATCAAGATCGAGATGTATGGCCTTGCTACATGTATCATAGGCGTAGGTGCCTGCTACATGTTCCAAAAAATGTTTCCCAAGGGAAAAGCACCCAAATGGCTGCCAATCCCCTTGGCAATCGCCAACATCGTCATCTATGGCCTATTGTTTACCGTTGGCACGGACATGAACAACACCGGGACAACCGCATGGATCTCCATTGGTGGAGCAACCTTCCAGTTGACCGAGTTCATCAAGATCATCGCCTGCCTGTTCTATGCGGTCATATTCGCCGACCATTCCCTCACTGAAAAGAAGAAAATGGCTTTGTCCACTGGCTTTGTCATAGGCAATCTATTGGGCTGTTTGGCCATCAGGGAGCTTGGGAACATGCTTGTCCTACTCTTCCTACACATACTTGCCTATTGGGTGTTTATGAAGCCCTCCAAGGCAAAGGCAGCCTATATGACCATATGCCTTGCCCTGATCGCTTCTGGCATATGCCTGCTGGTATTCCACCCCATGTTAAAGGAAATGCGCTTTGACTTTCCAGGTTCCAGCCACATATACAACTATATCGACAAGATCTACACCCGCTACCAGATGGCATATGACCTGGATTCCCTCGACCTCAACAACGAGGGATACCAGATGGATCATGCACGGCAAGCCTTGATCCTTGGTGGATTGCTTGGAACAAGGCTGCCGATCTCCATCCCCGTGGCAGATTCCGACATGGTGTTCACCTATGTGATCCTGAATTTTGGCGCCTTGACGGGATTTAGCCTATTGGTTTTGTATGTCCTGCTTGGGGTCAATGGCTATGCGGCAACCGTGGAACAAAACGGGTTTCGCCAAGTATTCATGTTCTGTGCCACAACCCTGATCACGCTACAGGCATTGTTAAATATCGCCATGTCAACGGGTTTGTTTCCCCTGGCAGGCATATGTCTGCCGTTTGTCTCGGTGGGAGGCACCTATGAACTCGTATGCATGATCCTGATCATCGCCATGTGCGCAATGCCGGAAGGGAGAAAGAGATGAAGAAAGCCAAGTTGAACGTCAAGGAAAGAATCGAAGCAATCAAGCTCTCCACCCTTGCCTTGGCGGTATTGATTTGTTTCTTGTATGGCGCAAGATATTTCATCAAGAGCGAAAAAAACCACACCGATGAAGAATACGTGGGGGTCATCACCGACAATGCCATCCGCTCCATTGCGATTGAAGGAGACTTCAAGGATCGTGATGGCAATGTCATCTCCCATGGCGTAGAACCCCGCAAAGCGGGAGAGATCGCCAGCGATCTCTCCCAACCATATGCCTGGATCCTAGGCTTCAACAACATTGGCGCATCTCCCTTTGGCATCAAAGGAATAGCGCAAAGAGACTTGTACTACACGTTGGATGAAAACCATCGTGGTTCTACAATCCACCTGACAATCGACACCGACATCCAGAAAATCGCCTATAACGAGATTCTCGCCGGCCAATATGGCAGTGTTACCGTATTGGACAATACGACAGGGGAAATCCTGTGCCTGGCAAGCCATGGACCCGTTGTCTTCGACCTATTGGATCTCAATAAATTCTTCCAGGAATCCAACCAAGTTCCAGGCAGCCAATACATGCCAGGCGTAAGAGAAACCGATCCTCCAGGATCAACGTTCAAGATTATCACATCCGCCGCAGCACTGGACCTCAAGGACAAAGGGCTATTAGACGAAAGTGCATTCCATTACTACGACTCTGGTTCATTCTTTGCGGAAGGTTCCGACTACGAAGTAAAGAACTATGGCAACTACGCCTATGGCCAGCTGGATCTCAACGATGCCCTTGCATATAGCTCCAACACTTATTTCGCCAACCTAGGCACAAAGGTGTCCTGGAGTGCCTTGGAGGAAACTGCTTCGCGTTTTCTCATCGGGGAAAAGATCTCGATACCGTATCTTGGAACATTATCTTCCAACTTTGCGTATGAGAACCGCTCCCCCCTTTACCTAGCGTTTACTTCGTATGGGCAAGGTGCCTTGTCCTTGACGCCACTGCACTTGACGATGATCGCTTCCGCCATTGCGAACAATGGCGTCATGCGTCAACCATACATCGTCTCGTCCATCACCTCCAACGATGAATCCTACGCTACATACGTCAACACACCCAGCATTCTCGCTGAAAATTGCGTCAGTGAAAATGTGGCGCAAAGGTTGAAGGAAGGGCTTCGTTACACAGCGGAAAAGTCATATGGCTTCATTGAGACGGCACATGGTGTTGTCTATGCGAAAACCGGTACCGCCGAATGTGGCGAAAACCGCATCCACACCTATCTCCTTGGCTTCACGGATCGTTATAGCTTCTGCATTTCGATCAACGATTCCGCTTCGAGACGCTCTAGCGACCTATATGAACCAGCCAAGAAACTCGTCAGCTATGTAAACTATATCCTCGAACAGAAAAACCAACAGAAAGGAGACTCCGATGGAGAGTAACAACAGTCTTACCGCCATTATCGTCATCATCGCTGTTTTGGCACTGATCGGCTTCTACGTCATTACCAACAGCGACAGCCTGCAGATCCAGACTTCTGGCATGCGCAAGTTATTTGGCATGAAGAAAAAGACCAAAAGCACCAAGAAAGAAAGCAACGCCAACAACCCGGCAACCCAATTGATGACCGACTGGTACATCCAGATCGCCGATACCGTCACTGGCGAAGAATGGGAAGATCACTACGATATAAACATGACCTCCAACCAGGAAGAATACACCATCGGCAGAGACCCCGAAAGTGACCTCTGCCTGCCCGATGGCAGAGTGTCATGGAACCATGGTGCCATTACCATGGATGGCGATGGCAACTTCATCTACGAAAACAGATCCGAATCCTCGGGAACCATCAACCTATCCACCCGACAGAGAATCGATGAAATCATGTTGGAAGAAGATCTTGATCTTCTCCTTGGCAACTACCAGCTTCGCTTCCATCATACCGACCTCATGCCTGTTCTTCCTCCCGTGCATATTGAACAAAAGCCCGAAGAAGAAACAAGCAAGAAAAAAGACAAGGAAAAGAAGAAGAACCCAAAAACCGAGCAGAGACCCTCAGTACGTAGACCATCCTCCAATTATGATGATAAACCGCTTAGCGTCTTGAAAGTGGGCAAGATGTCCGATACCAAGGAACCAGACGCAAGCAAGGATGCCAAGACAAAAATCTATCAATAACCCAACCAATAACACCCGTGTTCTTTGAACACGGGTGTTATTTTTGGTTGAATGGATAGCGTACAACAATGAACACAAACGCTTTCATGACGAAGATCGCAAAATACACCAGTCCAGCATATGGTTGTCTTGTCGCAAGAAAAACAACAACGCCCACAATGGACAACATCACTCCTGCAACAAGCAAATGCTTGTTGCAGGAAGGCTTGTCCAAGAGGATTGTTAAAACGCCAGCGATCCCATTCAATACCGTCATGGCGATAATAAACACAAAGACAGTCTTGATCCATGGGCTGATGCTTTCCATAGCAAACAATGACACCGTCGATGTTACCTCATTGCCCATGCCAAAGGCAGGAATGACAAGCAGAATACCGACAAACACATCCAAGGCACCACTGATCAACGAGATGTATTTGGACGCAAAGTCTTCTTTTTCTCTTTCCGCCACGACAATGATCTCATCCGAACAAATCAAGTCATCGATCTTTATGGAAAAAAACTTCGATATCTCTTTCAATGAATCGATGCTTGGGTACCCTCTGCCTGATTCCCACTTGGATATGGCTGTCCTTGAGACATATAGCTCCTTGGCCAATTGTTCCTGCGTCAAAGACCTGCTCTTGCGTAATTCCTGTAGTTTTTCATTGAATTCCATGCTTGCCTCCCAGCGTTTCCGCTAATGATCGATACATACGAAACATTCCATTGGCCAACAACACGCTGCCTATGATATCCGTTGCCCAATGGACACCCGATACCAACCTTCCCAAAACCATTCCCCACGAGAATAATACCACAAAAACAACCATTGTTTTCCTCCATGTCGTATTTCTCATTCTTCTTTCAATCTGGTATTTCAATGTTGGCATCACGCTAAGAACCAGAAGGGTTGTCGAGGAAGGATATGAAGCTTCCAATGCCCCATCGATCAAGATTGGCCGATAATTGACGGGAAACACCTCAAAAACCAGATAACATGTGATTACAAGCGCATAATACACACCAAGCAATAGAATATCCACGTCAACCCGCAACAGGCTTTTCCTCTTGATCGACTGAACAATCCCTACCCAAGCAAAATACATGCACACAAGGATAGCGGCTAGCTCCAGCCAATCCGTGGCAACATAGATTCCCATATGCACACCTGTTATTTCATGAAACCACATATTGATATTAGCGAACCCAACTTCCGTTCCCTTTGGTCCAATCCCTTGTACATCGATACACTGGATCAATGCCGTCCACACCCCAAAGCAAAGCAACAATGCCATGCCTATCACCATGTCCCTATGTTTTCTTTCTTTCATTTTCAAACCTGCCTTTCACTTGGCTTTATCGCCAAATTGAATTTAGCACATGTCCAGAAAAACGAAAGAATCGCTCCGTCACAATGATGATACGTATCGTGTCATACATGAAAAAAGGCTTGGATCCCTGCATCCAAGCCTATCCCCGATTATTTCCTGAGAAATTTAGCGTCTTCCTCGTTGTCCTGAATGCTGATGAATCTTTCGGCAGTCATATGCAAGTCATACTTCTCGCGCAACTTGGCAATGGTAGCCATCATTGGCGAAGCATGATGCAAATCGATTGCTTCCTGGTTCTCCCATGCATCAATCAACAAGACGGTCTCTGGATCATCCAGTGGAATGTAATACTCATAGCGGCAATTGCCTGGCTCTTTGCGAATCGCCTCCACCGTTCCGGAAGAAATCATTTCTTGGGCAAATGCCTTTGCACTGCCATTGGTTCCCGTGTATCTCAGGTTTACTGTAATCATGCATTATCCTCGCTTTCTTCAACCATTATACTATTTCTTGTATTTTCTTCAATGGCCTTATTGCCTGTTATACTGGAACGATCAAATATCCAGAACAGATATTCACAATCGTTGCGCATATAACTGCAGACAGACGATGCAGAATTCTACCTATTTGTGCGTCCAAGTATAGGTTTGTGCATGAACAACGGAAATAAAGCTTGACAATTCACATCAGTTTCCGTAGACTATAGAAAAAGGAGATATCACAATGTTTAACAAATTATTGTTAATTGTCTGTCTGCTTTTTGGCACTGTCATTCCCGCCCAGGCGATGTCCCAGGACAAAGCCTCGGCGTCAACCGTTGCTTTAGAATCACAGGACTCTT
>OMYM01000026.1 GCA_900315225.1 uncultured Erysipelotrichaceae bacterium | reverse complement strand
GGTTTATGCCTTGGCAAGAATTGGCGACTTCAACGTTTTTTCGGACATTATAAACAATGAAGAGCTTGATGATAATCTCAAAATAGCGGCGAATGACTACAACAAAGATGCAATGGTCGAAGTCCTTGCAGGTGAAGTAAGTGATGAGGACTTGAAAACAATCATCAAGGCAATGGAAATTCTGCCGTTCAAGATTGTTGGTGAGGCAATGCAAAAAGCAATGAATGAAGGGAAGATCCAACACGATGGTTTGGAAGAACTGATACAATATACAATCAATGAAGGAGTAGAGCCGTATCATGGAGAAAATTAGAAAGATACTCAATGCAATTCTGGCTATTGTTCTTCTGCTTGGCTATAAATCCACCATGTTCCAAACTTAAAAAAACATAAAATTTCTTAGATCCAGTATTCCAAATAGAGATTTCTATAAAGCAGGGAGAGGAGATTTAGGAAATGGGGAGGATCCGTGTGCAATGGTAGATTTCTTCTTTTTTCTTATGTGCGGATATTTAAAGATCTTGCACCTACATACGCGCAAGACTTCTTATGCCAGTTCGCTATTTTTCATATATAAAGAGTATTTTTTGAAGTTATACTGTCCTAATTAAGGATTTACATGTATCATAAAAAAGAATAAAGAAGGAGAAAGAACATGAGCGTATTCACAGGAAAAGAAAAGCTAAAGCTTGGCTTTGGCTTGATGCGTCTTCCCAAGAACGAGGATGGGACAATCAACGTCCAGGAAACATCCGACATGGTGGATCTCTTCATCCAGGCGGGAGGTACATACTTCGACACCGCATTCGCCTACCCAGGCTCTGAGGAGGCCATTCGCAAGGCACTTGTTGAAAGATACCCAAGAGACTCCTACACATTGGCAAGCAAGCTGATTGTCCAGCCCAACGGATCAATCAACGAAGAGCAAGCAAAGGCGGAAATCACGACAAGCCTGGAACGTAGTGGCGCAGGCTATTTCGACTACTATCTCGTCCATGCCATCCAGCGCAGCAACTATAAGCTGTATGATGAATATGGCATATGGGACTACGTAAAGCAACTCAAGGAGAAAGGCTTGGTCAAGCATTACGGTTTCTCCTTCCATGCGGATCCGGAGCTGTTGGAACAACTGCTCCAGAAACATCCTGACGCGGAATTCGTCCAGCTCCAGATCAACTATGCGGATTGGGACAATCCAGGCGTAGGCGCAAGAAGGAACTACGAGCTTTGCATGGCGCATGGCAAGCCTGTCGTTGTCATGGAGCCAGTCAAGGGAGGCATCTTGGCTGATCCTATTGACACTGTCAAAGAGATCTTCGATAAAGAGAACAATGGCATGTCTTATGCCTCCTGGGCATTGCGCTATGTCGCAAGCAAGGAAAACCTTCTCGCCGTCCTCAGCGGCATGAGTTCCTTGGAACAGATGAAAGACAACCTCAGCTTCATGACTGATTTCAAGCCATTGACAGAACATGAAGAAGAAGTAATCAACGAAGCAATCAGGGCAATCGAAAGGGACAAGTCCATCGCATGCACGGCATGCCACTACTGCACAAAAGGATGCCCAATGAACATTCCAATCCCAGAGATCTTTGGCGTCCAAAACAGAAAGAAGGGAAGCCCCGAATTCCGCACGAGACGAGAATATTCTATTGTCACAGAAGGAAAGGGCAAGGCCAGCGATTGCATTCAATGCGGTCAGTGCGAGGCAGCGTGCCCCCAGCACCTGCCGATCATTGAGCTTTTGCAAGAGTGCCAGTCACTTGAGTGACATGCTGGCAGAAGATTCCCTAGCGCATAGAATCAATAACATGAAAGCCGCACAATGAGTGAGGCTTTCATGTTTAATGGTAGAAACAGATTTTATGATTGAAATTGATGAGATAATCTGATATAACATTTCATACGAAAGTATATGAGTTAAATCTATTACAGGACTAGGACATAACTGATTTGCAATAAACCCATGAAATTGGGGGTGAACGGGCATATCTGGCAGACAAATTATTTAGCGGGTATAAGAGTCATATCATATTGCTTCTTCAAATGGTTCAATGAACTGTATTTTATTAACTCTTCTTTTTGCATGCGACCGACGACAATCCCAGGGTCAATCTCGATTGTATCCGCAAAACTGACAACGCTCTTTTCTGAATAGCTTTTCTTGTCCTTGAAATGATTAAAGTCCTCTGGGTTAATCAATGTGTCTCGCGCAAATTGATCGGCTGCTTGCTCATCGTTTTCTGTTGTACCGTTGACCTTGTTAACGTGTCCAAGGATAATATGCCCGAGTTCGTGAAACAGGCTGAACCAAAACTTATCCACATCCTTGCCTCGCGTTGTCATTAGGACGACAATTTTGTTCCCGTCAAAGAAAGATGCTCCATGCAGGAAAGAACCCTTCAAGTGAGGCAACAGAACCAAGATGATGCCATGGTTGGCCAAAAGATCGACAAGGTTTGGCCAAAAGACAGCGGGATCCATGCGCGTCATGTTGCGAATGGAAGGCAAGGATGCTTTTAATCCCTTGATGTTGAGGGTGGAGCATGGAACGCTGCGTGCCTGGATTCTTGCTGCTTGCGTTAATGCCAGCAAGGCCAAATCGCTTTTTTCCGTGATCGCAAGCCTTCGGCATGCAATTTTGCATATTTTCATGTTATCCAGGTATGATAGCTTGACGACTTCAAAATACCTTCGGAGGTTAACGACTCGTTATTTCATGGATTTTGCTGGGGCAACCCATCCCAAAGACACCATTTCGTTGTATGGAAAAAGCTTCGCGATGTCCTTGTCTTCTTCCATGGTGTTTTCTTCGTCTGCTTTGATCATCTTATCTCGATAGATCGCCTCAAGATTGTTCCAAAAACTGGCAGGAATGCCTAGCACTGTTTCCAGCTTGCTGGACATCTCGAATGTAAGCAACACATCGCCATTGATGAGTTTGCTAAGATGCTTTTCAGAGATTCCCAACCTTGCCGCAAACTCTTTCTGGCTCATGTTCCTGTCTTCTAACTGTTCTTTGATTGTTGCGCCAGGCGGTGTAGCAATATATGTCTTACTTCTTTTCATATTTTCTTCCGTTTCTTAATGATAATCAATGATTTCTGTTATTTGTACAATGTGCGTTGCATTGCCTTTTTCCCATGATAAAGGATGACATCTTCCAATACGATGTTGAATCATCAATTCAACATTGTCGATAGAGGCAATTTGATCTATGCGTTGACTGATTTTTGCTGCCATTTTAATTCCGTATTTCTTTTCTGCCACAGAGGCATTTGTACATATCCGCTCGATACTCTTGTTTATGTATTGAATCAGTAAGACTGCTGTTGAGAATAATGTGAATTTCTTGAAGGAAAATGGTTATATAGAACGAATTGGAGCAAATAAAAACGGCTATTGGAAAGTGCTGTAAGTTGTTCAGCAACAATTCCAAGCATCTGAATTTATAGCGGTCAACATCCGAGCAAAACAAAATACGCAATTTTTCAAAAAAGCTTAGCGATTGGTCCAATGATCGGCAGTGTGTATTACTCACCTGCCGATCATTGATTTTGCGTCTAACCCCTTGATTTTTAGATTGGGAATAAAGATTGGGAATAAAGATTGGGAATAAAGATTGGGAATAAATGTTGGGAATAATGTTGGGAATAAAATTGTTGGAACAGATGATCCATCATCGTCTGATAGTAGGTTTATCTGGATATTAAAGAACACCGTTGGCGACAATTGTGAAAAAGGTGTTCGGGATGCGGCGATTGGACTGATTGCGTATTCTTTTGAACCTTGTGATATTTTTGAGGTGCCAGGAGTTGAAATATGATTCTTCCAGAAAAGCATCTTCCCATTCATGCATCTCTGTTTGGCTTTGGCGCATATCTTCTTGGCTATATTAGAGAAGCCACTGTATGTAGAAGATCTATGGGACATCTATAGAAAAGACTACAGGGAGAAAAGGTATCCTGTGAATTTTACATT
>OMYM01000073.1 GCA_900315225.1 uncultured Erysipelotrichaceae bacterium | reverse complement strand
TGTAGGATTGGCATCCCCTGAGGCAGCTTGGGATCGAAGTATCTTATGATTTTCTCCTTTTCTTCTTGCAAACTCGGTGGGGATGGAGTAGAATTATAGGGGATATTTTATAGATTCTGCTGCATCGCATGGTGCGGCAGGGAATCTGCTGCGCGGGTCCTTTTCTTTTTTGCGCAGCAAATGCGTGTTCCTATTTCCCACCCCATGGTTATGCCATGCCTTTTGGTTTAGGACATCATTCTTTGACGTATGCCAACAAAAAGAGTAAAATATTGTATGGCAAGAAAGAGGCACGGCTGCTCATGAATTGGTTCAAAAGAATGGCGGAGAGAATCGCTGCATTGTTTCATTACAACAACAAAAAATATATCTTCATCAGCTACTCACACGCTGACCGACTATTCACCGAAGAAACCATTAAGATGTTGGAAGATCACGGCTATCGGGTTAAATACGACAAGAACATTCCTTTTGGCGAAATATGGGCGAATGTGCTGCTTCACATGATCAATAAATGCACTGTTTTCATTGCCTTGGTGTGCAATGACTACGCTATTTCTGAACAATGCATTAAGGAACTAGAGTTGGCGGACAAAAGAAACGATCTTGTGAAATACATGATCGCTGACAGCGATAATAAACTAAGTGAAATAGCCGAAAACGTGCCTATTATAAAAAAGTATTTTGACGAGAGACAGTTTTTGATCTGGGACTTTTCTGATCCCAAAGCATCTTTCCAGAAAATCCAAGGAATCAAAGGCATCGAACAATGCCGGGATGGGAACAGAACCCCTGAAATGAATTCAACAATTGCGGAGGCATGCCGTAAAACCATTGAAAACATACGACTGCACCATCCCAGTTTTAGCATGCTCGAAAACCAGCAATGGGACAGCAGCCTCTCTCCCATATCTCTGCAAGACAACCAGACATTGAAAAAATTGATCATTGAAAACTGGAAACAGCCAAAGCAAACACACATCTACATTGAAGGAAAAGGCGGCATCGGGAAGACAGTCGCATTGTTAAGCTTGTTCTCTGACAAAGAATTCATGAAAAAGCTATCGGATATCCCGGTCGTCTATATCCCTTTATATGCGCTTGCGTCTTGCTGTAGCATCGATGAATACATCAAGAAAAAGTGCAACTTTTCCGAACGCTTTGCCATGCAGATTCTACAGGCACAGCAGAATAGAAGCCAATGGGATGAAAAGAAAGGACCCGCCATTGCCCTGTTGCTGGATGGATTCAATGAAGTCCCGCTAATGAGCCGCGCCAAGGTCGAAAATATGATCCATAAGTGGGCTGTGAAGAATAATGTTATGATCATCTCCACTTCCCGCATTCAATTCGACCTATATGCGGGTGACTACAAGAAAATCGAACTCGAATCGCTGAATAGGCAGAAAATCTGTGAATATCTTGAGAACCATGGCGTGGAAGTGCCAGACGAGAAAACCTTGAAGCTTCTTGACACCCCTTTAATGTTGAAGCTGTACACCGAATACAAGAGGTTCATTGGCAAATACTCCTTTGAAATCGTTTCGTTCCGCGAAGCACATTCCGCCAGCGACCTAATCTACAATTACCTACAGCGAGAATTATTGACGCTTCTTCGCCGTGATGAAAAAGATGCCAATGCGCGCCATATTGACATCGCTTTCTCCTTCCTTTGCATATGGCCTTACATCGCCTGGAAAATGGCGCGGGACACCATTTTTGCGGCAGACGGTGAAACATTTGCCGAATGGATCAAAGAAGCCACAGGCTACTGGCACGCACATGAATTACCCCAAATAATGAAAAGCCTGGAGGAATACTTCGAACAAGAACTCTCGGACGTCAAGGAACGCTGGCTATGCAGCAGGCAAAGGCAGATTCTTGTCAAACACCAGGCTGTGTTTATGAAAACCGGGGAAGAGAACATATACCGCCCTGTCCACCAGAATTTCCGTGATGGATTGGCTGCCATTCACCTGTACAACATTGCCTGCGTCTCGCCAATGGAAATGCTGAAGGAACTCAAAGACTCCCTCTCCGAGGATATCCTGCGCTACCTGGCGGGTCTGATGGACGAGGAAATGTTGCGGGGAATCTGGGATGCAAACAAACAATCTAACACCGCTACCACAGCGATCCTGAAGCTATACTTCTTCAAGCACGACCAGAATCTGCAAGACATTGATTTCAGCGGCATGGATCTCAGGGAAATCAACCTATACCAGTTTCGCACCAATGACGGAAAGCTGTTGCTTTCAGATGACCCAACGCGTTTTCACGATACAAGAATCGCCGCAAAATGCTTCAGTCCCAGCGGGCATACCGATGACATCACATGCCTCGCCTTGAACAATAATGAAGCTTATCTTGCCAGTGTCGGAAAAGACAGGCGCATCATGGTCTGGAACCTTGAGACAGGCATGCTGGCAAGCGAGCCAATTGTCATTGACAAGGTCGTGAAAAAGCTGATCTTCTCTTCCGATTCCCGTCTTCTCATTGCCTTGCATGACGATGGCACTCTCGCCACCTACAACATTGAAAACCACGAGATCAACAACATTGAAATCAAGCAGCCACAATTGATCGATGCCATAAGTACACTCATTGCGGCGTATGCCCTATATGACAACGGAACAATCGTAAAAAAGCAAGGCGATGCATACACCTTTTCACAATTGCCTGTAGCCGCAACGCCTTTGCGCCTGTACACAGACCATGGCAATCATTTCATCGCCAGCAAGCATGATGATGACTCATTTGTGATATTCGACGACAATCTTCAACACATAGCGACCACCAAGGCAACCGGCGATTGCATTGCTTTCAACATGCAGGAGCAAGTCATCGTCTTCGCTGACCACAGAAGCTTCAAACAACATAGCCTGCGGGAAGGAACCACATTGACAAGGCAAGCCCATGCATCGAACATCAAGGCCATCTCCTTCAATGGCGATGGATCGTATTTCATAACTGTATCAGAACTAAATGAAATCAAACTCTGGAACACAACAAATCACAAAGAGATCGAGGAACGCAACACGGTCACATCTTCAATCATTCTTGATTGCGCCATGGGCATGGAAGAAAGGGACCGACAATTCCTTGATGCGTTGTCAAAACATTTCAACAGCGATTCATTCTCCGATTCCAGCAACAGGCTGGACAGCTATGAGCTTCTCTTCTCCCTGGCAGCTTCCAAGGATGGCATGCGAATTGCTGTAGCGTGTTCTACCAACATTTTGCTTTGGGACAAGCATGCAAACAATATAGCAGTCCTCAGCGGTCACACGGACTGGGTGCGATGCATCGCCATGGATCAATCCGGAACCTGGTTATGCAGCGGTTCCAACGACAAAACCGCCCGTTTCTGGAACACTGAAACTAATATCTACAAGCAACTCTCAACCGATACTTATATCAACGCCATAGCCATGGACAACGAAGCAACTCTTGTTGCGATCGGCTTGGAAGATGGATCTTCCATTTTGTGGCACACGCAATCAGATGAAAAAGAATATATCCCTTCCCACCACCCATCCATCAAGTCCATCGCCATCAATCCAGAGGGTACAATCCTTGCCATCGGATACAATGACGCTATCGCAATATATGACATTCCGCGCAAACAGTTCATTCGTGAAAAGGAACACAACGATCCCATTAGATCCCTTGTCCTGCAAGAAGACACTCTCTTCTATTCCGATGACCAAGATATACGTCAATGGAACTGGCTTAACGACTCCCAGAAAGACTTGCACATCAACGAAACAAGCAAAGCCATCGCAATAGAAGACGGCCTGCTCGCTGTAGCTACAGAAAAAAACATTTTCCTGTACGACATATTG
>OMYM01000314.1 GCA_900315225.1 uncultured Erysipelotrichaceae bacterium | reverse complement strand
ATCCACAATGTCTTCTTGCATTAGTGTCCCATCTTGATCATAGATGGAAAGGTAGAAAGGATGCTTATGAATGACAACCTTGAGCTTTTCTCCGAAAAGGATGGCTTCTTTTTCCTCATCCACAAAATCCGCATGCGCCACAGGCACAAACACCCTTTCCCTCTTCAGGAGATCATCGGTGATGGATGAGCATGATGTCATGACCAAACTGTAGGAATCCTCTTCGAATCCTCCATCAAAGCCTGCCCGTATGCGCAATATTTCATTTGTCAGAAAGGTGATTCGGATTTCTACGCCATCTGTCATGATGGCGTAGTATCCGTCTTTCTCCACCACTTCTTTTGCCCTATAACAAATCCTCATGCCTACTCCTTCATCAGCCAATCGAGAACCACTTGTATCTCTTTATCCCAGAAATCCCATGTATGCCCAAAGCCTGGAACCTCTCGATATGTGATTGATGCGCCAAGTCTTTCCATTCTTCGATGAACATTCTGGTTCATCCCAAACAGAAAATCCTTGTCCCCGCACGACTGAAATAGGGGCAGCGTATATCTTTTGTTCTTTTCGAACAGTGCGAATAGGTCATAATCGCTTCCACCAAGATGCTTAGCATCTTTGAATATAGAATCCCAAGGCAAGCTATCTTTGTTCTCATCGTGCAATGTCTCGATGTCAAGCGCACCTGACATGGAAGCGGCTTTCGCAAACAGATCTGGTCGCGACAAGGCAAGGAACCATGCGCCATAGCCACCCATGGAAAAACCTGCCACGTATGTATCTTCTCTCCTCTTTGAGACAGGAAAGACCCTTGTCACATAGGCAGGAAGCTCTTCCGTCATAAATGTGTAATACTTTCCACCATGCGCCATATCCTGATAAAAGCTATTTTCCACTCCAGCCATGACACCCACGATGTTGCGGTCTTGAAGATACCTTTCAATGCTTGAAAACCTCATCCACGAATAGCCATCACCATGCATTCCATGCAATAGATATACGACGGGAAGTCCTTTCTCATAGTCATACTTGCCATGGTCAAGGATTTGCTCTCCAGATTGGGGCGAAGGAATAACCAAGTTTACTTCCACGTTTCTTTCTAAGACTCTGCTGTAATAGCGACAAGTCAGGAACATACACCAACCTCACTGTTATTTCAGTACATATTCCGCCAAAGCGCAATACATGTTCAAGACAGTCTTGATGCTCTCCACATCAGCCTTTTTCTCGGATGTATAGTCGCAGAAGTTCCTACCATTCTTCAATGCCTTGTGCATCATCAAAAGATATCCGACAGCGGCTCTCTTTTCTAAATCCATGCCCATAAAACAAGTGAATGGATATTTTGGCTTGACGTTTTTCCCACGCACAGTCTCCGACAGTGTCCAAGACTTGCTCACGTTGTTTACGAGACCTGCCCATGTGTAGTTAAATGATCCAGTTTCAATACTACGGAGAAACTTGCTTTGAAGGCGAGCTAATTCCGTCAAAGCATTGATGGAACTCTTGTCTCCACTTTCGAAATACCAGATCTGTGTGGTGAGCAACTTGCCAAACATATAGTTGACAATCTGGATATGCGCAAGTTTATCCTCTTTCCTTGCCCATTTCGCATTATCGCTCTTTTGGTTAAACCGCAAGAGTCCCTTGGAAACATATGTCTCAGGCATCAATGCGTCCATGCATTCAATCGCATGCAGATACATATGCTTGGCAACGAATCGCTTGACAATCGCCAAGGAATCTATCTCATCATTGGACAGCAGATTTCCATATCCAGCCCTGATATAGTCAGCCAATCTCTCATATCCTGGTGCCACTTCATCCAATGCTTTTTTCAGTTCCTTTAGCCCGCTTCTATATTTATAGGGATCGCAACTTTCACACCCCAAGACAACCTTCTTCATTGCCTGGATAACATTGGAGAACTCTGCGCCGCAACAACCCTCCAATGCCTCGACATCTGCCATACGATCAAAATCACGTGTGGAATTGAAGAAATCAAATGTCTTCAAAAAGCCACTCTCATCAACAACCACCAGTCCCTCAGGTCCATGTTGCAAACTATACACTTTTTCCAGATCTATGGCATATGTTTTCGCAAGGGAAACAATAGAATGCATGATCTCCTTCGGTCCTTGTCCATCTAGCCAAAGATGCGAAAGATCCTCTTTTAATGAACGAATCGACTTAAATACCTCGATGCAATCCATCCAGTCCTCATACTCTACTGCCTGAATGTTGATTTTGCGTTCGGGATATCTCTCATTTAGTTCTTCCTTAAACAATTCAACAATATCTGTCCCACCTTGATACAGAACCATGATATCGGGATCATCTTCTGGGTACTTCTTCAGCATCACCTCCGCCACAGGAATATGTACGTTATGAAAGCCAGATACCTCCAGCCCTTCTTCCAAGCATGTTGCTTTGCATGCTTCTTCAACTCTTGACAACCTATCCATTGTCACGATCACCACATTTTTCATATGTTATTCTCCTTTCTCTGGCAACCGCCAGATAGTGATATATTATATCAGAAACGAACAAAAACGCCACTAAAATATTTTATCGAAATATATCCTCACGTTTGATCAACGGCTTGTTCAATACGAAACAGACGGTCATGCTGGGAAAGCGTCAGGATGATGGTCGCTTCTTTTTGAATTCCTAAGGGAAGCTTATCACGAAGAATAGGAACAATGAGTTGAAGATTATGCTTCAAGACAAACTTTGCCGTCTTGATAAGTTGATTACTATGCATCAATTCTTTCTTGTCGTTCAAGAGAAAATCCAACCCATCGATGCCATAGTCTTTTTTGAACAATTGATAGGCTATGTCAAAGCATAATATCTCTCCTTGCTTTTTTCCTGAACTCGCATTTGCATTGAAGGAACTGAACGAATAGTAGGGAACTCCTCTTTTGGCTTTTTCAAGCCGAAAACTCAACGAATACATTTCGCCATACAACTCATCCGAAACCATCTGGAAGTATTGATTGAACTCATCGACTCTTTTCTTTAATCTGTTCTTAAATTCCTCTGAATAAAGCTGATTCCCTATGTTTTCAAGATCTGCCTTATGTTCATGGATCTCTTTGTCAATATCTTCTATTTGTTGGATCAGCGCCTCATATTCCCCCTTTTTTTCATACTCTCGATTCAAGCGAACCACCAATTGTTCTAAATCATCTAATGAATTTCCTTTTGAAATCCTCTGGGTAAGCTCATCTTCTTGGTTCAAAAGCACCCTCAATTTTTCTTTCGCAGCAAGCAATTTCCCCTCTATTTCAGGCAATGTTTTAGCAATAAACGCACACTGATTATCTGCCATGGCATTGTGATACTGGACAAGTTCGCCAAAATCATGCGATAGATTTCCTACGTATACCTGCGCATCGCGATATATCGATTGAACCCCATCGGTATCTATATTGACCTTGCTTTTTTGCAAAAACGCCAAAGATTCCTCGATCAATCGCTTACGAATCTCAAGCTTAGTGATTTCCAAGCTGATCTGGTTTATGTCTGCTTTAATCGAATTTAATGCGTCTAAATCTTCCTCAAAAGAAGGATTGAGGTTAAGTTCTTTTTTTCTTTTTTCCAAAGATTCAATGTTTTTTCTAACCGTTCCTAACATTGTCTGGTATTGGTATAACGTGTATTTTTTTTCGAGTTTCTCCTTAAACGCCATCGCTTGTTCCAAAACCTTTGCGCACTGTTGCTTTTTTTCTTCATCTCCATAACCCATACCCAACATACCTAAATTTCCACAGGCGTTGCACTAAAGCGCCTTTTTTTGATGCAAAAAGCGGAAAAAGCCTTGATATATAAGGCAGTTTT
>OMYM01000128.1 GCA_900315225.1 uncultured Erysipelotrichaceae bacterium | reverse complement strand
TGAGTCTTCTGCAATCTTCGTGGGTGCCTAATAAAAAAACACGGGCTTTCATTTTAACGCCTCAATTTGCAAATCAGCTTCAGCATCATCCTTTATCTGAGCATCTGACTTCTTTTGGTTTGGCATTGCTTTTGGCGATGTAGGTCATTTTATAAGATGGATCGAAAGTGAGTTTTCCTTCCTTGAACGCTGGTTCCTCCCCATCTCCGTTAGCATACTGGAATGCCGTATTTTAAGAGTTTGCACTTCATGCTTACAGCCAGCCCACATCATCCTTTTTGGCAATAAAAGTCAGCCTCACATTTTTAGACCTGCTGGAAGAGTTCCAGTCAGGCTTCCTTGCGGAAAGCATTGCGGGTGAGTGCTGGTCTTTTCGCTTTAGCCCAGCCTGCTTATCCGATGCTTTTGATCCTTGATGACCGAAAGATAGATGTTCCAACAATATTCAATCCCCTCATCGACATTGCCTATCTGGAAGATGACCGGCAGTTTCCTCACATACAGGTTACCCAACTCTTCTGTTCTCGTTTCTGCTCGATTCAATATCCTTGGTCGGTTGCCATAAACGAAAGCTGTTTGCTAATAAGAGGGTAGTTCGGACAGCTCGCTGTTTTTTCCCAGCGCATGGGTGTCAATAATCATGAAAGCGCCTGGTGACTACGCGGTCATTGGTTTGTGCGACATCATTTTCGAGGAGATCTCAGGAAAAAAACGGCGGTACAACCGCCGTTTCTTTAGTCGCTTCGCTTGGAATAATGAATATGTTGGAACTTCCAGCCTTTGTCTGTCTTAACGATGATCTGCGTTTCGAGTCCTTGGAAGCCATACGGCTTGTCGTTTTTCCTAAGGACCGTGTCGGCGTGAAAACGGAAGATCACGATGACGAGAGAATCGGACGCATCGATGATCTTGATGTCATCGGTCAAGAGCTTAATGGATGTGTATTTTCTTCCTACCGTGCCAAGGAGAAAATCATCCACGATTTCATCCACGCCTCGATACAGGCGACCAATGGATACGAGGGTGTTGTCCTTGCCTGACCAGAGGGAACGGAACGATGCCGTGTCTGCTTTCGAAATCGACTCTACGTACAGGCTGATCAGATCCGAAGCAATCAGTGTCTTGTCCATAACTGCACCTCCTTTTTGATTACATGTATTATAGCATGTAAACGCTTTCCATGTTGGGATTATATATGGTATTTTTGTGATATTTAAGTGAAAACGATATATATTTATAAGCCCTTTGCATTACATGCATGTTGCCAAATATTGTGGTGTGCCGTATAATCGATTTGACGACTGGGAGGGATGGCGATGGCATATGATGATACAGACAACAGGCGGTCAATCATTGGAGTCATGGTGGGGCATATTTTGTCTGAATACAGCCAGGACTACAATGTCCGGCTTTTGAATGCGCTGCGCGATGAAATAGAGAAGATTGGAGGTGTCCTCAAGATCTACACGACCGTGGAGTATGACTCTAGCTTGGAAAAGCTTAACAAAGGGGATGAAAGCCTTGGCAAGCATTGGGTGGCCGGGGTGGGGTATGCGAAGTTCGATGCCCCGTGTGTCATGATTGTGATTTATTCAACGGTTGTCCATGATCATTCCGATGAAGAGATACAGGGTTTTCTGGACAGTCTTCCCGATATTCCGATCATTGTCATTGGCAATCGCAGCCTGAAGGTTCGCAATGGGTATTGGTGTGTCATTGATGGGTATTCCGGGATGCGGAAGGTGGTCGATCATTTGATCGAGGAGCATGGATATAAGCGTTTTGGCATGGTTTCAGGGTCGCGCAAAAGCAATAGTGCTACAACCCGCTTACAAGCTTTCTGTGATTCGCTTTCTGCCCATGGCTTGTCTATAAGCGAAGACATGGTCGTCTATGGCAGCTACTTCCATACCGCCGATGCAATTATCGAACAATTGTTTGATCATGATCCTGGGGTTGAGGCGATTGTTGCGGTATCGGATGAAATGTGTGTCTCCATCTATCGGATTGCCAAGGAAAGGGGACGCATCGTGGGCAAGGATCTTGCGGTTTGTGGCTATGACAACACCCCTGGTTCTGCCTTCATGGATCCTCCCTTGACGACCGTCCATGCGGATCTAGCGAAGATGGCCAAGGGAGTGGTGGAAATGATCAAGGGATATCTTTCGACAGGAAAAATGGAATCGGTGGAGATCTCTTCCGATCCTGTGTTTCGTTGCTCTTGTGGCTGTAGTTTTACACCAGGCGAAGATACACGTACAACGCTACAGGAATATCTTGATCAAATATTGGATCGGCGGTCGGTTGTCGAAATGGGATTTCGCGATGCTGCCTTGGCTCTTGTGCTAAGGGGATTGGTGAGGAGATCGGAAGATTTTGGTCAATTCTTCCGACAAGTCGGGGATAGCCTGCATCACATTGGGTGCGAGGCTTCCTACATCCTTTTGCATGAAAAGCCTGTCTTGGTCGATGACAACCCATATCTTGAAATTTCGGACAATATGCGGCTTGCGATGATGCAGAAGGGGGAATCCATCACTGCGTTTGATCTTTTCAATAGTCCGGTCATTGGCGAGGGGGAAGCTCCGCGATATGTGGATGCGGATGATACGGCTGGCATGCGCATGGAGTTTCTTCTCTTCTATGGCAGTTATCGCTATGGTGTCATGTGTGTCTTTGCCAAGCCAGATGAATCAAGCTATTATTGGGTTATGTCCTTGCAGATTGGCAGTGGGATACGGTATCTCGCCATGTCGCTGGAGCAGAAGCTCATGAGCAAGGAGTTGGCGGAAAAGAACAGGCTGCTTTATGAACAAAACCAGATCCTTGACTTTTCAGCAACGCATGATGGTCTGACAAAGCTATACAACCGCGTTGGATATATGCAAAAGACAATCGAGATGATCCATGCCAGTCCCGATGATACGGTATTTGTGGCCATGATGGCGGATGTCGACCATCTCAAGCAAATCAACGACATGCTGGGGCATGCAATGGGGGATCTCTCCATCACATGTGCCGCCTCTATCCTGAAACAAGCCGTGGAAGGCAAGGGAATCGTTGGACGCACTGGTGGCGATGAGTTCATGGTGGTGTTCCGCCAACAAAGCGAAAGCGACATTGGGGATATCCGCCATGCGATTCTTTCGGGATGCGGGAAATTCAATGAAGAAGACCATCCATTCTATCTTGGCATCTCCATGGGGAGCGCTGTTTTCACCAAGGAGGATTCTTCGCGTTTGGCCAAGGTGTATGAAAAAGCCGACGCCGATCTCTATGAGAACAAGAAAATGCGTCGGGCAAACGTGATACGGGGAAAATAAACAAAAGGGCATGCATGCCCTTTTGTTTTACCTAGAAGTAACGCGCCATAGAGGCGTAATGTCCCCAATGCTTTTGAAGCAAGCGTTGCAAGTCTTCTTTCTTGACGATGCCATGGATGGAAAGAATCTCATAGTCCACATCGTAGAAACGATAGAAAATACCTGTTTCGACAAATCCGAGGCGGATATAGAAATCACGCCTGCGCGTACGCTCTATAGCGTTTTCCGCCTTTTCGTCTAGCATCTCGATATCGATGTATATGCATGTATCGGGATAATCCCTGGCCACCATATTCACGATGGCAGAGCCGATCCCCTTGTTGCGAAAACGCTCTTCAACCGCAAGATAGGAAAGATAGACAAGGTCATCGATTAGGAAAATACTGACAAGGCCAACGAGTTGTTCATCGTCATAGACAGCATAGAATGGCCGATCAATGGAAATGGTGTCCACCAGATGATTGAAGGGAATCCTTTCGTCATCGGGGAAACAACGGTCATAGAGAGCGTGGATCTCATTGAAGTCTTTCAAGGATGCATCCACCATTGCTTTTCTCAGCATATGCCGTCTTTATAGCACCTTGGCTAGGAAACCCTGTAGGCGTTCGCACTTGGGGGAATTGAACAATTCCCGTGGCGTGTTTTGTTCCATGATGATGCCATCTGCCATGAACAACACCCTTGTTCCCACTTCGCGGGCAAAGCCCATCTCATGGGTGACAACAACCATTGTCATTCCTTCTTCTGCTAGTTCCTTCATGACATCAAGCACTTCCCCAACCATCTCGGGGTCCAGGGCACTGGTGGGTTCATCGAACAACATGACCTTTGGCTTCATCGCCAATGCCCGCACAATGGCGATACGTTGCTTCTGGCCACCGGAAAGCTGGGCGGGATAGGCATCTGCCTTATCCGAAAGACCCACTCTCTCAAGCAGTTCTACTGCCCTTTGGTCGGCTTCTTCTTGCGTCATCAGCTTTGTCCTGACTGGAGCAAGGGTGATGTTTTTGCGTATCGTCATATTCGGGAAAAGATTGAAGTGCTGGAACACCATTCCCATCTGCCGACGGATCTCGTCGATGTTTACCTTTGGGTTGGTAATTTCTTGTCCATCAAAGACAATGGTACCCTCGTCTGGCGTCTCCAATAGATTCAGGCAGCGAAGGAAAGTCGATTTACCCGAACCACTAGGTCCGATGATGACGACCTTCTCCCCAGGATGGATATGTTCACTGATGTTTTTAAGCACCAGGTGTTTTTCAAAGGATTTTGAAAGATTCTTAACGTCGATCACTTTGCCTAAGCCTCCTTTCCAAAGATTCCTGTAGCCATGTCAAGATCATGACGATCACCAGATACATCAAGGCAATGCCAAGATACGGGAACATCACATCGTATGTCTTCGAGCCAATTCCCTGGGCATAATAGACAAGCTCCGCCCCACCAATCGCAGAGACAAGCGAAGTGTCCTTCAACAAGGTGATGAACTCATTTCCCAGCGAAGGAAGAATGTTCTTGAACGCCTGGGGAATGATGATGAAACGCATGGTATCCAGGTAGTTGAGACCTAGCGACCTGCCTGCCTCAGATTGTCCGCTATCCACGCTCATCAATCCACCGCGGAAGATTTCCGCCACATACGCCCCGGAATTGACCCCAAGCCCCAATGCGCCAACCATGGTATGGTTACGGCTTGTCCTAAAGATGACCATGCCCCAAATCAACAACTGCACAAGCATGGGTGTTCCCCGGATAATCGTCGTATATACGCGGCATATGAAGTTTCCTATGCCTAATAGAAGGTTATGCTTTCCTTTTCTCTGTTGGTCATGGGCGGTGCGTATGACAGCGACCACAATCCCCAGGACAATGCCAATCATCAAGGCAATGACGGTCAAAAACAGCGTGGCTTCCAGTCCCTGCACATAAAGCTTCCAGCGATCCCCTGTGATAAAGGCGCGCTCGAACTTGACATACGCATCTTCATACCAAGGAACATCCGTGCTGCATCCACTTAGGCAGATCAGCAACAATAGCAACATGCTGTAGCAATTTTTTTTCATGTATCATATATCTCCTCCCGAATAGTCTAATGAATTTCACATATGAATGCAAGCAAAGAAAAAAGGCGGTTATGATGCCGCCTTGTCTTTTGGCTTATTGCTCAATCTCTGAAGTGATGTATTTGTCAATGATGGATTGCAGCGTTCCATCCGCCTTCAATTGGGCAAGCACACCATTGATGGCCTTTAGAAGAGCCTCGTTGCCTTTCTGCAAGCCAATGGCGTAATCTTCATCCGCATATGCCGTCTCAAGGATCTTCAATCCAGGATTCGCCTTGATGAACTCCCTTGCCGGCATGTTGTCGATGACAACCGCGTCAACCTGGTTGTTCATGAGAGCTTGGATGGCAAGAGCACCATTGTTGAAGGAAGTAACGCGATCTTCGCCATAATCGGAAACGCAGTAGAGATAGCCAGTTGTGCCACGTTGTGTCCCGATCTTTTCCGCTTTGTCAAGATTGTCGACCGAAGTAATCGTGGAGTCGTTCCTGACGATGATCTTCTGCACTCCCGAGGCATAGGTTGTCGTGAAATCCATGACCTCCTTGCGCTCATCGGTAATGGTAACGCCAGCCATGACAATGTCGCTTTGTCCATTCTGCGCGGCAAGCAAAGCAGCGTCAAATTCCATGTTGTCGACAACTAGTTCAAGGCCAAGCGATTCCGCGATCTTTTCCGCGATCTCGATATCGATACCCTCGAAGGAACCATCGTCCGCAATCATTTCATAAGGCGGGAACTGAGCGTTTGTGGACATGTGCAGTTTGCCTGCTTCCACCGTTGTGACTTCTACCGGCTCAACGTTCGCCGTGGAATTCGCGGGTGTCGTTGGAGTCGTGGTCGTGGCAGAAGCTTTCGCACCGTCAGATGAGCATGCGGCTAGGCTGAATGCCATGAGCAATGCGAGTGTGAAGTTCTTTGCTTTTCTCATATGTTTTCTCCTTTTCTTAGTTACTCCCTCATTCCCGAAAAGTAACTAGTTATACCATAGTCCATTTGTGCATAATAATCAAGATGAAAACAGATATTTGTGCATTTTGTCACGAAAAAATTTATCGTCATGTGGCATATGACACATCCATGCACTATTTCATTTGTATCGAATGCCTTATAGTGAAAATCATTTGTTTTTCCCTTGCCCGCGCAATGATTTTGGCGCGTATGAAAGGATGGTGCGCGCGGAAATACAATGAAGCAGATGATGCAAATGAAACACTTTATTGCTGTGATATTGTTGTGCAAATGTAAAACATATTTTGCGTTTTCACGCTTGAATATATTGAGGGCAATGAATTGTGACATGATCTGTTATCTTTGATTGAGTCCATGGCAGCCACACTTTGCCGGGGACTTGAGAGGTTCGGATGTGCGTTGAATATTTACAAAGAAACCGATTGGTGTTATATTGGCGCTGGAAAAGGGAGCAGAGCAATGATGGAAATCAAGGGCAAAATGAATACGGCGATCTGTTTTGCCAAGGTCATTGGAGACGAGGCAATCGAACAGATCCGCAGGATGTGCGACTATGAATTCACTCTCGATAGCAAGATCCGTATCATGCCGGATGTCCATGCTGGCAAGGGGTGTACCATTGGCACGACCATGACAGTCAAAGACAAGGTTGTTCCCAATATCGTAGGCGTTGACATCGGCTGTGGCATGTACACTGTCAACCTTGGCAAGGTTGACATAGACATGCGGAAGATGGATGAAGCAGCTCATTCCATTCCATCGGGAATGGATGTCTGGGAGGGCAGGAAAGAACCGTTTGATCTTACTGACGTACGGTGCTATCGCGAGCTAAAGGACACCAAACGCTTGCAGAGAAGCCTTGGGACACTGGGTGGGGGAAACCACTTCATAGAGATCGACCAGTCGAGCGATGGGACAAAATACCTGGTCATTCACTCAGGTTCGCGAAACCTTGGCAAACAAGTGGCTGAGTTCTATCAAAGGCTTGCTATTGACCTCAACAAAGGCAAAGAAGAGTATTTCGCAAAGAAAGATGCACTGATCGCTGAATACAAAGCGACAGGCAGACGCAAAGAGATCCAGGCAGCACTCATGGAATTGCGTTGGGACACACATGAAACAACAATCCCGGAAGACCTTTGCTTTGTGTATGGAAAATATCTTGACGATTATCTCCATGACGTAGAGATCTGTCAACGCTTTGCCTGCCGCAACCGCGAGCTGATGGCTGAGATTATCCTTGGGCATCTCCATCTTGAATCCAGGGAATCATTCCACACCATCCACAATTATATCGATACGGAAGAAATGATTCTTCGCAAAGGAGCAATCGCCGCCCACAAGGGTGAGAAAGTGTTGATTCCCATTAACATGCGCGATGGAAGCGTCCTTGCGGTGGGGAAGGGAAACCCGGAATGGAACTATTCCGCGCCACATGGCGCAGGACGCATTCTATCCCGTACATCCGCCAGGGAAAAACTTGACCTTGCGGAATACCGCAGGCAAATGGAAGGAATCTACACGACATCGGTGAACGAAGCAACGCTGGATGAAGCACCCATGGCATACAAATCCCTTGACGACATCATTGATGTC
>OMYM01000302.1 GCA_900315225.1 uncultured Erysipelotrichaceae bacterium | reverse complement strand
CATAGTTCTCGGCATCGAAATCCATGTAGAAGACAGGATATGGCTTCCACGCCTGGGGATTGCCTTCCTCAAGCCGTTCAATGGCCAGACCCTCGAACAAGTCCTTTCTGCCTTCCCAATACGATTTCATCGTAGATAAGAGCAAGCTCTTGCCAAAGCGTCTGGGACGACTCAGGAAGAAGGGAGTAACCTTTTGTACCAGGCGGTAGATAATATCCGTCTTGTCGACAAGGATGCATCCTTCTTCTCTTGCAACACGAAAGCTCTGTAGACCAACCGGTAATTTTCTTTCCTGTAGAGTAGACATAATATTAACTCCTTTCACCTCATCCGAGGAACCACGTTCTGCCCATCATCAGTATGAGATCACTTTTCAAAGCGGTTTTTTTGCAATACAAAGCTTGAATTTATATAGCCTGTAAAAGTCTGCTTTCTGACGTATTGTCTAGCACGAAACCATATGACTGGTGAACTCGATGTTATGTTCAATCTCATTAGCAAAGTACTTCTTGTATATCAAACTGGGCCTTACCCTGGAAACAACAACCTCCCTGCCGAATCTCATCACCTTGATCAAGTTGCTTTTATCAGAAGCATTCGTTCCATAAACCATGTTGCCTTTTATACTTGGATGCACAAATGGGTAGAATTCTGCATCGTCTGCCTGCAGTTATACTGGAACGAGAGCTAATCCTTACCGCAAATCCGACTAGCATGCCGACCCCCTTTTCCCTCTTCCAGTATACTTGATTCATTCATATTCATCAATAGCATTCATTCAAGCCATTCATTTTTATCATGTGAATCTGTTTCCTCATCTTATGCGTAAGCTATCATCATGATGTTTCCATTCCTTGCCTGAACATCTTTCTGTAATCCACAACATACGGCAGGGCGTAGCTTTTGTCATCTAAATTTACTTGGTCGTCAGCACCCAGCAGTCTATTCTGTCGTTGATTGCTGCCAGAATCTTCATGACCGCCCAAAGCAAAGATATCCGTTCCAAGCCCTGTCTGCGAAGACGGCACATACTCCGGAAACAAGCTTTTCAAGAAGGCGGTTTCTACTTCTTTATCGAGAAAGCCCAACAGATACATATCATCCTCTTCATCATAGTCCTTGATCGTTAGATAGCCTGATTGATACAGCAGGGAAACTGGGTCAGACACATCGTCAGTGTAGCCCGACAGCTGCCTTGAGCCTTTTGACAAGAAAGCTCGGAGTTCCTGATGAAAACCAATACGGCTTGACTTTAATTCTTGCGTAAAGCCGCAGATCGTTGCGTATTGCTTGTTGAGTGAAATGTCAATCAGGTTGTTTGGATACCTGGTGGCACTTGTGATGAAGATAAACCCGATGAAGTCGCCACAGCTTTTCAGATTGCCGAAAAAGCCCTTGAGAACCTCCCTGTTATTTTCCATAAGCGAGGGATTGCCTTCCGCCTTCCCAATACGACTTCATCGTTGACAAGAGGAAGCTCTTGCCAAAGCGTCTGGGATAGTTCAGGAAGAAGAGAGTCGCATTGTGTACCAAGCGGTAGATTTCTTTTCTCTATGCATTACTCATTCCATATATGTCCTATATCATGAACACAGAAGAAATACAAGACCATTATGCATTGTCATATTCCGTGTAGGTCCAAGATGCCTTGGATATGATGAAGACGGGTGCTTATGACCTTTGCCTTGGCAAGTGCTTTTTCCAGTAATGCATTGGCGGTGGTCGCATCTTCCAGGCGGAAGAAGTCATCGTCTTCATCGATCCTTGAAAGCAGTCCTCTTGTGCCATAGTAGACGATACGGGAGTCGATGATGGCATAGGATAGGTTTGTGTCCATTGTCTCCCGTATATCTACGCCAATGTCTCGTAAGGCCATCTCTTTAGCATGGTGGCTTTGGCGGTATTCTTCACTCATTGCGTCTAGCTTTGCGGTTATCACCATGATGCGTATGCCTCTGGCATGCGCATCAGAAAACAATGGCAGTTTGTCTTTTGTCTGGGTTGAAGAAAGATATGGGCTGAAGATGACAATTGTCTTCTTTGCATGCATGATATCCAGGGATAGGGGTTTTTGTATGCCAATGCCGTCATACAACATCCCCATGCTTGTTTCGTTTGTTGTTTCGGGGGCGAAGAGTTTGAATGACATGGCACGGTATGTCTTGAGGCGTTTCTTGTACATGCTTTCAAGCATGGGGATGTTGTCATCCACATAGTCGTATATCATGACATTTTTCTTGCCTGGGTAGTCTCTGTCAAGTCTTCCAGCGTATTGTTCCACTCTTCCTTCCCAACTTACGGGGCATGCCAGGAACAAGGTGTCTAAGCGGGGATAGTTGAATCCTTCTCCTCCCTTCTCTCCCGTGGATATGAGGACAAGTGTTTCTTCATCAGTAACACTATGTAGTTCTTTGATGCATGCATCGTGTTTCTTTCCTGTCTTGCCAGAGATGTTGATGACATGGTCTGCCTTGTCTTTGAGTTTGTTT
>OMYM01000066.1 GCA_900315225.1 uncultured Erysipelotrichaceae bacterium | reverse complement strand
GTTGCTTCCCATACAGCAGCGTCCGTAGGATCACTTCCTACGATCCTTGTCAAATCCTGCCAATGGATATCCGCACTGACATCGCTGCCATCGGAAATAGAGATTGTTGTTTTCGATGGCAGGCTTTCGCGGACACTTTCTTCGGAATTCTTTTCGTTAGGCAGGTCTGGAATGCGCTCGGGCATTTTAGTTCCCTTGAGAACATGTGGAATTGGATCAAAGGTCTTGGTCAAGATAAACAGGTTTGTGTCATACGGCACATCTTCGCCATTTACCTGGACTTGCATGGTCTCAGGGAAGAGAATGTACGACAGATTGGAATTGCGATAGTCATCATTAGATCCTGCATGACGGACAAGGATGTTTCCTTCTTCATTCGGCACGACTTGGATGGTTGCGGTATATTGTGTCATGGCATTCGCAACGGCATCGCTTGATGACCATGTTACTTTCAGATTGTCGGGATGAACATCATAGTCATTGGTGATTGAGACAATCATCGAGGCATCGACTGGAAGTTCTTCACCCACGACAGGTTCTGGAAGGGTGACATTGACGTTATTGAGTACAGGAGTATATGCCGCAAATACATGCATTTCCTGGGACTCGGTTTCGTTCATGATGGCCATGGAGACAGTCTTGTCGGTCGGGGAATAGCCCTCTTCAAGATATACATTGTAGTCATCCATCATCCAGCCGATAAATCCTTCATCTTCCACATATGGTGCCGTCAATATGAATGAACTTCCTTCACTAACAAGATAAGTAATATCTTCCCAAGATGGATCGATATCCTTCATCGGGATTGACGCACTTAAGTCATATGCTTCAACATATAGCTTGCACGTTGTTTCAGGTTGTGCCTGACCGCTGGATTCTCCAGTTTTAGCGAAAGTAATTGTCAAGGTGACGCTTCCATCGGTGTCATTTTTCTTTACAGCGACCGCCGTTTCAGGTTCATTTTCCAACACAGCCGATAGCTTTTCCTCGGAACTGAACACTTGCATTTTATCAAATTCTCTTGGAATGTTTATGGAAGCGGTGTATGTTGTATTTTGGAATGCCTCGCCAGAGGTGATGACCGTTTGCATGTCTTCTGTCTGGTACGTCCATGTTACGGGATAGGTATTTTCCTGGACTCCATTTCCGAAGCGGATAATAGCTTTGTCATCCAGGGTCCCTCCTTCCACAGGAACATTGAGACTGGAAATTGTTAACAATGTTTCCTTTGGATTGGCATTTTCAATGAAGTTCAGAGTATAGCCTTCTTGCCATGTATAGTTGTCAATGGAAGATCCTACCATAGGCATGGTGAAGGTGACATACGGCATGTTCATTGTATCGCCGAGCACATATGCCGTAACATCATTTCCGCTGTCATCCGTTACCGTCCAATTGACGAAATAGGAATCCTCGGAATGCAAGGCAATGATACCTGCCGCGTCTCCTTCGCGGAAGGAGTATGTCTTTTTGACTGTTTGTGAGTTTGGCGATATTGCCGAGATTGAGGAAGTCCCGCTAAGTTTTGGCGTATCAGAAACAACATTCACAAAATGCCTGTTCTCTAACATGTTTACGAAGTAAACGGAATTCGCACTGCGGGAACCGTAGGAACTTGCGTAGGAAGTGATCTTGAACCGTCTACTATTTGCGTTGTCCAGCTTGAGATCGATGCCACCGCGATAGATCTGGTCTTTTTCTTCTACCGTGTTGTTCATGATGTCTTCCAGCGTGTAGTAGATGGCTTCACCATGAACATTCTCTACATCAAGATAGAGTTTTTGGTCGCCAATCACGTTATTGACCTGCGTGTTGTCTGGCTGTAAGGTTTGCCAGCCTTGGTAGGTCGTTATGCGGGCAGTTGGTGCCGAGACATTGGAGGATCCCCAGTTAACGAAATATTCAGTGTTTTCGTTGTCATAGTAGGAATCGTAGGAACGCACCCATGCCAAGACAACTTCCGGCGAGTGGTTCTGGAGAATGGAAGTGGCGGATAGGGCGAATGTCAAGGCATACATTAAGTAGGCGGAGATAGGGTCATTGACCCATGCCCTTCCGCTTGGGTATGTATAATCATCGTCAATCTCCGCTGCCCAGTCTCCATCAACGAAATTAAAGACCAAGTTTATCACTGTAGGAAAGTCACTCTGCAATCGAGATAATTCTTCTTCCGTGAATACATCAAGAGCTCCAGTGTCCTCTATGCAATCCCATAAGAATGTGATGTACTTTGATTTTTCAGAATCCTTCAGGGTGTTCCATTCACCCACTACATCATCGAATAATTCACGAATGCTAACTTCTGAGCTGAATGTGAGGAAATGGAATTTATCGGTTATATTTGCGACCTTATCCGAGGCAGTCGCCAGGTTTTCGTTGCTTGTCATGAATATTAAAGTCATGATGTCGCGAAGAGATTGCTGGATGGAAGGAAAGGTCTGTCCACTGATAGTTGGACCCTTTAACGCAAAATCATTCCGGCTAGGCACAGCTGATTTCTGAAGGAAAGAGAAGAAATCATATAGGAAATCCTGTCGGTTGGAAGCCAGGTAGCTACCGATGTTTCCGCCTAAGGTTATCTTGATAAATGGGTTTGCCTTGAATCCCTTTGGCCAGAAGAAGTCGTCAAATAGCACTGATGAATTCACAGCACGAAGCTGGACAATCATTTTTTCCCTCTGTGCGACATATTTGCTGTAGCTGCTGTTTGGGTCTGACAAATCGCTGGTTTTCTGGGATTTTTCATAGAGCCAGTCGTTGTCTCGATACGTTGTGACAGCATCAGCCAATCCTGATGAACGATTGGTCAATCCATTTAGTTCGTTTTGCGAAATCACCTCGCCTGCTGCTGTTCCAGGGACATAGTGATCAACGCCATACCGCTTGAACCCCATCTCGATAGGAGCGACAAGAGGAACGACATCGCTGGCATTGAGGATGTTATGAATACGGTAATAACAGGTTTTATCGGAAAGCATTTCTGCCTTGTCCGAGCCTCCTTTCGGAGGTTCGTTACAATAGGCGAAAACCTCGTTGCCCGAAGCATTGCCAGAGCTGTCATAACAATATTTCTCGATCAGTCGCTTGCTGGTGATGTTGGCGGTTGCTCCACCTCTAGAAAAGCCGGCAACCCAGAACTTCACTTTGCCTGCCGCAATCTTACTTTCCAGACCATATTTCGAAATATAGTATTCCACACTGCTCATCACCTGGTCAGCCGCCTCGGAGAATCCTTGTGCTTCGCCATTTCTATCATTTCCATCGCCTAGCGTCATATTGCTTGCCCACTCAGCTTCATATCCTCCGCTGCGTATGGTGATTGGAACCAGAATGAAATCGGTATCAGTATATGTGTTGCCGTCGTATTTCTGGAGCGTCTTGTTCGCAATAGCAAAGCCGATGGAATCAGTGGAAGGCTTCTTGACGAAACTGTCGTTGACATAGATCGTTTCATCCGCACAGCCAATATCTGCTAGAAATTGCCGTCCTGCCGCATGTTTATATTTATAGTTCTCCAAGCTATCCTCAGGATCCTGAAGATACATCGCCGCATATGCAAGGCTCAGTGAGGTTGTCGCAAGATGCTCGTTGTATAGCATTGGATCGGTAAAGAAGAATCCATCGGAATAGAAGAACAAACTATCGCTATTAGGAGTGTCGGGTTTTGTCACATTGGTGGTTTGATGGTGCGTCATGCTGGAGATGAGGGCATAGTTGCCATTGTCGTCCTTTTCACCCCCGGCATGCACCCGTCCAACAATCCTAGGTCCTGCATCGGAAACGGAAACAATTTCCCGTTTTGGCTTCGCTAGAAGCTCGGTTCCGATTTCCCTCGCATAATTGTTCGCAACTGAACGCTTGGCATAGTAATGAAAGCGACTGTCCAGTTCCTCTCCATCATCATCGTCAAAACGATCAACATTTATATACGTGATCATGTAGTTCGCATTATCGGCAGTTAGTAACTGTTCAGTGACGATATAGTTTGTAGTTTCTAACCGTTAGGCAAAAAAGCAGAATTTGTCATGCCTGCTCTTTCTTCTCGAAC
>OMYM01000014.1 GCA_900315225.1 uncultured Erysipelotrichaceae bacterium | reverse complement strand
GGTGTTTACCACTTCGTGAACATGAAATAAGGCGGTTCAAAGAACCGCCTTATGTTACTAAGCAAAAGATCGTGGTTTGGCTTTCTTTATTTCACGTTTGTTGGAATACATGTATTGGTCGGCTCTACGGACAACGTCAATAGCGTTTTCTTCACTGGTTGAATCGAAGATGGCGAAGCCTCTGGCAACCCGGACTTGTTCCCATTTGTTTTGTGCTTCGGCGGTTATCTTTTCTGCCGTGGTATCAAATTGGGTGATGAGAATTTGGAGATTGTCGAAATCTTCATCCTCGAGGATTACCGAGAATTCATCGCCACCAATGCGATATACGGTGCTGTTTTTGAATATCTTGCTTATCAAGCGACATGCGGTTTGGAGATAGATATCGCCTTTGTCGTGACCGAATTGGTCGTTGACGAGCTTAAGATCATTGCAGTCGAAGACACCAATCGCAAACTTGAATTCCTTGTTTTCATTCATTTGCATCTGTAAGATATCAAGGGCTACCGCAAAGGCACCTTTGTTCTTAACGGATGTCAATGCGTCCACATAGGCGCGGGTGTTTAGGTCGCTGATGTGGTCTTTCACATGATTAGAAAGACGTTTGAATGTATTGGTGAGTCGTCCTACTTCATCGTCTGCGTTGTATTCTAGGTTAAAGTCATAGATGCCTTGGTCGAGTTGTTCGGCTGCCTTGGTGAGGTCTTCCAGGGACTTTGTAATGCGCCTTGTGTAGTACAAGGTGAAGGTGCTTAGCGTTAACAAGACTAGGGTAGAGACGATGATGATTTCGGTGATTAACAATTGCCAATCACCTTCGGCTTCCGAGGTTGGAACGGTTACGTTGAGTCTCATTCCATTGCTTAGGGGAAGCCAGGCTGCTTGTTTTTCTATGCCATCATACGTATAGCGTAGGAATGTGCTTTCGCTAAGAACGCCATCAGGGATTTCGATCTTGTCTTCTGGCTTTAGTTGAGAGATATCGATGCGAGGATGGTAGAAGAGGTTTCCTTTCGCATCGTTAAGGAAAGCATAGCCATTGTGATAAAGACGAATGCTTTCCACTTGCTTTGCCATCTCTGTGTAGTCTATTTCAATGCCTGCAACGCCAATGAAGATGCCCTTCCAATAGATTGGTATGTTGTAGGATATGACACGTACGTCAAGATTATCGGTGATGTATGGCGGTAGCCATACGGGTTCCCCCGTGTGCCGGGGGACGGTGAACCATACGAGCTTAGAGGTGTCTTCCACATCATACAGTGTGATATCAGTCACTTCATGTTCAACGAAATCAGTGTCGTCGAGATTGGTAAACCAAAATCCCTTGACGGTATCGGAAAGCGCTGGATCTATACGATAATAATAGGTCAATACACCGTTGGTACGAGCGGCTATTTCCTCGAAGTAAAGACCAACATGGTCAATGTGTCTTTCCAGTTGTTCAGTGCTTAATCCCTCTATGTCATCTTTCGCAAAGGTCGCAACCTTTTGCACTGACTTCTGCACATTGTTGAAGTAGTTGTCTAGGTTTCGCTCGCCGGTTTCACACAGTAACAAGAGCAGTTGATCGGATTCGCGGCGTTCTTTGTTTCGAATAAATACAACACTTAGCAAAGTGACAATGGTCACGGCGATCACGATCATATACACCGTTAACAATGTTATTCTTGTTCGCAATGAATGCATTTACATCACCTCCTTCTGTCACGCTTCGCTGGACACAATGTCCTGGATAAACGTTTTCTCGAAATCCGGCGCAGGCAGCGGATGGGAGAAGAAATACCCTTGGGCGACAGAACAGCCTAGTTTTTTCAAGAGATTCATCTGTTCTTCGGTCTCTACACCTTCCGCAACTACGTGAATGCCTAGGTTTTTTGCGATGCCTAGGATCAATGCGACTAACTGGAAGTCTTTGTCGTTATGTTCGATGTTGTGAATGAAAGCTCTATCCAGTTTCAACACATCAATAGGAATATCAGACAACATGTTCAATGACGTGTATCCTGTTCCAAAGTCATCCATTTCCACAACATATCCGTTTTGACGCAATTGTTCAACGACACGGATGATGCTGCTTGCGTTTTCTATGTAGGCGGATTCAGTCACTTCAAGCTTGATCGCTCCATGTTCCAGACCATGGTAGGCAAGAATATCATTGAGTGTTGTGGTCAAGCTGGGATCGAATACATCGACACGTGATAGATTCACGGATATCTGGATTGTTACGCCATATTCTTCTTTCCACATGGCAATCTGCCTTGCGGCTTGTTCCCAAACGTATTTATCCAGTTCACCGATCTTGCCGTTTTTCTCAAGCAAAGGAATAAAGTCTTTGGGTGGAATAAGACCTAGTTCCGGGTGTTGCCAACGAACCAATGCCTCGGCACTGATAAGCTTTGGTGGCTCTGATTGAATGTTGTATTTCGGTTGGTAGTACACTTCAAACTCATATTCATTCAGAGCGCGACGAAGGTCATTCAGTAGTCTTTGTTCATATATTTCACGCTTTGCGAC
Organism: uncultured Erysipelotrichaceae bacterium; assembly: GCA_900315225.1. GTDB lineage: Bacteria > Bacillota_I > Bacilli_A > Erysipelotrichales > Erysipelotrichaceae > Bulleidia. Next base: position 288 of record OMYM01000014.1, on the reverse strand, counting down.
ATTCTCGTCGAAGACAAGATAATGCGCTTGGTAACTGGTGCGTGCCATGGAGCAGGCGGTGTGGGCTTGGTCAAACATTTGCACTGGCTCCATGCCTTCTTTCCAAGGCATTACACCCATGCGCAAGCGAATGCTTGCCTTGTTTGACAAAGCATCCATTCTTCCCTGTAGCTTCTCGAAGATAGCCGCATAATCGTCTATATGCTTGCAATAGATGTCAAAGCGATCTGCTTCATACCTTCCTGCTATTCCTTCGTGGGTTTGGGCGATATTGCGTATCTCGCTGCC
>OMYM01000545.1 GCA_900315225.1 uncultured Erysipelotrichaceae bacterium | reverse complement strand
CGTTAGGTACGACCATACTGGACTGCCGTATGCCGAGTAATTCTGATCATTCAAATTATTAGAATACAACTGCGGAGCTTCTGGCTGTGCGTATGCAGGCAATATGCACATGCACAGCATCAGAAATACAACAAAGAATTTCCTTTTCATGGTTTACCCCTTTCTTTTGATTCAATTATAGCACATATTCGCATATTTCACAATTATAATCGTGTATTTATATCAGATTACGCATATATTACACAAGCTTCGTTCAACATGTGGCATAGATAGCCTATGCTATGAGAGTCTTTTCTGGTGTCATCTGATATTATTTATCTCTAGCGCGATATTACATCAAATTAAATACTCGAAAATGGCATGAAAAAGTTGGAAAACGTTTCATTTTGGAAAGAATTATTGTGTTTTTCTTAAACCACAAAAGAGGGATTGAAATCAAAGAGATATTATGGTAGAATAAAGCAGTGTAAATACAGGAGGTAAATTATGGGACTCGTTCAAGCAGCGTTATCTGCAGCAGGATCGACAATGCGCGATCAGTGGAAAGAATACTTCTATTGTGAAGCAATTCCCAGTGACACAATTGCATTAAAGGGGAAAAAAAGAGTAACTGGATTCTCATCCAACAGAGGCAATGACAATGTCATTACCGATGGCTCCATTATTGTGGTGGCGGATGGACAGTGTATGGTAATCGTTGAGCAGGGACAGGTTGTTGATATTTGTGCGGAGCCTGGTGAATTCAAATATGACTCCAAGACACAACCTTCGCTCTTTGTTGGCAGCCTTGGCGAAAGCATCAAGGAAGTCTTCAATGAGATTGGCAAGAGATTCACATTTGGTGGACAACCTGCAACCGATCAGAGGATCTACTACTTCAACACGAAGGAGATCACTGGTTTAAAGTATGGCACCGCTAGTCCGGTTCCTTTCCGTGTCGTAGATCAAAGAGCAGGCATTGACATTGATATTTCTGTCAAGTGCTTTGGTCAGTATTCCATTAAGGTTGCCGACCCGATTCTGTTCTACACGAATGTTTGTGGAAACTTCAGCGACACATACAAGGTAAGCCAGATTAACGAACAGCTCAAGACAGAGTTGTTAACGGCTCTGCAGCCTGCCTTTGGCGCACTTTCTGAGAAGGGTATTCGTTATTCCAATGTTGTCTCGCACACAACAGAACTTGCGGATGCATTGAATGAGCAGCTCTCAGGGAAGTGGAGAAAGCTCAGAGGTTTGGAGATTGTTTCCTTTGGCGTTTCTTCCATCAAGGCGGATGAAGAAGACGAACAGATGTTGAAGCAGATGCAGAAGGATGCGGCATATACCGATGGTAGATTGGGCAATGCGGCAATTACTTCCGCTATCGCGCAAGGCATCAAGGATGCAGCAAAGAATCCTGGTGGCGCAATGAACGGTATCGTTGGCGTTAACATGTTCGCTAATGCAGCAAATATCACAGGTGGCTACACACAGCCTCAGGCAGCTCCTGCACCAGCTCCAGCCCAAGCAGCACCAGCAGATGGGTGGACATGCCCAAAATGCGGTAAGACTAACACTGGTAAGTTCTGCATGGAATGTGGAACGCCAAAGCCTGCTCCAGCAGCCAAGTGGGTTTGCCCGAAGTGTGGCAAGGAGAATGAAGGAAAGTTCTGCATGGAATGTGGAACACCAAAGCCTGTTGCACCAGCCAAGTGGGTTTGCCCAAAGTGCGGTAAAGAGAATGAAGGAAAGTTCTGCATGGAATGCGGAACAGCAAAACCAGAATAAGCAGGTAAAAGCCTGGAGAATCTCCAGGCTTTCTTCAAAGAGAAAGGAAGGTAAGGAGCATGCCTGATCAGGTAACGAATTATCAATGCCCCGCATGTGGCGGTCCCCTTCACTTTGACACGCAAGCCCAGAAACTTGTGTGCGATTACTGCGGGTCGCAATATACAAACGAGGAAATCAACGAATACTATGCTGAGCATAATGCTGCGGCGGTCTCTATTGGTGCTGAGACAGCGCAAGATGTTGCGGATGTCTTGCAATGGAGCGAGGAAGAAAGGGAGAAACTCAGGGCATATTCCTGTCCATCCTGTGGCGCACAGTTGATATGCGACAAAAACACAGCTGCGACCAGTTGTCCATATTGTGGCAACCCTACGATTGTTCCTTCCCAGTTTGAAGGAGCATTAAAGCCTGACTATGTCATTCCATTCAAGCTGGATAAGGATGAGGCCGTAAGGAAGCTCAAGGGTTTCTACAAAGGAAAGCCCATGTTGCCAAAAGCATTCAGCGATGACAACCACATCGAAGAGATCAAAGGTGTCTATGTTCCTTTCTGGCTATATGACAGCTTGGCAGCCGTCAATGCCAGCTACCGTGCCGAGCGTGTTCATACGCGGACAGAGGGTGACTATCGCGTCACTATCACCGAACGCTACCGTCTCGTGCGCAAGGGAACCGTGGAATTCGCCCGTGTACCAACGGACGCTTCCAGCAAGATGCCCGATGCCTTGATGGACACCATCGAGCCATACGATTACAAAGAGATGGTAGACTTCGACATGGCATACATGCCAGGATATCTCGCCGATAAATACGATGTCAGTGCCGAAGAAGATGCCAAAAGAGCGGAAACCCGCATGAAAAACTCAGCGATTCAACAAATCGCTGCGACAGCGGTTGGCGCTTATTCTGGCGTCGTGCCAGAGTATGAGAATGTTCACATCGACCAACGTCATGTGCATTATGCCTTCCTTCCCGTGTGGATGTTATCCACTAAGTGGAATGGGCAAAACTATCTGTTTGCCATGAATGGGCAGACAGGCAAGATGACAGGTGACCTGCCGGTAGACAACATGCGCTTCATCATGTTCTTTCTAATGTTTACATTGCTTATTGGCATTGCCATCTTTGTGCTCATGTACTTTGCAATACTGTAGGATGGTGAAAGACAATGAAAAAGATCTTTAAGCTATTCTTCATTCTGTTTGCCCTTGTATTCACATTCATCCCTGCTAGGGCAGACAACTCAGACTATGTCAGCGATGAATGTGACATCCTGACATCAGATGAAATCAATGAACTTAACTCCTTGGCTGCTTCGGCTGTAAGCGACTATAACACAGCCATATACATGCGTGTTCTCTACGACCAGCAGAAAGACCAAGACATCAGTGAATTCATCTCAAACTACTACTATGAAAACAACCTGAACACCAATGCCCTTCTGCTCTTGATCAATATCGGGGAAGATGAATCGGACTACGACTACTTCGCCAATGGTTCCCATGCTTCGGAATTAACCGATGCAGCATATGGTGCCGATGAAGCAATATTTGAACAGCTGTCTAATGGAGACTTTGCGCAAGCATATAGGCTACTATACAACAGTGCTGTTGATGTCCTTGCGTCTGAGACAACCGTCTCTGATGATGTCGTATATGTCTATGATGAATATGGGCATCTTTCCAGCGATGAAGTGGAACAGTTGAACGAGAGAGCAAGAGAGCTATCCCTCGAACACTCCTGTGGTGTCTATATCCGTATCTTCGATGATAAATCGGGATCCATGGATATCGAACAGTTTGGTGAACAAGTGTTCAACGACGAGGAATTAGGTATTGGCTCGCAACGAAATGGCATCATGTACATCATGGATGTCTCCGACTATCACTATTATGATCTTTGTGCCCATGGTTCTATTGGTCACGCTGCCTTCACCGACTGGGGCAAGGCACAGATCAACGAGACATGCGTCGACTACTTCAAGGAAGGCGAGTGGTACAATGGTTTCTCCGAATACCTAGACATGGCCGATGAATATCTCGACAATTATGAAATGGGTGTTCCCGTAGACACATGGATCCCTGATGAGCCAACCGTCACTCCGGAAGAACAAGAAGAAGCCAAGCGTTCTACATCTATCTTCAGTGGTGGCATCGGTGGCTTGATATCTTCGTTGATGATCTGCCTCGGATTACGTTCAAAGAATCGCACGGAGAAGATAGCGACTGAAGCTAGAGACTATATTCTCAACAATGGTGTCAAGCTCAACGTCTCCCAGGACATATTCCTAGGAAGATCCGAGACCAGAACCAAAATCAACCGTGATTCTGGTGGTCGTTCTGGTGGAGGCCATTATGGTGGCACATCCGTAAGCAGTTCTGGTTTCTCACATAGTTCAGGTAAATTCTAACCAATGGCTGTATCCGTAGGATACAGCCATTTCCTATTTACTCAGGTTACATATGAATGAAATATTCTCATTCTTCCACTCTACCCGTATATCTCCCCCAGATTGCGTGCATATATGCTTGGCAATGCTCAAGCCAATGCCATATCCTCCTGTATCGATATTACGTGATTGATCCGCCCGATAGAAACGATCAAAGAACCTGGCATAATCCACCTTCTTCCCCTCGGCATATGTGTTAGACACCACAAGTCGTATTCCCTTAGAACGCCACCCCTGCTTCTGAAGGGATACGACAATGGTTCCCCCTTCATCGCAATACTTTACAGCATTGTCAAGAAGAATCATGGTCAATTGACGAACCTTGCTTTCCCTGATCACAAGCGTAATATCTTCTTCTATCTGTAGTTCTATGTTCTTTCCCTGTTGTTGTGCCATAGCAATGAATTCCCCAGCTGTTTGCTTAACAACATCAGTGACATTAACATTCTCGGTATCCGAATCGTTTTCGATTTCTTGCGACTTTGTGATCATGACAAGATTATTGATCAATCCAACCATCCTATCCACCTGTCGTATCGTAGATTGCGTCCACTCATTCTCTCCCTGTAGGATCTCCTCCATCTCGGCATTAGAGCGAATCACCGCCAATGGTGTCTTCAACTCATGCGATACATCGGTAATAAACTGGATCTGTTTCTTTGTATTTTCTATCTCAGGCTCAATCACCCTGTTTGACAGTATTACTGTCAAACATAATGTAATAATGAAGCAAACCAATGAGATCATCATACTGGCATAAAACATACGTGTACGATTATAGATTACCGCAGAAGCATCTAACATCGCCAATACAACTTTCCCATCCTTTTCCTCAATCTGATAATAATACAGTCCAAATCTTCCCTTGCTGGTATTCATTTTCAAAATCAGCAAAGCATATCCCCGAATATAATCACGTGAGTATAGACTTTCATTGTTTGTCCTGTATGACACTTCCGTACCCTTGTCATCATATTGTATTACATAGAAAACATATCTTTGGTAAGAGGGGGAGAATACTTCAATGATCGTTGGCTTCTCCGATGGCATCTGTGTATTGACTTCAACCTCATCCTGTGACTCTATGACTTTACTTAACAACCAGTGTATATCTCTTTGCGTAACAAAATAATTGACAACGTTAATCATCATAACAACAAAACACATGACGGATGAGAAAGATATCATGGCTGTAGATATGAATTGCTTACGTAGCTTTTGTATTTGCTGTGCATCCATCTCAAACTTGAAGCTGGAAGCTCCCTCCCTTTGTGCCGCTGATGGTAACAGCAGAATTGATCATCGACAGTTTTCTCTTCAGGTATGAGATATACAACCATACCGTGTCTTCTTGTGTCCCCTCCTCACTCTTCCACACATGCTCAATCAGATACTTCGTAGATAATTGGATATCGGAATTACTGATGAGGACAACCATAAGCTCATATTCCTTATTGGACAATCCCACCGAATTTGTGGCAGACAATGAATGATTCTCTGTATCCAGCTTGATATCCCCCATGACGAGATTCGTCTCTGGATGAGAAGGAAGCCTACGAATCAAAGCTCTTACCCTAGCCATCAACTCCTTGAAAGCAAATGGCTTAGGCAGATAATCATCCGCTCCTGCATCCAATCCTGCAACCCTATCCTCCACCTCAGCCTTCGCCGTTAACAACAAGACAGGTGTCATGACATGTCTTTGCCTGATCTCCCGCAAAACCGATAATCCATCCATTCCCGGCATCATGATATCGAGAATAACACAATCATAGCTATCTGTCTTGAGATACTCCAATGCCTCAATCCCATCAAACGCACTATCCACCACATACTTCTCATGTTGTAACAATAACGTAATATTCCTGTTCAAATCCCGAGTATCTTCCGCTACCAGAATCTTCATATGTTTTCTTCCTCCATGATCATGTTCTTGATTATCTGCATTCGTACATCTGTAGAAGCCAATTCATCGGCGCATTCCTTCAATTCCTCGAATATAAGTGAAGCATTTCCTTTGATATTCTTCTTATACCGAATGTGATGTTCCAAAGCCGCCCAAGTATCCATAGAAATTGTACGTATTTGAATCTCTGCGTAATACCCTCTTACCATTATGATCATATGATAGCTTCTATATCCACTCGGCTTTACATTCCGTATATAATCTTTCTCATTGACAATATCTATCTCCTCACATGAAGCAATAAAGTCTCTAATCGCATACACATCGTCCAAAAAAGAACACACAACCCGCAATCCAATCGCATCATGCAAGACATGCAGCGCGCTTTCCTCGCTCTCAGGAAGCCCCATGCGCCTGCATTTCTCACGCATGCTTTCCTCTGACTTGATCCTGCACTTCAAGTGTTCAATCACTTCGATCCCTGTCTTTTCTCCTATTATCTTAGAGCCATCCCGTATCCGCTCCATCAGATACTCCATCACTTCATGCATCTCATCTTCATGTTTCCCGTATATCGATTCGGCCATACCACACCTCCCGATTACTATAGTACTACAACATCTTAGCTAAAGATTGTTAAAAGATTGTTAAGTTGATGTGATCATTCTGTGAAACCTATATCCTCAACGCTTAAATCATGGAGTATTCCCAAAATACCTCTTTGTCCTAAACGAAAAAAGACGGGCATTGCAACACCCTCTTATTCTCAAACATTTGTCTACTGCCTGCCAATCTTCCATATTATGAACAAAATCATATTCTTGAAGCCAAGAAACACTGATATCTCTTCTACTCTTATTTACCCAGTATTTCAAGTGATGAACCGATATGTCTTGTCAACATACGTTTCTTCGTTTAATCTTGATTCAAGCACTTCCCAATACTTCTCCCTATCCTTTTGTGCATCTAAGTATACACACAGCAATGCCATCTCCAATGTTGTTGTAGTATTGTGTCTCAAACCTTACGTCTTCCAGCAAGCGATCCCTAAAATGACCAATCTTGGCAGTCATCTGCCGTGTAGAACGATTATGCGTTAGCTTGGGATTGTCCACGATCCCATGAAAGCTTAAATTGTCAAAGACAAACACAGTACCTTGCCTAGCAAATCTTAGAAAGTGTTCCAGATATCTTTGGTATTGCGATTTAGCCGCATCTATGAATACCATGTCATACACCTTCTTGCTTTCAAACATGACCGCATCCATGTGATAACAATGAATGCGGTCATCCAATCCCATATCCTTGACATTCTTCAAAGCTTCTCGATACATCCCCTCATCCACTTCAATGGTGTCTACCGTCATGTCCCACCTGACCATCGCCATGCGTATCGCAGAATATCCTACGGCAGTACCTGCCTCTAGAATATCTCGTATCTCTGTGTGTTCCTTCAGATAGTCCAAAAGGAATGCCAAGCCATCTTCCTTCATCACAGGGACATCATTCGCAAATGCCTCATCCCTGATCCTTTCCACATCATTCATTGCCTTTTACGATATTTCCTGTCCATTTGTTCAAGCCACCAAACTCATGCACATCTGTATATCCCATCTTAGCAAGCTTGCGAACAGCCTCCCTGCTACGAGACCCCATCTGGCAATACACAAGTATCTTTTCATTCACGCCAAGTAAATCAGTTGACTCAATTTCATTTAACGGAATGCATATCGCACCTGGAATATGTCCTTGTTCATATTCACTTCTATTCCTTACATCCACCACACGAGCATTGTGATCTTCTTTCATAATCCTCATGGCTTCCTCTGGTTGAATATGATATTTTCTTCCCAGAAATATCTTAATTCCCTGAACAGCCCACCAAGAAATCACCATGACAGCCAATACCGGTAACAAATCTCCCATATCCTCATCCTCCTTGTCGTTCTCTTATTTGAGCATATTATTCTTTTCTATAAAGATACCACTTTTCTGAAACAATGGCCAAGTAAAAAATATGATCTATCGTTTCATTTTTTAGATACAATAGTGCTTCAAAAATTACTTGATCACCTTCCAGCAATAAAACGATTCAAAGTATAAAATACTATATCAGAAACTGACTTTCATATCATTTATTGTTTCATATTATACCTTTTATCGTTTCACTTTTTTGCTCTATATCTCTATCTTTTTCCTCAGTCCCAGCCTTTCCACCATCCCTTGGTATGTCTCTATAATCCGCTTTGTGTCAATTTCCGTCGTCAATGGTGGAAAGGTATCGTCATAATGATCTAACATCGCTTTCTTTGGCTTTAACCTCTCAATCACCTCTATCGCGGGAGGATAGTTATCTTCCCATCCGTTGTATGGCAATACCAACAGATCCATATTCCTTGGATATTCGACATCTTCCCGCAGATTCAAGCTTCCCATCACCGCTATCGTCTTTCCTTCCGCTTCTACTAAATAGAATACTGTTTCGTCATTCTCTTTGCATACAAGATTCTCTTTAAACAGATGTATGATGTTTTTACGGAAAGGAGAATGTATCCAACTCATAAGCCTTTCCTTTGTCAATCTTGGCAGCACTGCATGTCTACCATGCAGTGCTGTTATGGTAAATCCCTTGACATGCAAGATATCACCATATGCAATGCATGTCATGTTTTCTCTTGGAACACCTTTGTTCCTCAAGGTGTTCCAAGGCGTTCTTGTACAATACACATGAACATTCGGTGTTCTCTTTACAATCCTAGGGATATCCGAAATATGATCGACATGTCCATGGGTTACGAAGATATCGGTAAAGCCATCATATTCCGCTATATCCACATCTACATTCGAACCCTTCAAGGGGACAAAGGGATCAAACAGTATCCTTCCCTCCCCACCCACAATCTCTATGGACGCAGTTCCATGCCAGATCAAATACATATCACAATCTCCTGTTCAATGTGTTTCCCAACAATACACTCACGCTCTTTGAGCCATTAGATCAACCAGTCAATTACACCGCTTTCAATATGATAAAGTGCCCCAACGACTGGGAAATCCTTGCCAAAGGCATTACGGATCTTTGCGACCTGATAGAGCACATTGCGTCTAGACGCTAAAATCAAGTCGTGTTCATCGCCAATCGCTTTCTGTATGTCATGTGTCAATACACCGATATGTCCTTCCTCACAACCTTCACAAGCCGATGCTACAGCGCCACAGTTTGTATGCCCAAGAACCACGGTAATCGGTACGCCCAAGTGTTCTGCTGCATATTCAATGCTAGCAAGCTGAGTTTCCGCAATCACGTTTCCCGCAACGCGTATCGTAAAGATCTCACCAATGCCACAGCTAAAGATTGCTTCTGGGATCTCCCTTGAGTCAGAACATGCTATAACCGTAGCATATGGATGTTGTCCCTTTACATATGTTTCTTCTCGGATCTGTGGAGAGACATTTCCAGGATTACGAGAACACCCTATGAATTCTGTGTTTCCTTCCTTCAGCCTACGCATGGCTTCTTCCTTCGAGATATTTGTAATCATCTTGATTCTCCTTACTGTCATTACTATTCTACCAGAGATTGTCTTGCGTGTATAGAGTATTTCACTATACTCGGAAACACAATTAGATGGAATTCCTCATATCAAACATCTCCTGTAGTATCTTCTGAATCCCTCATCAGTTTATGGATATTGGGAAGATCCTTCAGACTGATATATCTCTCTGTCATGGATCTTGACACAAGCATCTTGATCATTTGCATCTTTTCTTTATCTTTCATGACCAAAGAGCCATTGTTGTAGATTTCAAATTCATTGAGATTGTATAAACTCTCGCTTTTTGTGGACAGATATTTTCTGAACGCCTCTTCATTTCTAACAAACCAATCGAATTGATGGATCTCCTGCAGAAAATCATCCATGTCATCTGGTCTTACAGTGAAAGATCCATTGGTCATTCTCAACATTCCCTTGATCATATCTATATCTTGAGACCAGTCTTTCTTACATATGACAAGCTTACGTATCTCTGGTTGTTTTTCATCACGATTCAAGGTAACAAGGAATGCCATGCGGTAGTACATTGGCGCATTGTCAAATGGCTCGTAACGAAATACCAATATGCAAACACGATGTTTCTCGCTATGCCCAATGAAATATACCAAGCGTTCCTTTTCGTTAAACCACGGGGTTCCTGTGTATTTTCTTTGGTATGATCCTTTGTCATCTACAAGGTGCAATATGCCGCTTCCCTTCTCGCAAAAATCCAATGTTCCACCATACTGTATATCGCTATAGTTGCTACGGGAGCAATATACTTTGTAACAATTGAGATACTGGGGATCAGCAAGAACACCATCCTCTGTATCACGGGTTGTCACTTGACCAAGAATCTTGTCTAAGCGCTCTTCAGCATAAAAGCCAAAGAATTCATAGGTATGGTAATGAAAGATAGACGCAAGAACCAAATAGAACAAGGCATATGTTAGAGCATCAGTGGTTCCATTATTCAAGCATCTCTCATATGCATTGTAGATATCTTCATTGCCATACCAAAAACTCTTGTTACGATAGGTTGAAAAGAGACTGTCCTCAGCGACAAGAGATTTGTTAATGATGAGATGCCTTAGCTTTTCCAGCATATTATCTACTGCTCGGACCGAAGGTCTTCCATCATCATAGTCAATCAGGTCATTCTTCTGTAGATGTTTTCTAAGATCCTTGGTTCCGTTTGCTACATAAAAACCATCTTCGCCCCTCAAGTTCCCATTCAACAAGTTTTTCAGATCCCTGAACAAATCTCTCCGCATTTGACCGCATGCCTCCATTGAACAGAGCGACTCGTCAAGACTATCTGGAAGAAGACAGCAAACGTCCCCTGGTTTTTCTTCGCTTATTTTCAACGATAGCATCTTCATGATGCCATTCAGTCTAATTCTTTTCTCTGGCATTGTTATATCCTCCTTGAGTGATACTGTATCATCATATGACAGATTTGTTTTCAATGCATCAAAATTGCTTCTATCCCTTAGCAAAAATGCATCCTTGCCAGACAGATTAGAGACTATCTTATTTTTGAGCAAAGTGCTAATATATAAATGCAAAGGATCCAATGCATGTACGTCTTACATAATTAGTCTAAAGCTCTGCTGTGTTATATCGGGAGGTCATTATGTCTACGCAAGGCTTAGCTATATTGGAAAGCATATTCAACGTTATTGGCGTTGTAGCAGTGTTTACTATAAGAAAAATCCGTGACTTTGTTGTACTCCTCTTCCGTATGTACAACTTCTTGATTGAGGCTAATTCAAGTTTGCCTAGAGGAACGGATGGAAACATTGCCTTATCGTATTTGTTAACAGCTGTTACTATTATCGCCATCCTTTTGATCCTTAAACACATCTTGCATCCAAATCATCTCCACATAACCGCAGCTGTCCAGGAAATCCTTGATTACTACACCAATCCAACGCCTGTGGAGATCGAAACATTCTTCGGGTATTACCACACTTACACACGCAAGATCAAGCCATACAGGATCCTTAGTGGAACATATGTCATACACAACACCACCGAAGACATGGTGCGTTCCAATACAGCCAGCGATGTATTCGAGGCTGCATACGAGGAACTACAGTCGAATTCCATCAGGAAAGCTCGCCGTAGAAACGATTCCATCAATATCACAATATACAATACCCAGCAGTATCCAAATCATTACCACTGATCACAAGGGCAATGCTACAAGTAGCATTGCCCATTTCTATAATCTTTCTAGATCTCTGATTGCTTCATCGCATGTCTTATACGTGGATATACACTTTTCAATGATCGAGGACAATCCTTTCGAGATAGCTCCGTCATTCTTATTGCGAGATGCCAAGTGACTCATAACCTCACCTACAGCCTTAATATCACTTCTGGCACTATTTCCAGAAGCGGATATGTGCGGACTTGTAAGGGAAATCTGGCGGTTATTGACGATGACTGTAGAAAGCTTGATATTCCCATGATACAAAGGAATCTCTTGGCTATGCATGTTGTTTAGAATCGTTAGGATTTGAATCATCCAATATCTCAGATTCGTTTCGGCGAAGTGATCCATTGATGACAACAGAACCGCTAGAGAAGGCCCTGAGAGATACTCTGTGACATAATACACATATCCATTGTATTCATCTTTGTCAGTAATATGGGGAATACCTGTCAACGGTCCCGCCTTTGCCAATATCTCGTATTCCCGTCTATAAAACTGTTCTTCGCCAGGACATATTCTGACCATCACTTTCTGATCCAAATGATTGTCATGTGCCATGAACAGAGATTCATCGTTATTTCTTTCTATCTCTTTCTCAAGAATATATCTTCCCGCGAGAATGATTCCCGAATAAAACTGATCCATGCCCCCAACCCTGATGGCACGCTCCACGAGGGGCTTGCTAAGCCTATCGCAAACCACTTTAACAAGCTCGTTGATATCAGTGAAAATAGCTTTATTAATCAAGTTGGCAGGCAAATCAGCCGTTCTAAGACTACCACCAAGATAACAGAATACCGTGTTGTTTTTCTTTTCCGGACGATTGTCTATCAACCCTTGAAAGGTATTGACCTCTCGTTCAATCCATGTCCCTTTCAAATACTCTCTTCTTGTTCCTACAACAATGAGGATAGATGCTTCTTCCAGAGCATTATATATAGCTGGGGTAAAATCACCGCCATAATCACCCCTGTTTGCATTCTTGTAGCTAAAAAACGCATTTACACCCATCTGATTCAAAATAAGGTAAAGCATCATTGCCATTTGGAAATCTTTTGTTTCTTTGCCTTTATCCTTATGGTGATAAGAGATAAACACATCATACGGTCTACCTGTATCCAACCTTGCTACAATCTGTGGCCGTTTAACCAAAGAGCGGGCAAGATCAGATAGCTGTAAAATGAAGTTCATTCCATGCACACGTTTGATCTGGGAAAGCCCATTGATCAACTCACGAGCATCTTGTGGACGATCCATTGGATCTTCAGACAAACATTTATCAATTAACGTTTCCAATGGAGTTCCTACCAACGTCGGCTCATAATAGCCAACAAGTGTTGAATATGTTTCCACTCCATCAAGAATCATATGCCCCGTCAGAAGATAGAACGCTAATGCCCCAACTCCAAAAACATCGGTTCTTTCGTCCAATTGTTCACCACGGATCTGTTCTGGAGCAGAAAATCCTGGATAGCTGCCGCTGAATCTTCTAGAATCGGATTTTAACATTGCACCTTCAAAGTCTATGACAACGATCCCTCCTTCGGGAGTATATATGAAATTGACAGGTCTTATGTCACAATACAAGATTGCAAATGCTTTCTCATGAAGATATGCTATCAGTTCAGCGATCTGTCTAAGAATGATAACAACCTCATCGTGTGGAAGAGAACCCTCAGATGCCACAATACTCTGCAACGTTCTTCCCTCCACAAAGCTTGTCACAACATAAATAAACTGTTCGGTTTCAATCATCTCCACAATCTTGCACAATGCCTTATGTTTCAAAGTCATATGCATCTGGATTCCTTTTGCTATCCTTGCAATTTCCTGCTCAGAATAGGCATGTTTAGGAATTTGCTTGATTGTCACCCTCTTTCCACCTTGTTTTGGAAAAGCCAAATAACGTGGTCCATGTACGCCATAACCAATTCTTCTTCGAATCTCATACTTCTCGGTAATTATCAGATCGAATTCTTCGTCCTTCTTGTTTTTCATGCTTGCCTCCATTTTAAAGATACTTCAGCATCATCAAGCACACTCACTTAAGCTCTTGCCCATATACACTACAGAGAAAATAGATGAAATACAATTATGTGCATATCTGGTTACAAGTCTATCGTATTGTCAAGAGAAACAAATCACCCTCTTCCATCCTTCTTCTATATTATAGCCCAGTCAATCACATCGGTCAATATTGAACACGCTATTTTGATTATTAAGATTTTATTAACGGTCATTCATGTGGTCAAAAGGCATTTGCTTTTGTCCGCGCATTATGATAATATATGTCCGTTAAAGGAGAATTACCAATGAAAAGCTTTGGTGAACTGCTAAACAGCGCAATTAACGTTGGAAGTAATGTAAATGCCCTAGCAGGATACTGCGGTGTTACGCCGCGCACAATCTATCGTTACATCAATAACGAGCGCACGCCCGATGAAGAATCATTCGCGAAGATCATCCGTTTTCTCGCGCTAAATCCCAAGGAGAAGAAGGAACTAACCGATTCCTACAACGCCTCAGTGATAGGAATAGAAAAATACCAACGACTGCTTGCGGTAGAGCATTTTCTACGCAAGGTCATATCCAT
>OMYM01000007.1 GCA_900315225.1 uncultured Erysipelotrichaceae bacterium | reverse complement strand
TCATTCTTCCACAAATTCCAGGTAGTCCCCATTCTTGATCAGTTCCAGCATTTCCATCTCTTGCGGGGAAATCCTGCCAACCAGATTCCTCTTTCCATCGTTTCTGATAGGTAAGCGGGCTATCTGTATTTCTCCAGCGTAATGCCTGTAGGCATCGTTGACGATGACAACATCACCCGCACAGAATGTCTCTTGCTCGTATGTCCTAGCGGGCAAGGCATAGCCTTGGTTGATGAATCTTCCCGCGCGCGAGCGCCAGATCCATTCAGAGCTATCGCCATAATCTGTCTGCGGGTATACTTCAAACAGGAAGTATCTTTCTTCATCGGTAATTCCTGGGACAGTCTTTACCTTTATCTTTTTTTCTTTCTTTGGCTGTTCGATCTTTGCGCCAAATGTGCTTAGGACTTCATACAATGGAGACTTGGTGATATCGCGTGGCGCCGTAAAGCACTCTTGTAGATCCTGTAGCTCTTTCTCGGTCGCATAGGCATTGCCTATGAATATGCCGTCTATGTTGTCTGTCGCATCCAAGAGCCTTGCCTGTAAGTCGATTGGGTAGTCTCTCATCCTTTCCACCGTAGGCAATCCATCCACAGCATCCCATACGCCATGGGTATCTGGCGCATTAGACGATATGAATGCCTCGATGGAGTAGCCATACTGGCTGAGGTATTCGTTTGTTTCTTGGAAGTCTTTCCATTTCAATCCAGTGTATCTTTGCGGATAGAAGTTATGTCCAAGAAGCAATTGATCGGGGGTAACGCCATGTTCATGAAGATATGCCAGTTCTTTTGCGATGCCCATGGATGCGTTTAGCTGGATCTTGATCCCATACGGGTTGTTGCATGCGACCAAATCCCTTTCCTTGCAATAGCTCATGTCAAGCCGCAGAATGTCGCAACCAATGTCGTGGAACAGCGACAGGTCGTTGTAGTTGCCTCCCATTTTGGCTATGAAGCGTGGGTTGACATCCAGGGAGACTTCCATGCCATAAGAGTGTGCCGCCTCTATGAATCGCCTGAAATACGCAACAATCTCATCGTTTGTCCCCTGCATGGAAAACATGCTGGAGAAAACACGGGAAAACCCATGGCTGGACGCAAGCTGAAGATAGGCTTCTATCGACTCGATTGGACTCAAGTCTGGGTATACCGAAACACCAAGTATCATGGCTTTCACCTCCTGAATGAAAGAACGCGTGTATTATAGCACTGATTTTCAGAAAGAAAAGCGTCTTTTTTAAAGACGCTTTTCATGCCAGACATTGTATCAATGAAACCATGACGATGGCAGAAGATTATCCAGGAAGTCCCTGATTGCCTGAATGCCGTCCCCGGTGCCTTTTTCAAGGCTGTCAAGCTTTGTCCTGATCTCGGTGAGAGTCTTGTTGAGGTAGTCTACATTCTCTTTGATTTCCTTGAAATACTCGATCATTTGCGGGATGTAGATCCTTCCATAGTGTATTGCGATAATCGTAATGATGATAAACACAACGATCTTTACATAACGATATATCTGTAGCTTTCTTTTTTCCCTGACCAGTTCCATTAACAGCTCTCGCTCGGTCATCTCTTCTACTTTTTTATACATCCCCTAGCCTCCTTAGGTCACTTCCACAATAGGGACAGTATGGCGTTTTTTCTTCGCTGTGCGCCCCGCATACGGGACAGGTGGAATCGATCCATGTAAACTTTCCTTCCTTGCGCAGGGCGTATTGTTTTCTTTCTTCTTGTGCCTGTTTCTCAACGCTGAAATCATCGTTCTGATGATTCTTGCGCCAATAGAATTCATAGTCGTTGCTGGTCCATACAACGCGATCATGTTCACGCTTGTAGTCTTCCAATGCCTGGGCGGTATCTTCAGCGTTTTTGCGCAATGCCTTCATGGCATCTAGATCCTGGGCATTCCTGTATTCTTCCATTTTCCAAAACAATGTGCGTATGAGGCTGTCTTTGCATAAGACGCGCATGTCTTCGCCAATGGGCTTTTTCTTTGCGTTGCGCATTGATTTCAAGCCTGTACCACACAGAATCCCTACGTAAGGGGGAATATAGTTTCCCCAGGGAACGTTTCTTTGATACAGGGAATCGCTGACAACCAGGTAATTGTAATCGCCATACCATGACAATTTTGCGTCTGACCTAAGGTCTTGTAGCGTTACTTTCAATTCGTAGCAACGGATTATACTATCGCTGTCGCATGTCATGAAATCGACGATCTCATCGCCATGGCCATCATGCTTGAATCCTATGGTGACTTCCTTTGCGCCATATTCCCTTTTGCGCACGCATCTTTCTTCCAACGCCTTTTCCAGGCGGAGCGTTTCTTCTGTCTTCATGCGAATAGTGTATCACGAAATACAGCCGCAGGCGTTTGCCTGCGGCCAAGATATATTAATTCGCTATGCTGTGGTGTGCCTTGTTCGATTCACGCGACAAGGGCTGGAAATTGTATCCATTGTCAAGTCCCCAGCGAATGATGCTTTCTACCGCATTCACCGAATAGTTCTTGATATCATGCTGGAGGACTACGGAAGAAACGCCACGCCTGGAGTTTCCCGCAATGCCATTAATGACATTGCGGTATACTTGGTCGGCGTTTGTTGTTCCACCCGCATCGCCAGAAGAGACATTCCAATCATAGTAGACATATCCCTTGTCGGCGGCTTGTTGCGCAAGCCTGCTCATGATGCCGCGGTTGTAGTTTCTCGATACCGTGTTGCTTGATCCACCAGGGAACCTGAACATCGTGGCGTATTGTCCCGTCTGTTGGAAAATCACTTCGTTTTGCCTATTGAAATCAGCCCAATATGCATCTTCGCTGCGATAGATCGTAGCATAGTTGTGGCTTGCCGTATGCACTGCCACGGCATGGCCTTCTTCATACTCACGATGAATGCAGTATGCGTATCCTGGATATCCGCTGGTGGTAAAGAATGTTGCCTTGACGTTGTATCTCTTCAACACATCCAGCAGTTGGTCTGTATATGCGCCAGGACCATCGTCAAACGTCAGGTAGATGGTCTTTTCATCCTCATGGAATGCCCTGCCAAGGCAAATGCCTGTGATTTCATCGAACACGTAGGCTATGCCATCGACTTGCACGGTTCCCTTGGCCATTGCGCCTGTCAGAAGATCGAAGTAGTAGTCGTTTTCATTCAGCCTGTTCCAGCCCTTGACCATCCTTCCGTCTGCGTCATATCTGACCCATTTGCCATCGTTGGATTCCTGGTAGACATCCTTGGATACTGCTTTCTTTCCGCCATCAATAGCATCCAGCCAATACCATCCATCGCTAGAAGGGTCATAGATTTCCTTGCCACGTCCTTCTAGGCCCATTTTCTTGCCTTTTTCATACCAGTAGTCATTGCCGGATTCTTGAACCCAATAGCCTGCTTGCAACAGGACTCCTGTGATATCGTCAAAGGAATATACATGTCCTTCTACTTCGCATCGTCCCTTGTACATTGCGCCAGTCTGTAGATCGTAGTAATACGTTTTATCCTTGGCATTGTGCCAACCCTTGATCATGTGTCCTTCTTCATCGTAGCGAACCCATTTTCCTTTCGTGGAGCCCGGCTCTTCTTCCTGATAGACATATGGCACCCAGACTTCCTTGTCCACCGCCTTTGCGCCATCATGATCCGCATCCAGCCAATACCAAGCCTTTGAATCAAAGTCGTAGATTTCCCTTCCACGAACGGTATTTTCCCCTTTGACACCCTTGGGATCCTTGGTTGTCCCTTGTTTTACGCCATTTTCGTACCAATACCAATATTCGTCTTCCTGTGCCCAGCCATCTGTCTTTGCATATGCCTGTGTCTCGCAAACGCCTAGCAAGGATAGAACAGACAATGCACATACTAGTGACCCTTTCATTCATTAACCCTCTCTTTCCTGTAACAATTATTCTATACCTGCCACATCAATTGTAAAGGAGCATACCACGAAAAAAAGACACCGCAAATGCGGTGTCTCAATGAATTCAGTCTAAATTAGCCAGAGATCTTCTTGACGTTGTAGAAAGCCTTCTTGCCACGGTATTCAGCGACGTCACCGAGTTCTTCTTCGATTCTCATCAGCTGGTTGTACTTAGCAATACGGTCTGTACGGCTCATGGAACCAGTCTTGATCTGGCCAGCGTTGACGCCAACGACCAGGTCAGCGATTGTCGCATCCTCGGATTCACCGGAACGATGGGATACAACAGCCGTGTACTTAGCTTCCTTAGCCATTTCAATGGAATCCAATGTCTCTGTCAATGTACCAATCTGGTTGACCTTGATCAGAACTGCATTGGCTGCGCCAAGCTCGATTCCCTTCTTGATGAATGTTGTGTTTGTAACGAACAGATCGTCGCCAACCAACTGGATCTTGTCGCCAAGACGCTTTGTCAGTTCAACCCAACCATCCCAGTCATTCTCAGCAAGACCGTCTTCGAGGGAAATCAGAGGATACTTTTCAACCCACTTCTCATAGAGCTGGATCATGTCTTCGGAAGACTTCTCGCCTTCGCCAGAACGTGCCAGGACATAGCAACCCTTTGCTTCATCGTAGAATTCGGAGGAAGCAGCGTCCATTGCGAAGCAAACGTCTTCGCCAGCCTTGTATCCAGCTGCCTCGACTGCTTCAAGCATCAGAGCCAGAGGACCCTCGTTGCCAAGAGTCTCCAGAGGTCCTGTTCCACCAGGCAGGGAAGAAGGAGCATAGCCGCCCTCATCGCCTACTGCTGTGTTGTATCCATACTTCTTCAGAACCTTCTTCAGTGTGTGGAAGATTTCTGCGCCCATGCGGATAGCCTCATGGAAGTTGCTAGCGCCTACAGGCATGATCATGTATTCCTGAACATCGGAAGCAGAGTCAGCGTGCTTGCCGCCATTGAGGACGTTCATCATTGGAACAGGAAGAACCTTTCCGTTAGGACCGCCAATGTACTTGTACAGAGGCAGACCGCAGGAGTCAGCAGCAGCTCTTGCAACAGCAAGGGAAACAGCCAATGTAGCGTTAGCGCCAAGGTTGCTCTTGAATGGTGTGCCATCGAGGTCGAGCAT
>OMYM01000080.1 GCA_900315225.1 uncultured Erysipelotrichaceae bacterium | reverse complement strand
TTAGGGGGTAGTGACATCATGGGCTCTAGTTCACAGAAATCCCGCAGGGCAATCCCTTGGGATTCCAAGGAGATGACTCCTACGCAGCGCTATATTGCCGCCAGGTTTCTCGACCACTACAACCGGTCACATCCGACAATCAAGGATGTCGATGAAGCAAGTCTTATTAACGGCTTTACTCCATCCAAGTGTATCTACTGTGGATCGGAGCGGATAAAGAGGGACGGCTTCGATGACAACGGCATACAAAGGCTACAGTGCAGGGGTTGCGGGAGAAAATTCAAGCCCACAACGGGTACCATTTTCGATTCCCGGAGGATCCCCGCCAGCGAATGGATCGAGTTCATCCTCCACTTGTTCAGATGCCTGAGCATCAACGCAACGTCATGGAACAACAAGAATGCGTTCACGACATCCAAGTACTGGATGGAGAAGCTTTTCCTGACCCTTGAGGGCTTCCAGGAAAGCATTGTGCTCGAGGGGCGCGTCTGGCTTGACGAAACCTATTATTCCGTCCTGCTGCGTGACCGTGCAAGGGGGAGTGACGGGAAGTTCCTTCCAGGGTTGTCAAGGAACAAGATATGCATCGGGGTCGCCACCGATGGCAAGAATATCGTATGCATCATAGAGGGAAAGGGGAAACCCACAGCAAAGGGAAGCTGTAGCACTCTTTCCAGCCACATAAAGCCTGGGTCTACGCTTGTCCATGACAAGGAGTCGACCCACGGAATGCTTGTTGAAAAACTTGGGATTGTAAGCGAGGGGTACGCCTCCGCAGAGCTAAAGGACCACTCGGGCAAGGACAATCCGCTGGATCCAGTAAACCGGGTGCATGACTTGCTCAAGAAATTCCTGAAGATCCGCTGGAAAAAGTTAGAGGATAATAGAAATGGCTTTTACCAAGCCATGGCTGCTGAGGTACAGGGACATAATTGGGAAAAATCAAGAGAACACAGAGGAATAATATCTGTCGTCACTTGTTCTATTTTCTATGTGGTCAATAGCCCCCGTTTGCAAATAAGGTTTTTTTTTGTGAGAATGAACAATGGAGGTATCGTCTATGTGAATGACAAAGGTGAAAAGTACCATTACAGTTATGCTGGTGAAAATGCTATAGCAACTACGCTTTTCGATGCTGAAGCATATGAATATGAACCTGTAGCAAGTGTGCCCAATAACAAACAAAATGGCGACATTGTCGCCATTTTGTTTGTTATGATCTAAAAAACATAATCGCTATGATGATCATGACCACTGGTCCTGCAATCATCAAGTACAAGCCAAATGTCTTTCCATCACCGTGAATCTCTTCAGGATTCTCTGGGTTGTAGTAGATTGTTATCTCCTTGCCTTCCTCATAGTTGCTTTGATACAAATCAGATTTGCCATGGTATTCCTTGCCATCGACCGTATAGTCTACATATACATCATAATCATATTCCGAATGACCATCGGAGTCAGTTCCTGTATATGTTTCATCAATCTGGGTAATGATAGCCGTTGTCTTGACATATCCATTGTTCTCAAAGAATCTCATGTACACCCCAAAACACAATGTGGCTAACCCCAGCAAGAAGAACAAGAGATAAAACAAACGCTGTTTCATTCTCATTTCTTTGTTACTCCTTCGCCATAGATCGTTGTCCAGTCGTTCTTCATGGAAATTGGAACCCAATCATATTCTTCGCATAGAGAATACATTTTATCAGCTTTCTCAACATTTCCATTCTCTCTTTCCGTGTCATCGCAACACAGCATGAACGCCAGACTTCTAAAAGGATTGCTGCTGGTGGCGTATTCTGCCATGCTTGAATCACCTGTGCTATTGCCAAAAGACAATACTGGCTGATAGCCAATTTCCTGAGCAATTACTGCAACCTTGTTCATCTTCAGGTTCTTGACAACAAAGTCGCCTCCAAGGATCAATTCATCGGTGTCTGTGAACACATAATCCAAGCCATCCACATCTTCTTGTTCCCTTGTGACAATTGTTTCATCAGAGCCAATGATTTGGTTTGCTGGTACATTTAACAACGAATCATACACAATCCCTCTGACGATAAAACGATCTGTCCCAGATACGACATAGACTGTAAAGTCATTATCCTGAAGGTAGTCTACGACTTCCAGCATAGGGCGATACCAACCATCGCCTCTTAACATGCCATCATAGCTAGGCATTTCCAGTTTCTTGAACTCTTGGATATAGTCGTTGAATTCATCAAGAGTCAAGCCAGAGAATGCAGATGCCACAGCTTTTCCATGGTCTACTTCCAGTCCCTTGGCAGCTTCACCAGTCTCATTCAACGTAACAATCTTCTGGGCGGTTTCTTTTTCGAAATCACTTGCTTTGTCCTTGTAATCTTCGTCTTCCAAGACACGGTGGACAAGCAGTGTGTAATCGAAGTAGTTCGGGTCTGTTTCGCAAAACAATGTTCCATCAAGGTCGAATACCGCAACGCGGTATTCAACAGGAATATAGTCTGAGCTGTTCTCATCCGTGACAGCTTCGATGTATTCTGTCAATTCTTCCTTTGCCTGTGCACTATCCGTCCACAAAGACAATGGATCACCTGCATCTTCCATGTCATCCGATTCATCCAAGACAGCCACAACACCATCACTTAGACCAATCGTGATATATCCTGTTGCTGTGCTTTCAACGGTTGCCAAGACATCGTAGTTTCCCGCATCCACTTCAAAGTGACTCACTTCCGTTGCCTTCAGCGTCTGATCTACGACAGGGGTTGTCTCTCCTTCAGGAGTGATCTTGATGTGAACAGAACCATTGCCTGTCAATCCCGTTTTCACAACAATCTCCTGTCCATCTTCAACGATAACATAGGCTGTTCCACTGCTGGCTGCCTCTGCGTTAGCCGCAATGATAGACACTGTACCGTCATCATTGCTTTCTACGCCGAAAAAGGACGAAGGTCTCTGTGAGAACGAGATTGCTGTTACGCTAGCAATGAGTGCTACCACTGTCATAATAATCGCTAATACCTTCCAGTTAAATTCTTTCTTCTCCATGTTTCCCTCTTTCTCGCTTATGTAAAGCTCCCGCACATTATACCATATGTCCAAAGAAAAGAGGAAGCCAAGGCTGCCTCTTTAAAGCATTTTGTTATTTCTTCTTCCTCATGAACAAGATCATTCCAGCAATCAGGATGATCGCAAGACCAGCAAGCTTGAATGGCTTTGTGCCAATGCCTCCTGAATTAGGAAGTACGTAGCTTTCACTTGGCTTGTTAATGATGTTGCCACCTGAGTAGATAAATCCTTCGGTATTTTCCACTCCATCCTGCATATATACAGGCTCATAGTCCAGTGGTGATTCCTCGGATATCAGGTATGTATAAGTTACGTGGTACGTCTTGTCTTCGACTGTAAGTTCTCCTTCGGAAGGTAGATCTTTGAATGCGTAGAGATAGTTGTTAACATCTACAGATAAAGTGTACCCAGCATTCTCTTCGGGTGTTGTGCCATCGAGTGTGTATTCTGCTACATCTTCTATGACGCTTGTCTCTTCTCCACCTTCTGGGGTATATTTCATTTCCCTCTTCACGAAGATCTTGATCGAGGTGTCTTTTGGCCAAGAGTCTTGTTGATCCCATGTTTTGGTGAATGTGACATCTGTTGCCTTTTCCGTATTAACAACAGTGATCGTGTTATCAAATACTGGGCTTACTGTTGGCTCGTATCCGTCTATCGGTGTTTCTACAACACTATATACAACTGGTTCATCGTTTTCCGTGGCTGGAAGGTCCTCGAAGACATCGGATGTCTTTGATGCATTGAGGGTGATTGTCTTGTCTGGAACTAGTTCTGGTTCATTCTCTCCGACTTTCTTTTGGAGTGTCAGGGTTACTTCTTTGCCTGTTGGCCAGGTTGTTGAACCATCAGCGTTCTTCCATTCTTTCTTGACACTCAGACCTTTCTTTGTGTCTTTGTAGGTATTGGTGATGACGATATCGGTTGTTTCCTGTTCCACCTTGACGGCGATTTCATCATCCGTTGGAGTAACTGGTTCACTGTTTGCTGTGAAAGAGGTTCTTCTCTCATAGCCAGTAAAGTCGGCGTTTGTTTCCTTGATGATATATTCACCTGGTTCAAGGTTTTCGAGAGTAATCGGATCATCTGTAATCTGTGAGTAGTAGATTGTATTGGTATAGTCATTTGGTCCTGTGATGGTAAATGTGATACCGTTTTTCTGCAAATCGCTCAGTTTTGTGCCAGTGATCAGCGTCTCGTCAATGGTCTTGAACAGGGTCATTTTAGGCTTGACATCTGCTTTGTTTACGATGTTCAGAGTAATGCCATCGGCTGTCGCTGCTACACCTTTTCCTTCATCGCTATAGGATGGGACAAACGGAATATCATCCCCATAGGAAGATAGGTCTTCCCTGACTGTGTAGAGAATGGTATTTCCAGCCGCATCCACGGTAGGAAGGTCAGTCCAAGTATACTTCCAATCTGGGGCAGACAGTGTCTGTGCATAGGTTGTTTCCACTGGATCTGACTTTTCGTTTGTCTTTTTGTCCTGGATAATCTGATACAGCTTGACATCAATGGTCTGTGGTGGATTGTCGATGTCTTTAAATTCCTTGGTTACCGTGACATTGGTCTTCTTTGGCATCAGGGAGTTTGTGACTGTAATCGCTCCACTAGCGACACCTTTTCCGTTATCGGAATATGTTGCGCTATATCCGTCTACAGGAAGCTCTTCCACGGTATATTTGTAATTCCTTGCTCTGTTTGAAGAATCGACATATGTGCTTGGAAGGTTGCTCCAGGTGTAGGACGGCCAATTGCCGTTAGGATCGACATTGATGGTGACGGGGCTTACATCATCCATCAGCTTCTTTGTTCCTGCTTCATCAATCTGATAAAGATTGAGCTTGATACCACTTTCTGGACGGGTTTCATACAGGTTGTCGAAATCTCCTTCCCACTTCTTGTGTGCAACAATGGATGTCTTTCCTTCTTCAACATTGGTAACATTCCATGCGACTTCACTGGCCATGGAAGCCACGGTGATATTGTTAGCGTACTGGACAAGGTCATCCAAGATCCATGCAGCAAGCTGGTGTTCAGCCCTGTCTTTCAACATTGATCCGTCAATGTTCTTCTCAATATATATGACACAGTAATGCTTTGAATTCAAGTCAGCTGTATAGCCCGGAATCGTTGATGTCTCCTCCCAGTAGAACACGACATTTTCCGACAAGCGGTCATACCGTAGGATACCATACTCATTCGTATAATGAATCTCAGTGAATGGGTGTTCCCCTATAATCTTGAATTTCTCCTTTATTTCCGCTTTTTGCTCATCGGTTCCATTCTCAAGCATATTCTGGTACTCACGCCATTTAGCCATCGCCGATTGCATTTTTGCTTCATAATCTGGTTCATCCAATTCAGGCAGAACCAATCCTTCCGCATCCATATCGATATTCAGTTCAGTGTTCCACATTCTAAACTTAACGCCTGGAAGGGTAATCGCAATGTTGTTTTCATCGATTTTCTTCAGTTCCAAGGCAACGGTCTGGTTGAATACATTGCCCTTCTGGGAAGAAACGGTGTGAGTATCGGAAATAGATACACTATGGCTACCACCACCGACAAGTGTTGCCGTGTTAACAAAGGTATCTTGACCAAGCGCACGTACAGCGTTGGAATACAACAGCCTCATTGGCGTTTTATCAGGAAGACCACTGACAACGAGATAACGTGTGTCATCGTTATAGGTAATCGTGATGTGGTCATATGGTGGGTTTTTGTATTCGATTGTCTGCCACTCACCATCAGCGAAAACCTGTAGCTGGACAGTCTCTGTCTTCAATTCCATGTTGGTGGAAATACGGTCTGTCAAGGTGTAGTACTTGCCATAGTTGACAGCGTAGCCCTTTGGATTGATATCGACTTGATAGCTAACGATATTGGTGAATTTTCCTGCACTGTCAACGATTATTCCAGCATCGTTTTCAGTCGTTGTATCAAACTTATGGATATAGTCGTCTTCAGCACTGATATTGACATATGCGTCTTTCGAATATGTTTCACCTGTGTCGGTAGTGAATGTCACTGTGTTGTCGTAACGCTTGGAACCAGTTTCGGAACTGGTGATGTTGTCCCATTCCTCGTCTGTCAGCTTTGTCTTGTAGGTCACGATATACCTCATGCCATTGAGGCGGGAGTTATTCGATTCATTGCCATAATAGCCAGTGAAAGCAAGCTGGTTCACCGTAACCGTGTTTCCTTCAACAACAGCTGGCTTATCTTCATCCAGCCATACACCTCCCTCTACCTTGACATGCACCGTTGGATTTTCACTCGTTTCATCCGCATAATTCAACAAGGAAAGCCCTTCGGGAAGTATATCCGTCAATGTAATTGTATCGGGATTTTGTTCCAAGCTCTTCAAGCTTTGATTCAACACGCATGTCCATGTGACGATCTTTTTGTCTGCGTTATAGGTGCCTTTCTTGGATACCTGCAGGCTATCGTCTTCATAAAGCTTTTCGGCCTTTGCTGTAGCGTATTCATAGTTGCCGTATTCATCTTTCGATGCCTTGACGGTAGCCGAGTTATAGGCAGTGGTTTTATTAACGATATCAATGCCACTGTGCATGGAAAGCGTAACAACAATCGGCTCGTTGATGACATCAAAGTGGAAACTAGCATTTGCCTTGTCGATGGTGTAGTCAATGCCAAGCGTTAAACCAAGTCCACTGGCTGTCTTGACATCCGCATGTAACAAATCGAAATCCGTTGCCTTAGCAGTGCTTGAAGCATACGGGTCAGTACATACCATGTAGGATCCACCGTTAATATCCTCGTTGAGTGTAACATCTGTCAGAGGGAATTCAGAATCCTCATCAACATCAATGGTCATGCTCCAGACGACATTGTTGTTTTCAATATCCCAGCTTTGCCAGATCTTTGACAAAGCAGGCTTATGCAGGGAAAGCTTTGGGAACGTTGCCACAATGGGTGCCACAGCTTCGTGTCCCTTGGCAGAAACTTTGTTTATGACTGTTGTATCGCCATAGATCTTTTGGTCAAACGCAGTATCTGGCTCGATCAAAGTAGCGTCATAGTCGATGGTAATCGGACCGTTGCCAATGTCATTGGGCAAGGTGTATACGAATACTCGCATTTCGTTCCTGTCATAATTATCGTCTTTGAAGTATGACCAGGCAACGCCATCTTCCGCCCATTGTTGGGAACTGGCTGGCATGGTGATTGTCGTGCCATCGGCACGGGTGATGGTGATATCGCTGATGGCTGTGAACACATCCGTCATTGTATCAGACATCTTCTCACCGTTCAGTGTCATGTTTTCATCACCAAATTCAATGTGGTAATGAACAACTGCACCATCTTCAGGGATTGCATACTTGCCATCC
>OMYM01000490.1 GCA_900315225.1 uncultured Erysipelotrichaceae bacterium | reverse complement strand
TTGTGCATCCTATGGCTGAATCTCTTTCGGATTCCACACATCATGGGGCATGCCGAATACACCCACGAAGAGTGCAGAAGACTCGAATTAAGGATATCTATATCTGTTTTTGATCCTAGGAAAACGTTCTATACAATGAGAGAACTGATTGAAAGCATCGATTGGATGGAATTTGATCAAACAGATAAACAATATGGAATATTAAAAGAAATTTGATTCTTCTGCATTGATCGTGTGTTTCAAATGAAATCCTATTGTTTTTATGTTGTGAAAGTTGATTCGCAATTAGGTTCATTGAACTTGCCAGCGTGGACTCTAGGCCTCTATTACGATTGCCAAGGCATAGAAAAAAGGCTTTTCTCATTCTTCGAAAAGCCTTTTGTAATCACCATATCCTTCCTTCTCCAAATCCTCATACGGTATAAAGCGCAAGGATGCCGAGTTGATGCAATAACGTAATCCTCCTTTGTCTGTTGGACCATCATTGAACACATGGCCTAGATGCGAATCCGCTTCTGCGCTGCGCACTTCAATTCTTGTCATGCCAAAAGACTGGTCTTTTGTGTAGGTTATGGCATCGTTGTGGATTGGCTTGGAAAAAGCTGGTCATCCGCATCCAGAATCATATTTGTCCATGGATGTGAACAAGGGTTCCCCACTCACAATGTCCACATACAGCCCTTTTTCAAAGAAGCGGTCGTATTTCCCAGTGAATGCCCGTTCTGTGGCGGCGTTTTGCGTTACATCATAGGCAAGAATGCCGATTCTTGCCTTGAGGTCTTCTGGGTTTTCCCCACTTTTTTCTAGATGCATCATGTCGTTGGGGATATGGCAGTATCCCCCTGGATGTTTGTCGAGGTATTTTTGGTGTTCCTCTTCTGCTGTTGTATAGTTCTTGATCATTCCTACTTCCACAGCAAGTTTTCTTTTTGCCTTTACCTGCTGCTCATGGTACACTTCGTCGATTTGCGCCTTTTGTGATTCATCGGCGTAGTATATCCCTGTCCTGTATTGCACGCCTGTGTCATTCCCTTGTCGGTTTACCGATACTGGATCAATGACCTTGAAGTAGTATTCCAATAGCTCCCGCAACGACAGGACATTCTCGTCATAGACAACCTTGACGCTTTCCGCGTGTCCACTTCCATTGCATACGTCCTTGTACGTTGGGTTTTCCGTGTTTCCATTGGCGTATCCTGTTTCGGTCGATACAACCCCTTGGAACTGATCGATGAATTTCTGAACGCCCCAAAAACACCCACCAGCCAGATATACAGTCTTCATGTTGCTTAAGTCCTCCTCTACGATTTTTCCTTCCCAATCATTCATATCCTTCAGGGAAACAACATTGCGATATCCCATCTTCTTCAGTTCCCTGGAAGCTTGTAGGCTTTGCCATTCCTCGTTTCCATACACGAGAAGACTCTCCCCCTTAGCAAACGTTGCCATGGAGACCACGGGAACATTGACAGCTTCTTCGATATGTCCTGCCATATATTGGTCATGCGAACGTACATCCACAATGACCGCATGTTTTTCTTTGAGCCATTGCATGGCTTGTGTTGCGTCCATTGATTCTACATCAATGGATGCACACCCTGCCAACAACAATAGCACCATCGCTATCCATTTCATAGGCACCTCCATGGGTGATCCTATCACGATGTTTTCTCGCGGACTACTTAAATGCTCTTGGTTAATCATTGAAATGAAACATGCGGTAGTTTGCGGAAGAGGGATTGTCATGCGCTCCGATCATGAATTGGGCATAGGCTATGACCACGGTGTCATAGCCGTTTTCAAGTATATACTGATGTAGGTCAAAGGAATCGTCTAGTTCCCGCAAGACAAGGATGTCACACTCATGCACCCCTAGCGACAGGAATGGTTGCATCACGTGGGCATAGGAATCCCCCAGCACCAGAATCTTTCCTGTCGCAACATTGTTGTTGATGCAATCTAGTCTGTCATAGGCATAATGCCAGCTTGGGTTTTCATAGACATCTTTGGATAGATCAAAAACAGATTCATTCACGAAATCATCAAAAGATCCTTCAAATGCCACATGGTCTCTTTCTAGCACAAGGTTTGTCGCAAACTTTGGCTTTAGCTCTATGTAGTCATCAAGCCCAATATATGTCTTGGCGATTTTCCTGCCTTGCTCCCCCAGCCAACATTCCTTCCATTCTCTTGCTTCATAGTTTTCTATGTCGTAGAGGGAGAGGTCAATGCTGTGGCCAAGTTCATCGTCCATGGCGCTTGCGATCATTTGGGTTGCCCATAGACCTGCAGGAACCGTCCAGTGATGGTCTGTTCGATAGAACATCCGACGAATGTCACGTCCCTCTTGCCTGATGTTTTCACGTAAATCAAGGGTATGGACACCGGCATTCTTGATCCTTTGCAAGAAAAGGTCCGCGTTATGATTACTGTAGGTCTTGATCGCAAACTTTGTCGCAAACATGTCATCATCCAGGTATTTCGTTGGTTGGTTGACATACAGTAGACCAATGCCGTTGGCATCGAGAAAATCCTTGAAGGCAAGGGTTTGCTCAACCTCGTAGTCGGTCGATGTCATATCTGATGCAGAAACAATGTATTGCCCATCCGCCACGTATAAGCCCATATCGGCGTAAAAACCCCGCGCACCCATCGCCTTCAATGTCCAGCCATTGAGATCTATGAGTTCCCTCTTTTTCCAGAGTCTGGACGACAAGTTGTTCTCTACCACCTGGATATCCTGACCACTCTCAAGACAATCAAAGATCTCGCCAATCACCCTGTATGAACCGTTTTTGACAAACCCAATCAGTAAAAATGTAACAAATATCGCCGCAAGCATTTGCTTGGCGAAGCCATTGTCTTTCAACATATCTTTTCTCCTTAGAAATTCGCATAGGCAAATGGATTGTTATATCCCGCGACCACAAACGAAAGCGCAAAGATGAACAAAACGATGATAGCCACGGTAACAATGGTCTGCTGCAGCAAGGCACCAAGCTTGTTTCCTTGGAGCTTTTCCCTTGTCCAGGGAATGATTGGGAAACATAGGACGATGGCACCGATGATAAAAAACACATTGTCTTTCAGTAGGAATATTGCCCGTTGGTCAGCCAGGCAATTTGGGGCAGGCACAAGCATTCTCTTGATGAACCGCAAGCCTTCCATAAGTCCCTTTGCATTGAAGAGAACCCATTGGAAATTGATGAATAACAAGACAACTAGGCGATATAAACTCTTTCCCACCATTGTTTTTAGTTTCTTTGGCATTCCTGTTAGACGCTCAAGGGATATGGCCACAAAGTAGCCAAGACCCCATGCGATAAAATTCCATGCGGCACCATGCCAGATGCCAGTCAGAACCCAGACAACCAACAGGTTGAAATACACTTTCAGCTTTCCCTGCCCTCTAGAACCACCAAGCGGTATGTATACATAGTCCCTGAACCATTCGCTTAGGGAAATATGCCACCTGCGCCAGAATTTTGCGACAGATTCCGTCATATAGGGATACTTGAAGTTCTCCATGCAGGGATAGCCAAACATGTTGGATATCCCAATGGCCATGTCGGAATAACCTGAAAAATCAAAAAACAATTGTAGCGAGTAGCAGATCGAGCCAAGCCATGCATATGCCATGGAGAGGTTTTCAAAGGGAGTTCCAAACACCTCTTGGGAGATGCGTGCCAATACATTCGCAAGAAGAACTTTCTTGTTAAAGCCACACATGAACCTGTACACGCCATTCGAGAACATTCGACTGTTTTTACCCGCAAATTTCATGTCATTGTATCGGGCAAGAGGACCAGA
This sequence comes from uncultured Erysipelotrichaceae bacterium, assembly GCA_900315225.1. Taxonomy (GTDB): domain Bacteria; phylum Bacillota_I; class Bacilli_A; order Erysipelotrichales; family Erysipelotrichaceae; genus Bulleidia. The sequence goes on along the minus strand of OMYM01000490.1, from coordinate 13,570 downwards.
TTGGATTTGGGCGAAGAATGAAAGGTACAATGCATCATGCATGGGACTATCTGTGATGATCGCTGTTTTTCGATAGACATCCACCAGATATGATATGGCTTTGAACGTATAGAACGAGATTCCCATAGGCAACAGCAAGTCCCTTGCCTGCCAAGGTCTTCCCAACATTCTTCCGATTGTTGCCAAGGCAAAGCCTGTGTACTTGTAGTAGGCAAGCAATCCCGCATTGAACAAGATTCCAACAATGAGAAGCAGTTTCCTCATTTCCTTGTTGTGGCATGCGTCCATTGTCCTGGCAATGGCCACCGTTATCATGCATGCCACAGCAAACAGTACAAGGTACCGCAAAGAACCCGCCGCATAAAACACCAAGCTAATCCCAAGCAGCACATATTCCTTTGCCTTGTCATCCGCCATCCAATAGATCGCAAGAGAAGCGGGCAAGAACACCAGTAAAAACACCAAGCTCGTTATCGACATATACTCCCTCTGTTCTTGCCCATGAGGCAAGCCTATACATGCAACACTGTCCAAAACGCAGGAAATACACTTTGTATTTCCTTTTCGCCTCGACGTATACCATTATCGTCACTTTCAAAGAAAAAGCAATGTTTTTTTCCCGTATGGGTGACCCGCGCGCATGTCGATGAGTGCAGCCTCCTCGATTCTGCTGCCTGATCGGGAATAATCTTTGAAATTACAAAAATACTATTGACATTGTACTTGCTACAGGGTGTATTGTGCCCATGGAGGACAGTATCATGCTGAGAAAAGAGTTGGAAGAAAAGACTGGTGTTAACAAGGAGAATATCCGTTTCTATGAGAAAGAGGGCTTGTTGATGCCAGAACGTAGCCCGAATGGCTATCGAAATTATTCGGAAGAAGATGAGAAGAAATTGAAGCGCATTGTTCTTTTGCGCAAGCTTGGTGTCCCAGTGGCAGCCATTCGGGAACTGCTTGAGGGAGATGCCAATCTATCAGACGTGATTTCACAACAGATTCAAGATTTGACAATGCAGAGGGAACAATTGTTGGCAGCGATCCAGGTGTGCGAGATGATTCGTCGGGAAGAAAATGATTTCGCGTTCATGGATGAGGAAAAATACTTGAAGGAAATCAAGGAACTTGAACAAAATGGCAAGGTATTCCATTCATTGGTCGAAGATGTGATGGATCATGCCAAAGATACTCTTGTCAATGAGCTGGGTCAGTTTCATTGGTGGAATCCTTTGATCATCCCAGTACGCAAGAAAGGAAAAGGGAACGTTGTATTTTCTGTTTTATTCATCCTATGGTTTGTCGTGTATGGCGGTTTCGTATGCAGAAATGCCATGAGTGGATGGAATGTCTATGAGAATCATCGCTTTTTGCAAGGGTCGGTTTCCTTTGCGATGCTTGTTGTTCTATGGGTTGTATTGAAAACCATCGTATATCTCTGGGTTAGGAAAAAACCTGCCGCAAGCAAAAGAATCAATCAGATTGGAAGTGTGGCTTGTAGTCTGGTTGTCTTGGCTACGATGGCAGTAATGATCTGTATCTGGTACAAGATCATCCAGCCCTTTCCGTATGAAGGTGGATTTGTGTACCGTGATGCATCGATTACATCCATGGAGATCAGAAAGAATGGTGAGTATTCACATTATGATGTGCAAGACGAGGATTATATCCAGCAAGTCAAAAGTGCCCTGGATCGGTGTGAACCTACTGGAGTGTATTGTGCCGCAAGGACGGAATTTGATTTGCCCGATTGCAAGATCTTGCAATTTCAGTATGATGAACAAGCGCCAACAACCTTGTTTGTGTATGAGGTGGATGGCAATATGTATGTTGCTGAGCCAAACTTTGGGGTCGTTCATGCCGGGGAAGAACTGCTCGAACTCATTGGTGCATACGAGGCTCATATTGTGCTAAAAAAGGCAGTTGTTGCTGAGATACGGCAATTGTTCGAGCATGATGACAATCAGATCACGGAAGGAGTGAAGGTAATTTTGGTGGACCGTGAGACAGGTGAAGATGTGACAGAGGAATTCTTAGCAGATTACCGCGATGCATATGAAAGACAGGACTATGAAACGATCTGGAAAGCTATGGAACGGGTCGCCGCTCGATTTACGACAATCCAGATAGATGAGTGAGAAAGGTGTGTCAAGGTAAATGTCTCTTTTTTCGTGGAAATCATGAATGTGCATGGCAAAGTGAATGAAGGCTAGTGTATAATATACCGAGTATAAGGAGAATGTATGCCACAGTCACAATATCAAAATGAACCAGGCACCCCGTTGCATGATGTGGATCCAACGGACAATGAAGAAATCGTTGAAAGCCAGATTCATCTTTCGGAAGAAGTCGAACAAGATATACGCCAATATCTACTTGAACAAAACAGCAGCGCAAATACAAAGAAGAGACGAAAACCAATGGTGCTTTTTGCGGGGGTGGCAATCTTTCTGATGGTTGGGGCAGGTGTGATGTTTGCCAAGCCAGCCCCCGGCAAAGAGCCAATGCCAGATACAATCACTGTGATTCAGTATGATGATTCTGACCGAATCCGTGATTTCAGCGATGATTTTGAAAACAATTACGGCATTGACTATATCAACCAAGCAGGATTTGGCACCCCGCAGTTTATGGCTTTTGATCAGCTGATCCAGCTTCCTGTCCACTTGGGTTCCATGTTGGATGCTGGCTGGTCGATTTCTGGCGATGAATATGCAGAAAGTCTTGCGCCTGGTGAAACAACGGAAATAGAAATCCTTTATCATGGAGGTCTCACGGAAGGATCGATCAAGGTCTTGTTGGCGAATCCAGAGAATGTCAGGGTGTCGATTGAACAATCTCAGGTCATCGGCTATGTGTTTGGCAGTGGCTATGAATTTAAAGTCTATACTGGTGGCGGGGTTACCATTGGTGAAAGCAAGTATATGCTGGAATTGACCATGAAGAACAACAATGTATCCTTCAAGCAAGAAGGCACGCCAGATCATTATGTCGTTTCCATTGATTTTCCCTCGGATTTAAAAGGCTATGATACATGGCGGCTTACCTTCGAAATGGTCGATGATCAAGTCCAGGGCATCATAGGCCAATACGTTGACAATGCACAATAAGATGATTTTCCATGCATATACTTCCGCCTACATGCAAAAAAGTTGTCATATGTAGATGTTTTATGATAAAATTTCATTATTTACAAGGAGGATAAAGATGAAGATTGCATTAAAAGCATTGTTTATTGGAACATTGTTGTTCCCAATGGGCGTGTGGGCGGAAGAAACAGAAACCAACGAAGATGGATTGACGGAAGCCGAGGAACCCAAGGAAGGCGAAGAACTGGAGGGTTCCGAGGATAACGAAGAGCCTGAGGAGCCGGAAGAACCGAAAGAACCTGAAGAGGACAAAGGGCATTGGGAAGGTGATTATTGGCTAGAGAATGGTGTTCGTTGCGGGACTGTGGATGATGATTTATGTGTGCGGGGGGGGGGTATGACTATTCTCCACGTGGCAGGGAAATCTATGACCCAGAATCAGACGCATGGTATTGGCTTGACGTATGCCTAGATGGCGCAAGGGCAAGGGACAAGGAAGTCTGGATGCCCTATGTGTTTAGTGACGAGCCTGCTGGTTCCACGGATGGAAAATGGGTCAGGTATGACAGTGAAGGAGCCATGGTGAAAGGGTGGTATGAAAACGAGAACGGAAGATACTACTATGATCCAGTGACAGGTGCCATGGCAAAGGGAAAGGTTGAGATTGAAGAAAAGCTGATTCTGTTTGATACCGTGACAGGCATCATGGTGAATGATCGCCAAGAGTACATGACCCCTAGGAATGAAATGTACTTCAGTGGTTGGAAAGAGAACAATGGCCAAAGATATTGGTATGAGAATGGTGTCAGGCAAGGGACTCTCTTTGATTCCAAGTGTGTGATGTACGATGGGATAGCAAGGGGACGAGAAATCTATGATCCTGCGTCAAAAGGATGGTATTGGCTTGACGTTGACAATGAAGGCGCAATGGCTCGAAACAAAGAAGTCTTTGTTCCGTATGTGTTTGCGGATGAAGAACCTGGCTCAAGCAATGGGAAATGGGTTCGTTATGACGATAACGGAAAGATGATCTATGGCGTATATTACGAGAATGGAAATACTTGGTTTTACCAAGATGTCACAGGCGCAATGCTCCATGATGGTTTTGCCTATGTCTCTGGTTTTCCAAGGTATTTCGCTGCCGTGACGGGTCTCATGAGCGATGTTGGCTTGGATACCCCCAGGAATACTACATCAACCAAATGGACTATCATGCCCCGCTAGGATGTGAAGGAGCAGCTGGTCTTACCGCGCTATGGACGCTTGGCTATGCCAGGAATATCGGCTATGTGGATTTTTTGGGAACGATGCCATACCATGACAATGATCCAAACCTTGGCTTTGTCGGAAGCCCATGGGAAAGAAGAAGCGGAAAAGTGGGAATGATCCTGCCAAGGGCATTTTCGCAATGGATCAATGGCTATGGCAAAGCCCAGGATATTTCTGGATGCAGTGACTTGGAAATGCTGGAATGTTTGGCAAGGGGAGAAATCATCATCATATGGACATCGTCGGATTTTGCCTATAGGGAAGTCATTGAAGAATGGTGGGGAAGGCATTTCAGGCGTGATCATGTCATGATTCTGTCCAACTACAGCAGTGCTACCAATTCATTCCTTGTGGTCGACCCATATCGTGGCTATCAATGGAGATCGTGGGACGATATGATGCAGACGTGGGGAAAGATCAGAAACACCGTTAGGATATACTAAAGAAAAGCACCAATAGGTGCTTTTCGTTATTCTGCTAGCCAACGATGGCATAGTTGATCGGGTAGTTGCTTAAGCGTTGCGACACTTCCGCTTCCCTTGCGAAGCCAAGGGAAGCACCGTTATGGCCAATCTTGATGCCTGCGTATGTCTCGGCGTGCATCAGTGCATTGAGGCCATCCATGCCAGAGACATAATAATGCAGGAAGGAAGAGAACAACGCATCTCCCGCTCCCACGGTATTGACAATGTTGTCGCATACTGGGGGATCCAGGCGATAGATCTTTTGCGCATCGTCATCCAACAACATGGCTCCCTTGCTGCCCATGCCAATGACAATGACACGGTTGCGGTAGCGTTGCCACAGGTCGAAGATAAACCTGCTTGCTTCACAAGGGAGATGCTCATCGCTTAAGAAGAGGATGCTGGAGGCTGCCATGAAGTCTTTGTTATACGCATCGTCGATGTCGCCAAGGACATGGACATCGCAAGCAATGGGATGCTCAGTCACATGGAGCAGGTTGCGGTTGAAGTTGATGTTGCATAAGACAGCGATATCGCAGTCGGCGATCTCCTTGGCCACATCGTTTTCCATCAGCCGTTGTTCCTGGATGTCCTTGAGGTCGCAATAGATTTGTCTTTTTCCTTCGGGATCAAACAGAATGATGGATACCGGGGTCTGCTGGATCTGCTTCTCCTTGAGCATGATATGCTCTTGGATGATTGCTTGTCGGATGTGGTCACCTTCCATGTCGCCCGCAAGAAACGTTGCCAGGGTGGCCTCATCGCCCAAGGTGATGAAACTCTTGGCAAGGTTGAAGCCAACGCCACCGACATTTGAATTGATGCCAAAGAACGGATAGTCGATCGGGTAATAGGGGATTGGAAAACCTCGCACCGAGACAGTCGTCTCCACGTTGGCAAGCCCTGATACAAAAGCTTTCATTATTGCATGCAGGAAACTATTGTTCTTTGATTTCCTTTTCAAGGGATTCCTTGAGACTGCTAAACTCAGCCAAACGCTCTGGGGTAACGACAGGGAAATGGGGGTCCATGTCCTTCATGACCGAGAGAATGATTTCGGAAACAATGTAACGCATATACCATTTGTGGTCTGCTGGAACGACATACCATGGCGCTTCCTTGGATGCGGTACGGTTGATAGCATCCTCGAAGGCAGCCTGATAGGCATCCCAATATACTCTTTCCTCCACGTCCCCGGCGGAGAATTTCCAGTTTTTCTCTGGTCTTTCAATGCGGCTGAGGAAACGCTTTGCCTGTTCCTTCTTTGACACATTCAGGAAGATCTTGATGAGCCTGACATTGTTATGCCAGAGGTATTGTTCGAAATTCTTGATATCCTCATAGCGATAGTCAATGATCTTGGCAGGGTCAATGCGCTTGCTTTGCGGTTGCGTTTCATAAAGCTTCTTGACCCTGCCAATCAAGACATCCTCATAGTGCGAACGGTTGAATATCGCGATTTCACCCTTGGCGGGAATCTTCTCGACGATGCGCCACAGATAATCATGCGCAAGCTCCGTGGAAGTAGGTGCCTTGAAGGCAGCTTCATACACGCCATGGGGCGACAAAGACTGCAAGACATGGGCAATGGTGCCATCTTTTCCCGCAGCGTCCATTGCCTGGAAGAGAATGATTAATCCTTCTCTTTTTTCTGCGTACAGCATCTGTTGCAAGGCATCGATGCTTTCGGCGTTCTTTTCCGTTTTCTTTTCCGCTTTTTTCTTTTCATCGCAGAGCGATGTTTCATCGGTGGAAACATCGGTGATCTTGAACGGCTTGGAGCCGTCATATATGTAATTCTTTAACATGATTCACTCCTTTTGTATTTGTATTATATCAGAAATGATGGGTTCCAAAATGAAAAAGGAAACATTGTTTCCTTTTTCCCGTCAGTCTTCTTCGCGGAAGCTATCCTTGCCAACGCCGCAAAGAGGGCAGACCCAGTCTTCGGGCAGATCTTCCCAGGCTGTTCCAGGCTCTACGCCATTGTCAGGATCGCCCTGTTCAGGATCATACACGTAGCCGCAAACATCGCAAACATACTTGTCCATAAGATCTCTCCTTTTCTACTATGAAAGTATACAATCATGGAGGGGGACATGCAAGCATAACAATCTACTTTTGCCATACTTGGTTGATTTGGCGTGACATTTCCTTCTCGCAGGGATAGAATGATATGGGTGAGTTTACCTAGAAAAGTCAGGAGACATAGTAAGAATGAAAAGAAAGAAAATGGTCGCATGCATGGCATGCCTGGCGTTGATCGCTGGTTGTTCGGTTTCCCAGCCTGGATCAAGCCAGGCAACGGAAACCGCAAAGAAACCGTTTGTCATTGAGGCATCGACAATGGAAGAGGATGAGATGGAAACAAGTACAATCGAGGAGGCCACGACCTCTGAGATCAGTGTTCCCTGATTGCCTTGATGCATCGAACATGCAAGAGTGCTACGTCATATTGGTGACCTAGATGAACAATACCGCGAAATGGCTGCTTGATGCGCCAGGAAACAAGAAGTGGCATATCGTCGGCTTGACGATATGCCAGGCGCTCCATGGAGGGTCGGGCGTATTGTTTGCCTTGTTAATGCGACAGATCGTCGATGCTGCGGGAACACATGCCAAAGACATATTCTGGAAGAACCTATGGTTGCTGGGGATGGTGATCATAGGACAAATGGCATTGCGCGCCATCATCCGCTGGCAAAGTGAACTTGCTAAATCCACCTTCGAGAACATCTTCAAGAAACGTTTGTTCGAAACATTGCTTCAAGCGGATTTCCAGCAAGTGGCCGCAATGCATTCGGGGGAATGGCTCAACCGTTTGACAAACGATGCCGTTGTGGTCGCTAACGGCTATGTGGAGATTCTCCCAGGGTTGTCGGGCATGGTGGTGAAGCTAATCAGCGCCACGATCATGATCATCGCCCTTGAGCCACGCTTTGCGCTGTTGCTGTTTCCAGGAGGTGCCTTGATGGTGGTCGCTACATGGCTGTTTCGCCGAGTCCTAAAGCGCATGCACAAACGCATCCAGGAGGCAGATGGAAGATTACGCATCTTCCTGCAGGAACGATTGGGAAGCTTGTTAATGATTCGCTCATTTGCGGCGGAAGAACAGACCCTTCGGGAGGCAGAAGAAAAAATGCTTGCTCACAAGGACGCAAGAATGCGGAAAAACCATTTTTCCAATTTCAGCAATATCGCCTTTGGGACAGCCATGAACGGCATGTACCTACTGGGTGTTGGCTGGTGTGGCTATGGGATCCTGGTTGGCACCATCAGCTATGGCACATTGACAGCCATCACTCAGTTAATCTCCCAGATCCAATCACCTTTTGCGAACATATCGGGGTATCTGCCAAGATACTACGCCATGCTTGCTAGCGCAGAACGCTTGATGGAAGCCGAGGGGCTTGACAAGGATGGCAAGGCTTCCTCCTTGGATGATATGATCGACTTCTATCATGACAAACTCGTATGCATTGGTCTTAAGAATGCCTCTTTTGCCTATGGTGGCTCATCCTCCCATAAGCAAGATATGCCCATGGCACTCCACGATATCTCCCTTTCGATTCGAAAGGGGGAGTATGTTGCGTTTACCGGTCACAGCGGTTGCGGCAAGTCCACCGCCCTCAAGCTGTTGATGTGTGTCTATCGGCTTGATGAAGGAACACGCTACTACGTGGATAGACAGGATAATACAAAAGAATTGACGTTTGCCCATCGTCGCTTGTTTGCCTATGTCCCCCAGGGCAACGCCTTGATGAACGGAACAATCCGCGAAGTTGTCTGCTTCGCAGACATGGCAAATGCAAGTGACGATGACAGGCTTCAATTAGCATTGCGCGTAGCATGCGCCGATGAATTCGTCAAGGGATTGGAAAAAGGAGTGGATACGCCACTCAAGGAAAGGGGAGCCTCCCTTTCCGAGGGACAAATGCAACGGATTGCGATTGCCCGTGCCATCTTCGCAAATAGCCCAATCCTTCTGCTGGATGAATCGACCAGCGCGCTTGATACAGATACAGAGAAGAAGCTTCTCCATAATCTTCGCGAAATGACCGACAAGACGGTAATCATCGTGACCCATCGCCCTGCGGCCTTGTCGATTTGCGATAGAGTCTTGCGATTTACGGAAAACGGGGTGATAGAAACATGAAAAAGAAAGAACACATTGACACGGACAAACCTAACAAAGTGTCCCAACGGGGCAGATACCCTGTCCTGTTGCCCTTTTTGCCCTTCTATCGCGTGCATGCCTTTGTGGCAAGGCACATGAGGCGCAAGGCAAAGAACAATTTTGATAGAGAAAGGAGTAATGAACATGGAATCATGCTATGAAGTGTCTGCCTATTCCCTGCAGGGATTTGGCAAGGAAAGCAATCAGGATTATTGCGGCTTTTGCCTTGGCGATGCAAGGATATGCCAGAATGAAGCCGAAGAGAAGAAGGAAGTGAAGGGGAATGAACTATTTGCTATGGTAAGCGATGGCGTGACCCATTCCTTTCACCCAGATACCCTGGATGCGGCGGAAACCGCCGTACAGGCATTTTTAGATACATGTGGGAAAAACCTGTCGTATGAGGAGATAGCGAATATTGTTAATGAGGCGGTTGTCTCCCGCAGCAATTGTTTTGGCAATGAGACAATGGCAACGACAATGATCGCTGCCATGATCCAAGAGCGACATGCAACGATATTGGCGGCAGGGGATTCTCCCGCGTATCTATTGCGGGATGGCAAGATTGAAGAACTGTGGGACGACAAGAACATCTTTGGCATTTTGTACGACTTTCTAGGAAACCGACAAAAAAGAGGAAGTACCTTTGTCAATAAGATTGATATTGCACTACAGGAAGGCGATACATTGATCCTAGCCAGCGATGGTGTATCCAACCCATATGTATACTGTTTTGGCGATAATCCCAAAGATATCCAGGACAGGATTCTGATTGGCGAAGAAGACGAGACAAACCCCGCAAAGTCAATTCTTGAAAGAACAATCGTGGAAGAAAAGAAGAACATGTTCTGTCGTTCAGACGACAAGACGGCAATTGTGATAAAGATCAAATAGAAAGGCAGACAATGTAGAATTCCATCATTGTTTCTTCGTTCTTATCGGATTCATTGCCACCCCTTGAAACCAAGACCAAGGGGTGGATTTTGTTGTTTGCAGATGGTTAATCATATATAAAAATATACCAGAGCAGACGTCTCATCCCGCAAGGATTACGCTGCACTGCCCATGGCAAGTGCCGAGGATGATTTGTGCGCGCAAGGATACATGGACAAGATGAAAGAAGAATAAGACATAGTGGTTAAAAATGTAAAGTTAGAAAAGACTATTGCTAAGAGATATAGTATGATAATTGTCAAGTCGACATGAGAAAGAGAGGTGTCTTGGTGGAATATCGTGATTTTGTGGATATGGTGGATAGCCCTTGTTGCGTGCTGTCGATGGAAAAGGGAGAAGAAGGCGCATGGGGGGACATTCGCATTGTCTGCGCCAATGATGCATACCGTAAGGCAATGGGATCGGGATATTACGATGGTATGTTGTATTGGGAACTGATTGCCCGCGATGATAAATTCGAGGATCACGTTTATCAAGCTGCCATCATGGGACGGAAAATGCATGCGTATGTGGAGGTCAAGGCATTGGACTGCTGGACGAACCAGATGTTGATTCCCTTGGTCAGCGAGGATGAGAAACGGGGGTATTGCCAGTTTATCTTTGCTTTTACCAGGCAGGGCGAATCAAGCCGCATGGCTTCTATTTCCGTCAGTATCGCCGAAGAAGTGATCAAGGCATGCATTAGCCTGATGGGTTCAAACGACCTAGGAACAAGCATGGAATGGGTGTTAAATGACATTTTGCTTGTATCGGAAGCGGAAACAAGCAGGGTGATGCTTATGGATGATCGTAAGAAGACGGTGTCGCTGCTTTCCGAGTGCAACTGGGAAGGAACCAAATGGCCTGCTTTCAAGGGCGATGGGGATCTCATCACCTATGACGTGATGAAGTCTTGGGAAGACATCATCGGCGAAAGCAATGAGTTTCTCATCTTGAATGACAAGGACATGGATGAGTTAGCAAAGCTGAATCCCGCATGGGCAAATGGCATGCGCGGGGTTGGCGTCAAGACATTGATGCTATCGCCTTTGCGCAAGTATGATAAAATCTTCGGCTATCTGTATGTCGTTAACTTCAATGTGAAGAAACATGTCGAGGTGAAAGAGTTTGTCGAACTCATGTCGTTTTTCCTGGGGTCGCAGATCGCGCATCATCAGTTGATGACAAAGCTCAACAGGATCTCGAATATCGACGCATTGACAGGCTTGGGCAACCGAAGGGCGATGATCAATTGCTTGAAGGCATTGAACGTGGCAGGGGAAAGGAAGCCCTATGGGATGGTGAACTTGGATCTCAATGGCCTCAAGGCAGTCAACGACAGGGATGGCCATGATGCCGGCGACAGGCTGCTCATCCAGGCAAGCGAGATGCTCAAGAGGATATTCCGCGAAGAAGACTTGTTCAGGGCAGGTGGCGATGAGTTTTTCGTGATCATGCCCGGGGTTTCCCAGCAGACGTTTGTTGCAAGGGTGGAAAGGTTGCGCCACGAGATGCGCGAGCATGACACAGTCAGCTTTGCCATAGGGGAATTCTGGAACGATGGATCGATGGATATGAAGGATGCTTTCAAGCACGCGGACACAATCATGTACGAGGATAAAAAAGAATACTACCTGAGGCATCCGGAGATCAAGAGGATATGAACAAAAGGCTTGGATCCAAGCCTTTTGTATTTAGTGTGATTGAAAGCAAATTCCAATGATGCTTTGTGTTTTATATGGTGTTATAATAAAGCTAAGTTTCCAGTGTTAGGGAGGAAACGAAAGAAGATACAGAAAATGTTGATAGTTGCGGTTATGGACATGAAACCGTATAATTATAATAGAAACGATTCAGTTGAAGAAGGGGGTGAGTAAAATGGTCGAAAAACTGAAAAAGGCTGAACAAGCGATCCAAGCTGCCGATGAATTGTCGCAAGGCATGGCAGGCATTGAAGAAACGCTTGTTCAAGTACACGAAGCAATCCACAATAGACAAATCGTCGATGCGCTTGCGTCTAGGGATCTAGTCTTAGGGCTAGAGGAAATACAAAGACTGACCAACGGGTTGAAACAGATGTACACGGAATTGCTAGGCAACGAAAACATGCCCAAGGCAATCGATGACATCAAGAAGCAGGTGACCGAGAAGAAAAAGCAATACGATTGGATGGCAAAAGCCCAAAACGCCGTCAATGCATTGCGCGGAATAACCGTCCCCGATGAACTCAAGGGCGAACTGGAGAGAAACCTGAAGGAAATCGAGCGGATCAACGAAGACCAGATCGATGATAGGACAACGGGTAATATCGAGAATATCGACATGCTCAGCCAACTGTTCTCGACAACCGGGCAAGTGCGCAAGCTTGAGCTGTTTCTTCAACTGCAAAAATACTACTCCTTGCCATTGCTGGCACAAGGCGTGTTCAATAACACGGCAAGCGTGATCGAGACCAAGGCGCTTCCTTCGCCACAAGTCGAGGAAACACCGGTTGTCGCAAGCGAACAACCGATGCAAGAAGAGACAGCGGTCCAAGAAGCTGAGCAAGAGGAAGAAGTGGATGACAACACATATGGCATTGTCAAGCTTCCATCCATCGTGCGCAACAAGGGATTCAAACCCAAAAAATTCAAGTCGGAGATCGAGGGTTTCCGAAGGGCATCCACGGCGCTGATCTTTTATCAGATCATCGGTTTTGGATGCATCAGTGAAAACTGGATGCGCATTGCCGATGCGGATTCTGGAACGAATGCCATCGCTACTGCAAAGTTCCTGGAACAAAAAGGGTACCTGCAGAAATACGAAAGCGAGACACTTGGATACTTCTACACGTTGTCGGATACCGGCGTACTGGTTCTCAAGCACGCAGATTCAAAGAAATACCTGGAATCCAACAACCACAGCCTGAAGTCATACTGTCCTTTGAGTGAAAAGCACATGTCTGATTTTGTCTTGACGATGGAGGTGGAAACCCTTTTCCTGGCGTTCGAGAAAGAGATGGAAAGCTTGGCAAAGGCAGAAAACCATATCTTTAGGGATGAAGGTTGGTTGTGCGTGGTTGGTGTCATGAAGAAGAAAAACGTATTCCTGCAATGTCTGTTTGTGCGCAACTGGAACGATACGTTCGAAAATTGCCTCAATGACGCAAGGAATATTCTGGCGGACAACGTAGCCAAGGCATGCGTGGTCTTGGTGGACATGGATGAAGAAGCTGCCCGCAACAAGGCAGAGCGCTTTGTTGAAATGCATGGCGATGCCTATGACAAGAAGAGAATCTTCTACCATGTGGCAGGCACGGATTCACTGCTTTCGCTTGTTAATGAAGAAGAATTGGTTCTGGAAGAAGAGGAAACCATCGAGGAACAAGCGGTAGAAGAGGTTCTTGAAGCACCACAGGAAACATCGCCACAAGAGCCACAAGAAGAACCCGTGGTGGAAACAACGGAAACAACCGTTGAACCAGAGGAAGAAAGCGAAGAGATGCGAGAGCTTCCCTATGAAGAATCAACGGTTGACGAGGTGCAGCTAGGGGCTGACGAGATAGATGCCATCATTGAAAATGCCAAAGGCATGTTAATGGATGGGAAGATGTATGCGGCGACAGCGTATCTATACGCTGGACAAGTCAAATACCCCCAGCT
>OMYM01000008.1 GCA_900315225.1 uncultured Erysipelotrichaceae bacterium | reverse complement strand
TCGATGTATTGCAAATATTCTGTCCTTACATTCTGTTGGTCAAGGCGGTCTCGGTGAATGTCGAACAGTTCCTTGATAAGTTACCTCATCTGATAGAGCATCATGTCAAACGTTGGTCCTTCAACACTCATGAAGGTAAGAAAAATCACTGGGATTGTACCTTGAAGCTTCATCATTGCCGTGTCCTTGCCTATCTTCTGTTTCAAAAAGGGTTCAGGTTTGTCCTTATAGAACAAGGAAAAGAACCTTTCGATCATGTCCATGGTCAAGGTCTTGCCAAAGCAACGTGGACGGGTGATGAGGGTTAACTCCTCCCCGCTTTCCCACCACTCCTTGATGAATTGGGTTTTGTCAATGTAAAAGTAGTTGTTTCGAATAATTGTCTCGAAACTTTTATTGCTTACGGTTACTGTCCTTGCCATTGTGTGTGCCTCCTTTCCACGGTATTGTACCACAGATCAGGATGAAAAGATAATCCTTTTCGATCAGTATATAGTATGTGATCATTATCCCGATATCGGGATAATGATCATTTTGCATTCAATTACTTGTTACCAAGGCTATTCGTCTCGATCTTCTTCACCATCCATTCTTCATCACGGATGATGGTTCTCATTCATGACGCATATTCAACCATATAGCTACCCCTTCTATTTTCCCCATCTTGTGGTGCGTCCTTGCTTTTTTACTTTCAACACAAACCCAAGACATTCTTATACTTGGATGAACAAATAGGTAGAATCCTGCATCCTCAGCCTGCTGTTATATGCGGAACGATTGTAAATATCTGTTCCAGATATTTAATTGTTCCAGTATAATTATAGCATAAAATATAACATTATCGAATAATAAAAATCTTTCCGATCATCATGTTGATTCAACCTTGATCTCTTGCCATAACGCTCCTTGCTACATTTCATTGGAATCACCTATCTAAACATGATATAATATGTTTGGCGAAAAGGAGGATTTCACTATGGAAAGAAAGATTCCTGCGGGAATACAAAGCTTTAAGAAGTTTCGTGAACTTGGGTTTATCTACATTGACAAGACATCCTATGTATACAACCTTGTTCACCAAAGCATTCCGTTCTTTTTAAGCCGACCTCGCAGGTTTGGCAAGAGCTTGTTTTTATCCACCTTATCTGCATATTGGCAAGGGAAAAAGGAATTGTTCAAGGGTCTTGAAATCGAGGCATTGGAAGAAAACAACACCAATGCGTGGCAGCCAAATCCTGTATTCTATTTTGACTTTGATGGAAAAAACTACCAGAAAGAAAATGCCTTGGAAGAAGTCATCCAAGGATATCTTAACAACATAGAAGAACTCTATCATTGCCCCAACCCAAGCATGGCTATAGAAGAACGTTTCTCTACTTTACTGAAGAAAGCCCATGCGGACACGGGAAGAAGATGTATCGTCTTGGTTGACGAATATGATAAGCCTTTGTTGGAAGTAATGGATAATCCAGATAAGTTGGAACATAATAAATCTGTCTTAAAAGGCTTGTCTGGAAATCTAAAGAAGTGTGATGAACACATTCAGTTTATCTTCATCACAGGTGTAACAAAATTTCATAAGGTCAGTATTTTCAGTGATCTGAATAACCTGACCGATATTTCCCTTGTGCAAAGCTATGCGGGGATCTGTGGCATCAGTGAAAAAGAACTCACCACTTTCTATTCACCCGAAATAGATGCCCTTGCCAATGCCCAAGAAATGACACGGGAAGAATGCCTAGATACTTTGAAACAGATGTATGACGGGTATCATTTCCATCCGAAAGCTGAAGGTGTATATAATCCCTACAGCTTGGCAAGAGTGTTCTTTTCCCGTGAATTCAATCCCTACTGGTATGAAACCGGAACACCTGATTTCTTGATCAAAAAGTTAAAAAAAATCAACTTTGACATCCGAAAATTCTCAAGCAAACAACTCTATGCTAGTCAATCTACACTAACGGACTATAATGGCGATACGGTCGAACCAATTCCCCTACTATACCAATCTGGCTATCTTACGATTTCCAGCTACGACAATCGCCGCCAAAGATATACACTGTCTTTTCCTAACCAAGAGGTGAAATATGGCTTTCTAAACAGTCTTAAGACAGAATACATCCCCACTTCACAGACAGGAGCTGATACAGATATCTATACATTGGACGACTACATCGAAAATGGAGATCTTGAAGGGATCAGGAACGTATTGACTGCTTTGTTTGCCAGCATTCCTTATACAGCAGAAAACGACCCTTTTGAAAACTATTTTCAATCCGTAATCTATATTATCTTCACGCTGTTAGGCAAATTTGTCCAATGCGAAATGCACACGTATTCCGGTAGAATCGATTGTAGAGTAATAACCGAAGAGTATATCTATCTATTTGAATTCAAACGGGATGATACAGCTGATAACGCCTTGAAGCAAATCGACAGCAAGGACTATGCCCTCCCATTTGTAGCAGATCATAGAACACTTTATAAGATCGGTGTATCTTTCGATTCGGAAACACGTACCTTGAAAGAATGGAAAGCCATGCTTATGTCGCATTGATTTCCCATGCAAACGTACTCACCCTCTTTTGTGGAATTTAAACGTAGATGGCATCTATCATCACACTGCAACAGATATTGTTTCCTGCCAGTCGTTTTCATCATTTGCCTTAGTGGACAGGAAACAATATCGAAATTCCTAAAGAATTCAGACAAGCCAAAATCGAAAAAGAGCCTGATGATTTGATGGTCTGAACCAGACATTGTATTTCACCGCAGCCCCAACGCCTCTGCATAATCCTCGTTGCTATTCCAAAGTGGCTTTTCTTCGATTTCTTCTCTTCGCCTTCTTCTTCGGCGACATCTGGAATCACATCCGCTTCCTTATGGTCGGTACACCGATAACAACCATAAGAGAGCCTCCAGCCACGTTTCTACCATAAGCCATTGCCCATGCCAAAACATTTATGCGAACATTATTGCGAAACATAATCGCCAAAAGGCTAAGTATGAAAGCGAGTTGTCCGAATAATTCTTCCCATAAACATAAACTTCCAAAAGTCTGGTACTAACTCAGTGCCAGACTCATTTTAACTATTTACGTTAGCCAGTTGGTTCGATACTTAATGTC
>OMYM01000380.1 GCA_900315225.1 uncultured Erysipelotrichaceae bacterium | reverse complement strand
TCCTTTGCGTCGGGATCAGCTACAAGAAGACGGACTCGAAAAATCCAGGATACAAGAAGCATACCTGTGTCATTGAGCAGATGTAGATTGATGCATCATATCGGCTGTATTTGAAATATACCGCGGTTATGCAAATATACCTCAAGTTTGCCAGTTTCACAAAGTCAAAAACAGACCTATAAGCGCTGGTGGACGCACTTTTTAGCCTTTTCTAATACTCTATATCATGTGGTTACATAGCAATTCTAATTATATACGTATTCATTGTTTGTTTCGGCATTTGAACAACATTCGGTGTCCTTTGCTATGTTTTGATAAAAGGCACGTGGTGCCTGCCACCTTTCACCCGCATATCAGCACAAATGCAAAGGGACTTCAAGCGTGGTTTCCAATAAGGAATGCATGCGGCAGCGGTCGCATGCATCGTCCCAGAATGAGATCGGCGAGGCACAATGTCTGGAAAGCGGCGATGGGCGTTTCTCTTTTCAAAGGGATTTTCTCGATCAAATAATACACGCCCTCTGTTTCCCGCTCATCCACGGGAGCCACGAATTCCTGAGGCTTGGGGATGGTCGGATTCCCCTCCTTGAACGATTTCCTTGGCCTGCCAATGCTGAGAACAACCCTTTCTTCGGCTTAGTCGCACCGGCCGGCCAAACGTTTTCAACAGGCTTGAGATAATCCGTTTCGTCGTTGACTTTCGTGATAAACATGCGCGCTCCTTATGTGCCTATGCAATCACCAATAGTATATACTCGCGGAGAGACGGCTGCAAAGCAAAAACTCATAGAAAACAAAGGCTTTTCTATGGGTTGAATGTTCGAAGTTAACTTTAGTAAACTGGCAAACTTGGGTTATACTTGAAAGATGGTAAATATCTGGAACAGATATTTACCATCTTTCAGTATATAACAACAGGCAAACAATGCAGAATTCCAACTATTTGTGCGTCCAAGTATAATGTCAATTTGCATAGCACTTGAGATTACACTGGAACAATTATTGACAGGCGAAGGAATAGATGATGTGACAGAGTTCGAACCTATATCAGATCGAACTTATGGAGATAAGGCAGATGCGAAACTGTTTGAAGATTATCATGGAATGCAAGAAGGTCGGAAAAAGATTGCTTGTATATGTAGAGGCACTAAAAAGATCGAGAGTTTAGAAGAATTGAATTTAGAAGGAGGGAAATGGATAAGTACGGAGGAGTTATCATATATCAGACAGATGACGGACTATCAAAGATAGAGGTTAGTTTGAAAAAATGAAACTGTATGGCTTTCTATAGATCAAATGGCTGAACTGTTTCAAAGAGATCAAAGTGTTATTAGTTAGCATGTTCCTATTCAGTATGGTCAAAATTTGCCTACACTGCCACTGATGGGAAAGAATACAATGTGGACTTCTATAATCTGGATGTGATTATATCCGTTGGCTATCGTGTGAAATATATTAGAGGTACACAATTTCGTATATGGCCAATACAGTACTAAAAGAATATATCATCAAGGGCTTTGCAATGGATGATGATAGACTTAAAGGAAATGGCAGGGGAAACTATTGGAAGGAACTTCTGGATCGCATTCGGGATATCCGATCTTCGGAATAGGTCCTTTATCGACAGGTTTTGGATTTATACGCGACAAGCGTTGATTATAATCCTCAAAGTGAAGAATCGATACAGTTCTTTAAAAGTAAGCGTTTAATGTGATGTGGGAAGCCTGTTTATGAGGGGGTTATAAGGCATAGCAACCCCTGATTTAATTAAAGATATACATTCTTGATAATAATTCCCCGTATGACCGTCCAGTTATAATTACGGGAACTAGGTTGAATGAAAACAAATCACAAAATCTCGTCTGTAATTTACTAGATATAATTTTTTGAGGGAATTATGGCTCAAGAATTCCTTCTGACTTTATTGGGTCCAAGATGCCGAATTAAATGCATTTACACAATAATTTTTATAAAGTTTATAATTAGACGTCCACTTCGCCCTTCCCACCCTACATTAAACGCTTACCCTTAAAATCGTACAGAATAAGCTGCACTATGCCGCTCATGGTCATGCTGCAGCTGAAGTTATCTATGAAAGAGCGGATGCAGAAAATCCCTTTATGGGGTTGACATCCTTTTTTGGAGAACTGCTGGCGCTTAAGAAAGAATTATCTGAAAGAGGACGAATTGAAGATTCTACTGTATGCTTTAGAGCATATACTTCAATTGCATCTAAGAAGTAAGGACTATGCGTGTTCAATAGGATATGCATGCCAAACTCTTTATATAGCAACACCACAATTTCCGCAAGAACAAACTGCCATTTAGGGTGAAGATGTAATATTTACAAAAGCAATATATTTCCAAGTGTGTATGGAGATTATTACACATTATTAGCATTTGACATCTTTTTAGCAATACTATATCATTGCTTTACGTGCTAGCTAAATGCTAAAGAGGAGGCGTTACATGGATCAAACACTGAAGTATTATGATGACAATGCAGAGACATTTGCTGGATCAACGCAAAATGTTGAATTTACAGCTACCCAAGATCGTTTTCTGGCAAAGATTAAACTTGGTGGAAGAATACTTGATTTTGGTTGTGGAGCAGGCAGGGATACACGTTATTTCCTTGGAAAGGGGTATGTGGTGGAAGCCGTGGATGGTTCGGCGAAGATGTGCCGCATAGCCTCTGACTATGCGGGAATTCCTGTCAGACAGATGTTGTTCCAGGATCTACATGAACAAGATCGTTATGATGGCATATGGGCATGTTCTTCGATCTTGCATCTGAATCGAAAAGATCTGGTGGATGTGCTAGGAAAGATGGCGGTTGCCCTCAAGGAACATGGGTATATCTATACGTCTTTTAAATACGGGGAATTTGAAGGATATCGCAATGAGAGATATTTCATTGATTTTACGGAATCTACTGTTGCCTCGCTTTTGCAAGAGATTCCAGGATTGTATCTTGATGAACAATGGGTCAGTGGCGATGTGAGACCAGGACGGGAAAACGAGAAATGGTTGAATCTCTTTTTAGGCAAGAAGGATTGAGTGTCATTGGTGAGATTGATCGAAAGAATGTGATGACAGGTGGCGATGATTCACAAGAACAGTTGTATCATCGTTTGCTTGATAGCATTGCGTCTGCTCAAGGCATTGACATCATTGTGTCCTTTCTGATGGAGTCAGGCGTGCGGATGTTGCTGGAAGAGTTGAAGGAAGCGATAAACCGTGGCGTGAGAATACGTATCTTGACGGGGAATTATCTGGGTATCACCCAGCCTGCAGCGTTGTATCTGTTGAAAGGTGGGCTGAAGGATGGGGTAGATCTTCGGTTTTACAATGAAAAAGGGCGTTCATTTCACCCAAAGTCCTACATCTTTCATTATGACGATTATAGCGAGATATATGTTGGCTCATCGAATATCTCCCGAAGTGCATTGACTTCCGGCATAGAATGGAACTATCGCTTTAGTTCCAATACGGACAAGGAGAGCTATGTTGCGTTTTACCAATCCTTCATGGATCTCTATGACAATCACTCGATTATCGTAGATGATTTGGTACTCAATGAGTATGCCAAAAACTGGCATTGCCCCCATGTCCTTAGGGACATTGAACACTATGATTATCTTGAATCGAAGGACAGCAAGCAAACGTTTATCCCTAGGGGTGTACAGATTGAAGCACTCTATGCCTTGGCAAATACAAGAATCCAAGGTGCTTCGAAAGGTTTGGTATGCGCAGCTACTGGCATAGGAAAGACTGCATTGGCTGCGTTTGACTCGCTTTCCTATGCCACGGTGTTGTTTGTGGCGCATCGCCAAGAGATACTTGAACAAGCCGCAAGGACTTTCCGCAACATCAGGCAATCCGATGACATAGGTTTCTTCGATGGCAATGACAAGTGCATTGACAAGCCTGTAGTGTTTGCCTCAGTCGCAACCCTAGGCAATGGTCGATATCTCAATGAACGTTACTTTGCGAAAGATCGCTTCGAGTATATCGTGATTGACGAAATACACCATGGCGTAGCCAGTCAATACCAACGCATTGTTGCCTACTTCAAACCACGATTTATGCTTGGCTTGACGGCTACGCCAGAGAGAATGGATGGCAAGAGCATCTATGAGTTATGCGACTATAATGTCCCATATGAGATATCATTGTACCAAGCAATCAACCAAGGTGTTCTTGTTCCTTTCCATTACTACGGCATATTCGATGATACAAACTATACTTCTTTGCCCCGAGCAAAGGGCAGATACATAGAGAAAGAACTGACCGATGCATATCTTGCAAGTGACAAACGTAGCCAGCTAATCTACAAGCATTATCGAAAGCATGGCTCCCAAAGAGCATTGGGATTCTGTTGTTCAAAGAGACATTGCGACTACATGGCATCTTGGTTCAACAAACGTGGGGTCAAGTCCTTGGCTGTATACAGCCAAGGAGAAGGCACGTTTGTTGAAAAGAGAGATGTGGCGGTCAAGCAATTGGAGGCGGGAGAAATCGAAGTCATCTTTTGTGTGGACATGTTCAATGAAGGAGTAGACATCCCCGACCTTGACATGGTGATGTTCTTGCGTCCCACTGAATCACCTGTGATATTCTTGCAACAACTGGGGAGAGGATTACGCAAAGCAAAAGGAAAGGAATATCTGAATGTCCTTGATTTTATTGGCAACTATGAGAAAGCAGGAAAAGTGAGAGGATACCTTGGAAGTGAAAGACAGTCGGGAAACATGGCATTTGGGCTAGGCAACATGCAGTTGGCAGATGGATGCATGGTTGACTTTGACATGCGCGTCATAGATCTATTCGAAGAAATGGACCGCAAGAAAATCAAGCTGGACATGAAATTGAAAAACGAGTATGACCGCATCAAAGAATTGCTTGGCAAGCGTCCAATGCGCATGGATCTATTCACTTGCATGGAAGAAGAAACCTATCGTCTGACAATGAATCATCCAGCCAAAAACCCATTCAAGCATTATCTTGCATTTCTTCAAGAACACAATGAATTGACACAAGAAGAACAGATGTTGAAGGATGGCATGGCTTGCGAGTTTATCCATTTGATCGAAACCACCAACATGAGCAAGGTGTATAAGATGCCTGTTTTGATGGCATTCTATAACCATGGAAACATGCGTAGCGAAATAACGATTGAACAGGTTCTGTTGAGCTGGAAAGAGTTCTTTGCGAGCGGCACAAACTGGAAAGACTTCGAAGGATGCGATACGTACGAACAATTCCAACATATATCCGACCACGACCATGTTGATAAAATCATGAAGATGCCGATACACTTCTTGCTTGTTTCAGGCAAGGGCTTCTTCATCAAGAAAGAAGGATGCGTGCTAGCACTGCATCCAGAAATTGTGCCGATGATACACAATGACAGCTTTGTCCGTCATTTTGGCGATGTTGTGGAATATCGGGCAATGTCCTATTATCAATTGCGATATCGCAAGGCCAATGGCATAGACGATACAGCGAAAGAGAGGAAATACAAATGAAACTTTCAACCTACGATAATAAGATCATATGCGTAAAAGACACGGGTGGCCATGTCTTTACTGGGATTGCTTCATTTCTGGTGAAGGAATATTGTCTTCATGAATACAATTGCGAGGAAGAGGGATTGCAAATTGGTGAATATGTCCTGTTTGCCTCAGAAATCGATTCAGTGGAAGAACTATCGACATTTGCGCTTATCCGAGCAACGGAAACATGGCAACAGGCAGGAGCATACTATGTCCGCATCCAGGCAATGGCAAAGAAGCATCATATCACGCTACGCCAGGAATTTGATGAACACGATTCTCCAGATACGAAGTATATCGTTGTGACTGATGACGATTTTCCGATAGCGACAGCGCGTATGTATCAATTGGATGAAACTTCCGTCATGATTGGCAGGGTGGTCGTACTTCCAGAATATCGCCATAGGGGCATTGGAACGATGGTTGTCCAAGAGTGTGAAAAATGGGCTGAAGAGCTAGGATATGGAAAG
>OMYM01000009.1 GCA_900315225.1 uncultured Erysipelotrichaceae bacterium | reverse complement strand
CGAAATAAGTATCTTCTTTGTTGGGCTGTGGATATGGCTGGGCAATCTTATAACCTTTAGCGAATGGAATGCTTTGTACAGCCATTGCTTCGTTCACTGTGTAGAAGTTGCCGCCATTGGCATCGAATGTCAAGAACACGCTTGGCCTAAATACCGCATATAGATGCATGTCTGCTTCAATTGGCATGAATGCCAGATCAGAAGCAGTGATTTCGACATCGCCATCCGGCGTTGTCGACCATCCGGCAAAGACATCATTGACACCTTTGTTCATCGGGATGCTATACCTAGCATAGCCTACATGACCTTGGGTAACCTCAACATCGGAATGATCATCGATGCCATCGGTAGAGCCATTGTAATCCAATGTCACCGTGTATATCGGAAGATAGACTGCGTTCAAAGTGATATCTGTCGTTGGCTTATATGTGTAGAGTTCGCTTTCAAAGAAAGCAACCTCTTCTTCACCATCAATGCAGAAACCCTCTAATGCCTTCCCATCTGGTACCGTCAACTGGTCAAATAGATCCGCATTGTAGAAGAAATCACCCTTTTTCACTTCCACTGTAGTGGTCTTTTTGCCATTGTAGGTTCCTTCGCCAAAATTCAAGGTGACCTTGATTGTTTCTCCTTCGCCTTTTACGGGTGTAATCAGCGCAAGGGACAAAATAGTAACACACAATAATTCAAATAGCTTCTTCATAATCCTCTCCTTAGTTACTATGCATAGTATAGCATCTTTTCTCTAACATTTCATTACTCTTATGAAATCAATGGATATCGGATCGATAGATCCAATCCATCCTGGAGTCTGGATGCGTTGTTGTTTTCAAGTAATGTGCCAATGTCCACCTGCAATTGTTCTATACTTGGACGAACAAATAGGTAGAATTCTGTATCGTCTGCCTGCTGTTATATGCGGAACGATTGTAAGATCGTTCCAGTATAGCATAAGCCATAGGATGGCGATTGCTTTGGCTTCATACGTGGGATTGGCAGATAGTCAAGAAGTGGTACGATGTCTTGGGCGATGCGCGCAAGAAACAAGGGGTGTGGACAGTAGCAATTCTGTCTTCGAGTCGGGGATGAAAGAGCGATTTTTTTTAAATAAGCCTTGCTGAGAAAGGGGGAAAAGTAGTACAATTTAGAATGACCGTTGCGGAGTTGGAAAGCAGGCTGTGCCATGAACGGATGAAAGTGACAAGGGTGAAATCTTGTGAGAGACTTGTCTGGTTATCGTGGTATACTGTACTTGGAGGTGGATATGGAAACTAAAATCTTTGTGTGTCCCAATTGCCATAAGACGCTGGAAGTGGAGACTGATCGTACGAGGATATTTTGCGGTTATTGCGGCACACCAATCAATCTAGCTAAGAAAGACATCGCGTTTCAGGAAACACGTTTTGTAACCCCGCAAGGGCGGGTTGTCGGGTATGCCGAGGTGCCGCAAGGGTGGCGCATTGGCGCCGAACTGCAAAACAAGCAAGTCGATGACTTGACCCCGTTTTACACAACGATGCTTGCTACGAACAGGGAGAACACGATGCAAGTGGGAAGCCATTCGGGGGAAAACTACTATACCCATCGAAGGACGACCATTTTATCCCAGTTTGCTGGACAGAAACATGTGGAATATCTGGAACCAGACGACTATCTCCTTGATGTGGCAAGGCGTTTGTGTGGGGTGGATGTCGCCTTGGCAAAAACGGACACATTGCGCACAAGATATCTTGCGAATATCGACAATGAGGCAGGCAAGATCATTGCCCGCTTTGAAGAAAGAGGAAACATTGTCTTGCCTAGCGTTCAGTTGCACCTGAAGCTGACAAACGCCATGTTTGACAGCCGCATGATTGAAGCAACGTTCATTGACAACCGTGAGGAGATGGCTGTCTTTATCGGTGGTGATTTGTTTGGATTGGAATATTACGATGCTTCGCCGACTGCCTCATTGGGCAGGGGCATCACGGGAGGCATTGGCAATATTTTCTCAAAGGCGAAAGAAGCCATGGAAGAGAACAATGAACAAATTGACTTTGGCTGGTTTATGCGGGGTGGCATCGTTGGCTCAATGATGCGCCAACGCAACAAGCAAGACCATGCTCCCGTGCAGAAACAAGAGAAAAAACAGGGAACGGCACCGTTTGGTCATGCGCATGAATATGGACTTCCTGTGGATACGATTAACTGGGGCAGCAAGCGTATTTACTACGCCATTGGTCCATTGAGCCAAGAAGACGCGCTGGAGCAGGCGTTTAGGAAAATGGCCGAGACATATTGCCTGGATCAAAGCCTTGTGTCTTACCTGGAACAATACCACATGCAGGTGCGCCAAAATGAAATGTCAACGCTCAACAATGCGACAAACTATGCCTACCAATCGCATATGATGAATATGCAGCGGTTAAACCAAGTGTCAAAGACACTCTCGCAATCCAACGACATTGTCATGCAAGGCTACCAGAACAGACAGGAAGCATACGACCGTATGTCGCAAAAGAGATCAGAGGCAATACGTGGCGTGAATACTTACACGACCAGCGATGGACGCTCCGTGGAGCATAGCGTCTCCAGCGACCATGTGTATGAAACCAAGTATGGCGACACCGTTGGTGTCAGTGGGAATGCGATTGACGATTCAGTTGCTACAGATCTTGGATGGAAGGAAATCTTCAAGAAAAAATAGCATTGTTTCGATTGTTTGGATAAATGGGATTATTCTAGTAGAAAGAAAAGCTAAAAGATTGTGAATAGGATTGGAGTGTGATCTGTAAGCTTAAAATGTGTAAAGTATGGTATTATACACAGATCATGCTCCTTTGAATTGTGAGGTGCTATCGTATGAAGAGTGAACCCTATGAAGGCGATGAGCCGTATCTGTTTATCAGCTATTCTCATGAGGATGATGGCTTTCTGAATGAGATAACAGCATTGTTCGACAGAGAGGGCATTCGGTATTGGTTTGATTCCGAAAGGAATTCTGGGGAAGACTGTTGCAAGGTGAAAACCGAGCATCTAAAGAATGCTTCGGTATGTCTTTTTCTCTGCACGGAAAAATCCTGGAAGTCGGATGATGTGAGGGATGAACTAACGTTTGCTAAATCTTATCGAATATCTTTGGTCTCGCTGATGGACGGATCGTTTGAAGCCAATGATGAAATCAAGCAGATGATTGGACACATGTACTGGACAACGAAACAGGAAGGCTATGAGAAAGAACTATTTCACGTCCTGCCGGCAGAAGTCTATCATCTTAATGATATAGTCATACCACAAAAGAAACACCCTTTGTATGAAGTAAAACAGGAAGTGTGGAAGGAAAAGGGAACAGTCATATACCTTGGCAACCATCGGACATTGGGCTATCAGGTAAAAATAATAAAGGGTTGCGTCAAAGATGAAGACATCATTGGAGCTTGGGTCAACCTTCGCGAAGCAAGCAAATTCCACCACCCACAATTTCCTATCATTCATGATGCTGTGATTAACAACCATCAAATGACTGTATACGAAGAATGCATGGATGGTGAAAGATTACCTGATTACCTGGAAAGAAATACACCCACAGAACAACAGATTCTCAACATTGCCAGATCTTTTGTTAATGGGATGAAATATCTTTATGAAAATGCCTTCAGCATGCGTTCTTTTTCCCAAAATATTCTCATTGGGCGAAACAACACGGTATACTTCGACAATATTCACAATCTTTACCATGGTCTGGTTCGGATGACACCAGAGACAAGACCATATTACTTCGATAAGATGCTGGAGGAAATTGGTGTTGTACTATCATGGCTGGCAACCGGGGAAATGCCCTTGTTACCACTGAAAGACATCGATAACCAAATATACTCTATACGCTTTCTTAATCGGATCAATGTGATGATACAACAATGCCAAAAAGGCGTGCAAGGAAGAATGTATGCATCACTGGATGAAGTTTTAATTGACCTAAAGACAGAAAAATTGTCATTGCCTAAGGTTCTTAGCCTGCAACAACGAAAGAGTTCTCGAGAAAAATACGAGAGAGAACTAAGCAGTTATCTGTTGGATCCCCATGGCGATGCTCTTGATCCATTTTCTAGATCTCCATATGATGATGGAATTAGATTTCCCAATTCATTGGAAGAGGAGCAGGAATCGGCAACATCGATAACCGTCAGTGAAGAGAATGAACTTGATGTTAATTCTTTCATTCGTATTGAAAGCCTTTCCAATGGGCATAAAAGCTTTTTTTCCGAGGATGCCGTGGTGATTGGCAGCGGAGAAGACTGCGATTTGCGAATCGAACAAGAGACAATCAGCCAAAAGCATATCAAGAT
>OMYM01000563.1 GCA_900315225.1 uncultured Erysipelotrichaceae bacterium | reverse complement strand
GCGAACGTTTTCTAGGCATGCAAGAGCTTGCTCATGTCAAGCGTCCTTTTACGGCAAGCGTCAATGCAAAGGTTTGCCGATCTACAGAATGACGGACAACACAACGCAAACAAATCAAGGCATCTCTGCCTAACTATACTGGAACAGATATTTTCAATCGTTCTAGTATACTTTCCTTACCCTCCCGAAAACGGTCACTAAAAAAGCGCATTCCAATGCGTTTTTTTTAGTAGCATACCGGAATCAGACGGAAGCCTATCCGTATAATCATCTTAATAGTTATCGTATTATTTAGATAAGACGTAAGAATGCAACATCCATTATGGGATTTACTTATACAAAATTTACTATATTGTTAAATATAAATTGATTGAAATCACCCTCAATCCTTCCTATATTTTGTCTAGGTAGCATGGTTTCCTCATCATAATTCATAGTTTACCCATTCTTCGATTTGCGCGTCTTGCTACCTCACACAGTGGGAGACTTCCGACTAAACGACATGTATATGCGACATCAGAGATTGCTTTTTTTCCTTGTTACCATTAGAATTTACCTTGGCTAAGCCAAAATTGAAAGGATGGTGTCCCATGTCTGATACACTCAAACTGTTGCTGCAACCTTCGAAAAGACGGTTCACCGATCTCAATTTTTGTTTCTGAGGCTATGAAGCATGTTTGCCATTGCATAGCTTTGGTCCAGCTGTCAGAGCAAATTATCTGATCCACTTTGTTCTTTCTGGCAAAGGCATGTTCACCTGTAAAGGGCAATCTTATCATCTCAAGGCAGGCGAGGGGTTTCTGATTGAACCTGGCGTATCGGCTTTCTATCAGGCGGATGCCACTGACCCGTGGGCGTATCTTTGGCTTGGTTTTGATGGAAACATGGCGCAAGACATTGTTTCAAAGATTGGCCTAGGTGGCACCAATCTCACCTTCCAAAGTTCCCATGGGAAGGAATTGGAGGATATCATCCTGGAAATCATCCGCCACAGCACTCTCAGCAATTACGATGTGTTGATGATCGAATCTCTCTTATTCCGCTTCATGGGGTTTATTTCAAGGGATATCACGGTGCTGGGTTCGCATCGGATCAAAGGAAACGAATACGTTCGCAAGGCGGTCGAATATATCCAGAACAATTATTCCAAGGCGATTCATGTGCAGGAGGTCGCCAACCATGTCAACATTAACCGGGGATATCTTCATTCCCTCTTCAAGGAAGAGCTGGGCATGTCGCCGCAAGAGTATCTGCGCAATGTAAGGCTTACCCGGGCAGCCGAACAAATTAATATGACAGATGAACCAGTAGAAATCATTGCAGCGGCAAATGGCTATCCTGACCCAGCGGTATTTTCCAAGGCATTCAAGAAAATGCATGGGTTATCCCCCACCCAGTATCGGAAACGGACTATGGAGAATTCCCGCAAGTCGATCATGGAAGACCAGTAGTCACGGAGAAAGCATATGCAGCACAGTTATTACATAAAGACAATTTTATCTTACATAGCAAACTTTTGCTAATCATTTTCATGCCTTAAAATTAGGAACATAACTAATTTGGAGGAATTATGAAAAAAAGATTATTGATTTCGGGATTGACCGCCGCCTTGGCACTATCATTGTCAGGGTGCGGTGATTCCACCAACACACCTACCACTGCTGGCAATGCTGGCAGCGGCACGCTTGTCGTCAACATCTGGGACAACAACCAGCTGGCAGGTTTGCAAAAGATTGCGGATGAATGGTCAGCGACCTCTGGCGTAAAGGTGCAGATCAACGTCATTGACTGGGACAACTACTGGACACTGCTGGAAGCGGGAGCATCGGGAGGGGAAATGCCGGATGTCTTTTGGATGCATTCCAACACGGCGCAGATGTACATGGAAAACGATCTCCTGTTGCCCTTGGACGACTACATTGCAAATGACAGCGCCATTGACCTCAACAATTACTATGAAGGCGTTGTCAACCTTTACAGGCGTTCGGACAATGGCGTCCAGTATGCGCTGCCGAAGGATCACGACACCATCGCCCTGCTTTACAACAAGGCGCTCTTCGACAAGTATGGCGTTGATTACCCGACCAACGACTGGACATGGGAAGATGTGAGAGACGCTGCCGCCAAGATCACGGAGGGCGGCAAGAGCGAGAACATTTATGGCTACGCTCTCAACACGACCAACAACCAGGATGGCTGGTACAACATTGTCTATGACTATGGCGGAGAGATCATCACCGAGGATCACAAGTCGACGACAATTGGCTCGGCCAACGGAAAAGCGGGCATGGAAATGGTGCGGCAGCTTCTTGAAGTGGCTGCTCCGCAGACAACCGTTGCTGAAACGGGAACCGACTCTCTCTTCAAGTCTGGCTTGACCGCCATGATCTCCCAGGGTTCCTGGATGATCAACTCTTTCTACACAGCCGAAAATGCCTCTGATTACGCATGGGTAATGATGCCTTATGCCGATGTCAACGGCAATGGAAAATGCGATAATGGCGAGCGTTATACTCAAGTCCAGAAAAAGCTGGACTTTTTAGCCGTCTAAACCACATTGGCAGACCAAAAAAAATGCCGTCAGGCATGGCGCTGCTCGCATGGCAGTCGATTCCACCGTTCGAAAAAAAAAAAAAAAAATGGGTGCTTTTTCCCGCTAAAAAACAAATAGTTTAAACTAACGGATTGGAGCACTGGCGCTTCGCGCCGG
>OMYM01000276.1 GCA_900315225.1 uncultured Erysipelotrichaceae bacterium | reverse complement strand
CTGCATGCTCAAAAGATAACATGCTGAAGCAACATCCCACATCTTCATCTCAATGAAGTAATACCCCAGATTTCTATAGCAACGAGCTAAATGACTTGGGCGAAAGGCAATCTTGAACGCATCCTTCGATAGCTGGAAGAATTTCTCATGGTCTTCCAATGCCTTGAAAGTCTCGATATACTCCCCATAGATCTCGAAATGCACTGGATTCCAACGAAGACCTTTCATTAATGCTTCTTGTGCATCCGTGTATCGCTTTACTTCGAACAACAACCCACCATAAAGGGAATAAATGTCTGGATAGGGGATTGTCGCATAGCGGATCTCTTTCTGTGGATTAGCAATGTTAATATACAATGCTTCCTCAAAGAACTCTCTAAAGATATGATACTCACTGACAGAATCGTCATGGAACCAATCCAATTCCTCAACATCATCAACCAAAGCTTCCATGATTCTTAATGCCTTATCATAGTCTTTCTTGTAAATTAGAAACCTTGCTTCCTCAAGGGTTTGATTGATGCCTGTCTCATAGTTAGAAATGAGCTTTGAGATTTTTTCTTTGTTGTCTTCTGGTATTGTATCGACCAAAAGACGAGAAATAGCGCGTATGATTTCGGTTGAGAGAGGGTGGCTTTTATACTTCTCCAACTGTTCTTTAAGATATTCCCGGTCGGCTGTCGCATCGCCAGACAGCCCTTGTGTAATTTCCATCATAATGGAATGAAACTTGTTATTGTCCTTCATTGTAAACCTCATATTGTTCTATCAAACGATGTATTTCTTCTTTCATCTTTTCCACGACAGCATCTGGAGCAACAACCTTGACCCCCTCGCCTAGACCAACAAGCCAACCAATAAACTGTGTGCTCATCGCCACCGTGACAGTCGTGGAAAAATGATTCGCATCCACCACAGAAATGGGGATATCCTTGCCAAAACGATCAATCATGACCCCAACCATGTTATTGTCAGCCTCAAGTGTTACTTCTATCTCATCCCCAGCAAACATGCCAAACAGACTTGTCTTATACTTGGGAAGATCAAAAGCCTTGAACTGCTTTTTGCCCTTTCTCTTCTCCTCCATGAGAGACAGCTTGTCCATCTTATCAACACGGTAATGCTTGATCTTCTCTTCCTTGTCGTCATAGCCAATGAGATAATAGTTATCCCGATCCCACACCAATCCCCAAGGACTGATTTCATAATACGCCCCATCCTTGCGGGGAACCATCTTCTTATTTAGACCCCAGTTGAAATACTTGAACCTGACCTGCTTATTTGCACTAATCGCATCTTGGAGAATATCTACATTGTAGTAGATTCCTTCATTCATATTCTTAATCCTGCCCGTGATGACAACTTCCCTATGCAATAACTTTTTCTGATGCTTGCTGACAAGAGACTCCAGCTTCTTGATCAACTCCTTGGACTTGCGATCCGTAAAGAATTTCGCCGACTGCACAGAGTCCACCAGTAACTTTAATTCAGGCAATTCAAACGTCCTGACCCCAAGATGATAGTAATGATCCCTTCCCTCTTGTGTAGCAATGATATCCAATCCAAACTTCCTTAATTCATCAAAGTCAACATAGAGAGTCTTCCTATTCGCATTCACCCCATACGCCGCAAGTTTATCTATAATTTGAGCCATTGTAAGATAATGCTCATCATCTGTTTCTTCAC
This sequence comes from uncultured Erysipelotrichaceae bacterium, assembly GCA_900315225.1. GTDB lineage: Bacteria > Bacillota_I > Bacilli_A > Erysipelotrichales > Erysipelotrichaceae > Bulleidia. Next base: position 1,995 of record OMYM01000276.1, on the reverse strand, counting down.
TGAATATCTTGGCAAGATATAGCATCTTCTGTTTCTGGTTACATCCTTTGCGTGTGTTTTCCGCCATGCTTCACCTCCGTGCTAAGAATAATTGTACATGAAAAAACTCTCATTGTCTCGCTAAATAGAATAGAATTTTTCTTTCTTACATCTTTTTGCTAGGGTTTGATGCTTTTCAACGGTAATAAACCGAGTTACTATATTAAATTCGCGCAACGTAGGGAATGTATAGCCATGGCCACCTTTCGCAAGCCAAACATAGTCCCACAAGATGTAAACCATGATGCTTCAGAAATTCATTTTAAATTTATCATTGACATATTTATTGTTATGTGCTATAGTATACTCATGTATGCGTTTTGGCGATAGGAGAAAAGAATGGAAAAGTATATATTGGAATCACAGAACAAAGATACATTCGTTGACATGTCTTCGTTTTTTTCAAGGTGCGCGAGGTTTTCGAGGGTACTTCTGCTTGGACCGCATCACGCTGGCAAAAGCACGTTTTTATCTGGAACAAGTTGTTTCTTTGATCGCCTGCTTGATTCAAAGAAACTGTTTGAAAACTGTGTCTTGTTTGAAGAAGCCCCTCATATGAAGCATAGGCTTAACAGCGTGGCTGTAATTCGTCTTGATTTTTCTGACTTTAATGCTACAAATAAAGAAGATGCTATGAAGTATTTCCAAATGAAGATCGCGGAGCTTTACGTATCGTTTGCGGATGAAATACTTTGGCCTCGATACTATGGCGAAGAATACTATTTTGATATTCTTGAACAAAAGGCCACTGGAGAGAGTTTGTTCAAAGCCATTCAATATCTATGCGTTGAATTGAGAAGCGGAAATCAACATATTGATCAACCTTTGGTTCTGGTTGATGAGATAACCAAACCTATCCGCGTAAGCGATCATTATGGGTATAGTCTATACGATTATAAACAAATGTTTGACTTTGACATCTATGATTATGCGCTGGGTGTTGTTGGAACTGGCTTTGATCCTAGTGAAAATACAAGATGCATGAGCTATTATAACAGATTCGATGTGTACTATACAAGCGATCTGAAAAGCTTTCAGAAAATTCCATGCTCAAATCAGAGCATATGTCCACCACGCTCAACCTATCACTTTGAAATCGATGAAGCAACAAAGCAAAGGGTCAAGAGTTGCCGTGAACAATTGCACATAGCAGCAATTCAAAGGCGTGAAGAAGAAATCAGATTCAGACAACAGCGAACAAATGAATACGCTGAACCCTTGATTGAGGGAGTGGAACTTGCTTCTACACATATTGGCGACAGAGCATATGATATTCCGGAAGACAGCAAGGTTTGTAAACGACTTGAAAATGCTCTTGCTTACCTTTACAAGCATAAGGATGAATACCAATCTTTTTCTGATTTATACAAACGCATGAATGGGTATAGGAATAAGGAAACCAATTGGCGAGATGTTGATCAAACCATATGTGAAGTAGATGGTTGGGAGTGGGATGGATTCAACGATACCAGTGGACACTGGCTAATGACAACCCCAAGTAGACAAGACTGTAGCTATGATCACAACTTGATCAAAATCTTTGTTTCCCCAAAGGACAGAGCGAATGTCAAAGAGATATTCGAACCATGCACGAAATGGCTATTTGAAAATGCCCACCAGCGCTTTGGGGCAAAGGCATCCCAGCAAATCCGCAACGATGCAATTTGTTTCTGGGTTGTACGTGAGGACTTCTTCTCATTTGAGAAGATACTGATGCAGTTCGAAGAAAAGCTTTGCAAGCCACTTTCATTTGTCCCATACCGAAATAAACTAGGCATAAGCATTGAATTATTCGATCAAAGCTATAACGCTTCCATCGCAGAGATGATCTTCAACTATTTTAAAACCGTAAATGAAGTATCCGAGATTTCGCTTAACGCTATGATCAATGGCTATGTAAGAGACTGGAACACATATGGAAGTGAATACAGCGGTAAAGATGCCGAGCAACTGGTG
>OMYM01000136.1 GCA_900315225.1 uncultured Erysipelotrichaceae bacterium | reverse complement strand
GATTTTATTCATGCTTTCTTCTATAATATATTTTGTTGATTCTAATAGAATCAACAAAATAGGAGATTACACCATGCTTTCAATAGACGAAATCATCAAAGACTGCACCTCATATTCTAGTGCCCAGAATTGGTTCATATTCGCCAATTCCACCAATGACATAGATGAAATTGGCAAAGCCATTTCAGCCCTTTCAAACGCTATAGTGTTATCGGGTAGAAACGAAGGTTATCTCATCTGGGGCATTGACGAGGAAACATACGAATACACAAATACTACATTTGATTATCACAGCATTGTCGAACAAGAAACACTTGAGCATTTCCTCTCAAGCAATCTTCATCCACACATTGACCTTCGCTTTGAAGAAACCGTGATTGATGGACATCGAATCGTCTTGTTACACATTCCCGCTCCATATATAGTCCCCACTTCCTACAAAGATGTACGCTACCTATTTTCTGATTCTACAATACTCGACCTCAGCAAGCTTTCCTATCGAGAAATCGAGCTGTTTCGTGTATTAGGCGATGGACTGCCCAATCTCATCAACACAGAATCTCAATACAGTGATATGAGTTTTGACCAGCTTTTCCTCTACAGCAAAATGAAAGGAATCAAGTTGAACAGCAGGACATTCAAGAAAAAGCTACACCTGTTGACATCTGAAGGAAAATACAACCTACCGGCACAATTCCTTTCCGACAATTCTCAGATCCCGATTCGCTTCGCTGTGTTTAAGGGAAAGACCAAAGCATCAACGATGTATACCGTCAGGGAGTTCGGCTTTATCTGTCTATTGTTATCTCTTGAGAAAATACTTGATTTCGGAGATATTATGAATATTCCTCAAGCAGATGAACGCAACCGCATAGTCGAAAGAAAAGAAGTAATGTTGTTTGATGGCGAAGCATTTACCGCAGCAGTCATCACTGCCCTCCTCTACAACACATGGACTGAAAGCACCATCCCTATGTTTACCGCATATGAAGATAGAATTGAAATCCTATCCTTTGGCACCCTACAGGGTGAACAAACGATAGACAGTTTCCTCTCAGGCAAGTCAGTTCCTGTAAATACGGAATTAGCCGACATCTTCCGTCAGTTGCACATCACAGACAATTACGGTGGCGTACCTCGAATTGTTCAAGCATATGGTCGCGAAGCATTTAGCTTCAGGAACAATGCGATTGTTATTACAATCCCATTCAATCGCCTTGACCTAAATGGTGAAATTTGAGTAAAAAAGACTTGCCAGAATTCTAAATAGCAGCGAAAATAGATACTGGGCATTACCACTAGGATGCCTATGAGAAAATGGAGCTTATATCACAATGGAGAAAATGCGAATGGAGACACGGGATCTTGTCTCCGAGAATGTAAAGACGATTGCAAAACTATTCCCTAGCTGCATCACAGAGGCAGCAGGCACTAACCCCCCCCCCCATAAATTTTCTATTAATTTTGATAAATTGCGGCAACTTCTATCAGATGACATCATTGAAGGAAACGAGACCTATGATTTTACATGGGTTGGCAAGAAAGCTTCCATCGTTGAAGCAAACCGTCCAATACGCAAAACGCTGCGTCCCGTCAAAGAAGACAGCGTCAATTGGGATACGACTGAAAACCTGTACATCGAAGGAGACAACCTTGAAGTTCTCAAGCTTCTACAAGAGTCTTACCTTGGAAAGGTGAAAATGATCTATATTGATCCCCCGTACAACACTGGTCATGACTTCATATACCCCGATTCATTCAGAATGAATGAGAAAGAATACGATGAAGGAACTGGATACTTTGATGAAGAAGGCAATGTAAACTATACTAAAGAAAACAGCGTTGGAACAGCAAGATACCATTCAGACTGGTGTTCAATGATGTATTCCCGCCTCCTCCTTTCCCGAAATCTCTTGACTGAAGATGGAGTTATCTTTATATCCATCGATGACCACGAACAAGAGAACCTCAAGAAGATATGCAATGAAGTATTTGGAGATGGTAACTTCATTGCGGAATTAATATGGGAAAGAGCATATTCTCCAAAGAATGATGCCAAATACATATCAAATAGTCACGATTACATATTGATGTTCGCAAAAAACATATTTTCCTTTGAAATAGGAAGGTTGCCTAGAACGGAAGAAGCAAACGCCCGGTATTCAAATCCCGACAATGATCCTCGCGGTATATGGAAACCAAGTGATATGTCTGTAAAAACATACAACGCAGAAAATGATTACCCTATCACAACGCCATCTGGGCGTGTGATAGAGCCTCCAACAGGAAGATGTTGGAGTCTTTCGAAAAAAGCCTTTTCCGAAAGACTCCAAGACAATCGAATCTACTTTGGGAGTGATGGAAATAGCGTTCCATGTATCAAGCGATTCCTTTCCGAGTTACGTTTTGAAGGCATGGCACCAACATCCATTCTGTTTTACAAGGAAGTTGGTCATAGCCAAGAAGGAGCTAAAGAAGTAACGAAGCTTTTAGAAGCAGGAGCATTTGACGGTCCTAAGCCAATAAGACTATTGAATCGTCTTCTAACTTTAGCAAATCTCAAGGATGATTCCTATGTTCTGGACTTCTTCTCTGGCTCAGCTTCAACTGCACACGCGGTAATGAAACAAAATGCCGAGGATGGAGGTCATCGTAAATTCATCATGGTTCAGTTACCTGAACCATGTAACGAAAAAAGTGAAGCCTACAAGGCTGACTATAAGAACATCTGTGAGATAGGAAAAGAACGCATACGTCGTGCTGGCAGAAAGATACAAGAAGAAGCGGGATTGCTTGCCCAGGATCTAGATGTTGGTTTCCGTGTCTTCAAGGTAGATACCTCAAACATGAAGGATGTCTATTATGCACCAAATGAGATAAATCAAAACAACCTGTTTGACATGGAATCTAACATCAAGGAAGACAGGACAGACCTAGACCTCCTGTTTGCAAGCCTGCTAGAATGGGGACTCCCCCTGTCCATGCCCTACAAGAGTGAGGATATCAGTGGATATGCTGTTCACACATACAATGATGGAGATTTAATCGCTTGCTTTGATGACCATGTGCCCGAAAGTGTCATCAAGGAGATCGCTGGAAGAAAGCCTCTCAGAGTGGTTTTCCGTGATTCTTGTTTTACTGACAGTCCTTCCAAGATTAACGTTGGCGAAATATTCAAGCTGATTTCTCCAGGAACAAGAATAATGGTATTATAGCAAGGAGATTAATAACAATCAATAACGATAGAGAATAATTAATTTTGTATTGTTCCAATTGGATACGTACAAATGGTAAAATATCACAGAAGAAATGGAGTACTATAGTAATGGAGAAAATGCGAATGGAGACATTGGACCTTGTCTCAGAAAATGTAAAGAAGATTGAACAATTATTCCCAAATTGCATCACCGAAACAGGCAGTAACGACAACCCCCCCCGAAAATCAATTGATTTTGATAAATTGCGACAAATACTATCAGGCGACATCATTGAAGGAAACGAGTCCTATGAATTTACATGGGTTGGCAAGAAAGCTTCTATCATAGAAGCAAATCGTCCAATACGCAAGACACTGCGTCCTGTCAAAGAAGACAGTGTAAATTGGGATACGACTGAAAACCTGTACATCGAAGGAGACAACCTTGAAGCCCTTAAGCTGTTACAAGAGTCATACCTTGGAAAGGTGAAAATGATCTATATTGATCCCCCGTACAACACTGGTCACGATTTCATATACCCCGACTCGTTCAGAATGGACGAGAAAGAATACGATGAAGGAACGGGATACTTTGATGAAGACGGCAATATAAACTATGCTAAAGAAAACAGCATAGGAGCAGCGAGATATCATTCCGATTGGTGTTCAATGATGTATTCAAGGCTACTTTTATCCAGAAATATCTTATCAAAAGATGGTGTAGTAGCCATTAGCATTAGTTGCAATGAATTGTATAATTTGATGAAAATATGCGAGGAATTATTCTATTCGCATCAAATCTTCGCCATTACCGTTCAAACATCTGGCGGAAAACCCAACGGTGCTTTCAATATATCTAATGAATATTTAGTTATTATTGCACCACAGAATTTTTCAGCAATACCTTCTGAAGAAGATATGAAAGAATCGTCAGCCGCATATCATGGTATGACACTTGCTACGTTCAATCAAACTCAGCGTCCAAACCAAGCTTATCCAATATATGTAAATGACAAAGGAGTCATTATTGGCTGTGGAAAAACACTCAATGAACGTATCCAAGATGGTGAATACAAGGGTGAACCAGGGGACTACGTTTTTGATTATGCCGAAGCTCCAAAAAGAGCATACGCGATTTGGCCAGTTTCCGCAAAAGGTGAACAATGCGTATGGAGATTAATACCCGAGCGACTCCTGTCTGATTGGAAGAAAGGTTACATTAAAATTATCCCCCAAGATAACCCTGCAACAAAAAACAAGTTTTCAATTCAATACTTATCTGGAGGAATCATCGAAAAAATAGAAAATGGAGAGATGAATACTGTTCGCGTCAGTGAAAACCCAGACATACCCACTTTAGAAATAACCAACTACAGAACAGCTGGTTCATCAATACAATCAATATGGGTAGATAGCAATTACTACACAACAAAAGGAAAGGATGAGATGAGACAACTATTTGAAAGCAAAGTATTCTCTTATCCAAAACCCGTATCACTCATTCGGTACATTCTAAAAAGAACAACAATTAACAATGATATTATACTTGATTTCTTCTCTGGTTCTTCCACCACAGCCCATGCGGTCATGAAACTAAACTCCGAGGATGGAGGACATCGTAAATTCATCATGGTTCAGTTACCTGAACCATGTAACGAAAAGAGTGAAGCATACACGGCAGGCTATACGAACATCTGTGAGATAGGTAAAGAACGCATCCGTCGTGCTGGCAGAAAGATACAAGAAGAAGCGGGATTGCTTGCCCAGGATCTAGATGTTGGTTTCCGTGTCTTCAAGGTAGATTCCTCCAACATGAAGGATGTCTATTATGCACCAAAT
>OMYM01000010.1 GCA_900315225.1 uncultured Erysipelotrichaceae bacterium | reverse complement strand
GTAATGACAAAAGACGCAACAACGGGTAGTTGTCGATCACTGTCAATGGGCAGGTATCCATTCAATATCTTCATCGCATTCATTGCCGGTAAGCCAAAAGAAATGCCAATGAGATAAACCTTCGCGTCTGGCAACAGTTCAGCCGCATTCCCTGATGCGCCAAGAATGGTCACGATGCCCTCCGCGAAGAGAAGAATCAAAATCATCGCCAGGGTGGAAATCCCAATCGAAAGAACACACGCAAGCGAAAAAAACGACTGTGCCTCTTTCACTTTTCCCTGGCCGATCAATCTTGTAAACACCAGCCTTGATCCATTCGCAATCACCGCCCCAATTACCGAGAACGCCACCAGCAACGGGCTGACGATACCAAAGGCAGCCATTGAATCAACGCCAAGAAAACGCCCAATCACCATGCCGTCCACCAACGACCCGATTGTCCCTGTCAGTGATGAAATCACCAAGGCAATGAATTGTGCATAAACTGTATTTCGAATAATCTTACTTTGTTGCATATGATATCTCCCTTTCATTTACACTAAGGATGAAAGACAATGTCTTCTTCACCCCTCATCGCTTTACTCCCCTTTATAGACAGGGCACTCTTTTGGTAAGGCGGGAAGCGGTTCGCCTTTGGACACAGCCTTGTCCAAGATACATGTGCTTGTCGCAATCATTGATCTCCTCATATGACATCTCCTTTCACATCCCCTATTATCCTCTATCTTCCCGAAAATGTAAATACCGTGCGCATGAACAACGTCATCAATCCAGGCTTCAAAAAGCTTTCTGGTCATTCAGATATGAAGCATAAATCATGTTAAAAAACAGAGGGGGAATGCAAGGGTGATTGTTATAAACAATCACCCATTCATTGTCCTAAATAGCAGTATCGTACAGTTCAACCTTGCGGAAAAGGTACTCGAGTAAGCGTAAGTCTTTGATTGCTTGATACTGGTCGTGGTCAGGCTTATACAGTGCATAGGAGTATGAACTGTGTTCGGTTGGACCTTGTGTCTCTGTGAATGTCAGGGATCTAGGATCATCCGTTTTTCCTCCATCCTCATCAATTGAACGGTATTTGGCATATTGTCCTATCACAGCGTTCTCTTTGAATACCGTAACGAACTCTTTGGTTTTGCTGTTGTCTGGTGAAAACACTGGTTCGTATTGCGCCATCAGCCAGTCTCTCTTGGCTTGTGCCTCTGCGGATTCAGAGATCGCTTCGATTACCTCTACTGGATTCTTGTATTTCATGACAAGAAGGAAGAAGTATAGCTGCTTGGCATGCTTGGGGTATCCTTCCAATTCATACTTTTCAAGATAGTGGAATGATGAGCATACTGCCCTGGTCTCTCTGGCGGAGAGATGGAACTTGTTACAGATTTTGAAGTAGACCTCGAACTGGTCATCATCTGCTACGACTTCGAAGGTGGACAGGGTTTGCTTGAAGAGTTCTTTCATGTTCCCTTGGGGCAACAGTGATGTGTAGTCGAAGAATCTTTCGAGATATCCCACAGCGTTGAAGTCATCGCCATATACCCTCTTGACGCAGTGCTGTAGCTCGTTGATATCAAGGGAGAAGATGAACACGATGTTTGGCACATTGAACAGATGCTTTACGATTTCCAGTGTTTGTACAGCGAAAGTGGGCTTGCATCGATCTAGCTCGTCGATGATAATCACAAGCTTGCCTTGTTGGCTTGTAGCATTCTCAAGGTTCTCTCTGAGTTCTTTGATAGCATTACGATATGCTGCATATTCACCGAATACATCTTTTGCTGGATCGTAGTCTTTGTTTATAGAATCCAGATAGTCAAATAGCTTTTCTGGACTCTTTATGATGTCTTGTTTAAATGTTTCTGGCATTGCGGCTAGCATTGGTAACATCATCGCATAGCTAAGAACACCCTTCATTGTCATTGTGACAATGCTTTTCAAGGGTTTTAGCAGTTTGTCAGTTTCCGTCTGTTCCTCATCTTCCTTCTTCGCCAAAGCATTGAAAGGGCTGTTGAGTATCTTGTCATAGAGGGGTTCCAATGCATTGTCCCAGAAATCATTTTCCCAGGCATCATACAGGATGATGTTATCAGGCTTGATGGCTAGATTCTCATCAAACTCATCTATGCCTTCAATGAATGCAGTTTCATCTCTTTTCAGGACTTTCTGGAACAGTTTCATGAAGTGTGTCTTGCCAAAGCCCCATGGGGCAGAGACAGCCATGATGAAGGCTTTGTTGTCCGTGTTGGTCATTGCCTTGACAGTGGCATTGTTATAATTGTAGTCAATCGTGTAGTCACCAATGATCCGATAGAGGCTTCTGGCATATCTGCCTCTATCGAGGTCATCATTTGCTAATGTAATCTTTGTCATTATCTTTTCTCCTTGTGATCATCTCATGTTTGGACAAACAAATAGGTAGAATTCAGCATTGTCTGTCTGCTGTTATATGCGGAAACCTTGTAGATATTTGATTGTTCCAGTATATCACATTATGACTCTTCCTTTCCGCAATGACACATTCACCTGTTCTGCGATGTAAAAAATCAATACACCAATAAATTTAAATATAATGTAAACGGTGAAAAATGACCTTGCGCGACCCGCTTTCGCGGGGATATGGTTTCTTATTCGTGTTCTTCTTCTGTATTCCTTCGAATACAGGTTCTTGACTTGCGTCTCTTTCCTTCGACCATTGACGGATGATTAAGGATTAGAGGATTTAAGATTAAAGATTGATCCTTAAAGCGGGCCGCACGCCGACGCCGCCAAGATAGACATAGTCGCCGTAGGCGTCGACACTGCCATCGATGCCGACGAGGGCAGCGAGGCGACTATAGTCACCGGGGGAGCGAAGCCACCACAATGCTGAAGTCTCTTTTTGGCTATCTGGCCATCTTGCTCCTTTTGCGTATTCCGTTGCTAAACACGTTCTTGCCTTATTCGCTGATTTGTCATCATAGCTTCCGCCAAAATACCGAACTGCTTCTTCGTTGCTTAGAAGAATGACATGATCTTTTGTATCTGAACCCACAGGAACTGTATTCCGATAGTTAGATTCTCCTGGTATATCTTGTGTTTCTATTTGCTTTTTTTCTTCCTCGGAAAAAGCCTTGTTATAAAATTCATTATTGAGAAAACTGTGAAGTGTACAATCTTTCCATGTGGTTTCAACCAATTCTTCGTTATATGGTTTACAATCAATTACGTATCGTGTGATAAGAAACGCTGTGTTTTCTATCACTTCCAAAACAATCCATTCTATTGGCTCCATGTCTTGATCAGTGTTTTTATGCCACCTTCCAAAGGTGATGATACTACCGCGTTGTATTCCTTCGATTTTCTTTTCCACAGGGATGGAACTGCCATAGGTTTCTATGCGATTGAAGAGGAATTCTAGGATGTGAAGATGTGAGATGGAAGAGAAGCCATTTTCCAGATCATCCGCAAACAAGATATTTGACCAAGAGTCTTCTGGGTTGTCGGAAAGTGTGTCTGTTTCTTTCAATACCTTTTTGTTTTCCCATGTCCCATTAGATGACACATGAGAAAACATCGTTTCCTTGATGGTTTTGTTTTCCAAGACAGCATCAAAGAAGGGAGAAGATTTGGAGTCTTTTGGAAAAAGGAATGTTGGTCGGGGGTTATCTGGACCAAAGAGTTCTTTGCGTGCTTTTTTTGCTTTTTCGTTATTGCCGGCAAGCGATTGGACAGCGGTGGGGTTTTTGTGTTTTAACAACAGGATATAGAAATATAAGAAACGTGCTCTAAGGGGATACCCTTCCAGTTCATACGTGTTGAGGTAATAGAATGATGCACATAAGCCTTTCATTTCTCTTGGGGTCAAGCTGAACTGATGGCACATTTCATAGAATTCAGGGCATATCATTTTTTCTTCGTTTGTTGGAAGATTGTATTCTTTGGCAAACTTTTCAAATAGTCGTTTATCGTTTCCTTGGGGGAGAACGGAGTTGTAGTCAAAGAATCTTTCCAAGTAGCCGATGGCGTCAAATGCCTGACCATAGACGGTTTTTACGCAGTGCTGCAGTTCGTCCATGTCCAGTGCGAAGATGAATACAAGTCCCCGGATATTGAACAGATGTTTTACGATTTCAAGGAGCTGAATGGCGAAAGTGGGCTTGCAGCGGTCGAGTTCATCCACGATGACAATGACTTTCTGTTGGCTCTTTTTGCTAACGCAGCGGGAGAGAATCCGTTGGATGTCTTCGATTCGATTGTGTATTGGAGTATATGCTTCCTTTTGGGAGTGACGTTCAATGTTGTTGATCAGGATGTCTGATGACGTGTTGGAGTTGTTGATTGAGCCAACAGGAGTGGATGAAAGGATGCCCATGACGGATTCAACCGTTGCCTCATATTGGGCCTTCTTCAACGATTTCATGTACTCTTTGTTCAGTTCCAGGACAGTTTCGCAATCCTTTGTGCCTTTGCCACAGATGGCTTCAATCAACAGGCGGGAGAAAGGTATCATCGGGTCATCGTAGAAGTCGTTTTCCCAGGCATTGAAGCGGATGACTTCTTCCGCTTTGTACTTGTATTCCTCAATGTCGGCTTTGGTGGTGTCATCCTGTTCAAGGATTCCATCATTGATGAGTAGCCTGCTGAAGAGGTCTACAAAGGTTGTTTTTCCCGTTCCCCAAGAACCTGTGACTGCCATGACAAACGCCGCATTGTCCAGGTGATGCAAACGTCCTGTATATGTTGTATCATCTTTCTCTTGAGATGAAGCCTTGTCAGACCTTTTGGAACGCTCTGTTTGGGGAGGAATGGTTGGGGCATCGTAATACCCTGTGATAACAAATTCACCCGTGTAGATGTCTTTTAAGGGGAATGTGTCGTAGCTGACTGCATAGATTTTTCTGGGGGAATAGTCTTTGATGATCTTGAACAGTGTCATGGCATAACTGCCTCTGTCAAGATCATCTCCTTCAAGTATCAAGTGTGTCGCATTGGTCATACTTCATCTCCTTCGTCCTTGAATATTATACACGCAAGGAAAGAATCACACAAATGAATGTTCAATAATTTGGTGATATACAGTATAATGTATGCGGAGGTTGATGTATGAGCGAAAAGGAATTGAAAGCTGATGCTTTGGGCAGAGATGGTTATGCTAGAAGTCTTTATGACATTATCAAGGAGTATCTCCAGGATGTCAAAAAGCCTGTTCGTCCCACGGACAACGATGCATTTGTCGTAGCGATATCTGCCCCATGGGGGTCAGGGAAAAGCTACTTTGTACAATATTTCCAGGAGGTATTGGAAGGGAAACAGAAAGATATCACTGGAATAGATCCATCCCTGATGATGGACAAGAAGGTGAATGTCATCAGGTACAATGCATGGGAAAAGGATTTCTGGGACAATGGTCTTGAGCCACTATATGATGCGATCTGTACCAGTGACTTCAACAAAAAAGCTTTGGAAGAAGGAAAGACAGGGGAATTCCTGCAGAAGTCGATGATCAGTGTCCTGAGAAAGACAATGAAGGGCGTGTGGGGCTTTGCGATGATGCATCCGATGGTGAAGGTGTTGCCAACGGAGTTCAGGGAGGGAATCGGAAGCTTGCCAGATGCATTCGTGGATGCCATGAAGAATGGATTCAATGGGAAAGACCTGATCGAGGAACGCTTCCCAGAATATGCAGATTTTGCTAAAGCTGTCGATGAACTTAAGAAAGCACTCAAGGAAGGCATTGATAACAATGGCAAGCTTGTGATCATCATTGATGAACTAGATCGCTGCAAGCCTACCTTTGCCGTGCAAACACTGGAGATTGTCAAACATTTGTTCAATGTTGAAGGGATTGTGTTCATCTTTGCATTGGACATCATACAATTAAGACGCACAGTGGAGAATGTATACGGGAAGGATTTTGACGCTGTCGGCTATTTAGAGCGCTTCTTTGACTATACAACGCTGATGCCGCAAGGAAACATGAAAGACTTCTTCTTGCGGACGCTAAAGGAATTTGGCGTGAATGACAAGGATGCAGAAACTGTGGAAATATATTATCAGATTGCCAGAAAGTTCAATCTCTCTGCCAGGGAGATACGGGCAGTGTGTCTGGCGTATCATTATGTTGAGGAGTATGAGTTGGATAAATACAAATACCCCAGTCATGCAAAGCAAATGTATTTCTACCTGCTTGTGTTGAAGTACAAGGAACCAGTAAAGGTGATGGAAGCGTTCTCGGATTCCAAGCAGGCAGAAGCCACAAGGAAAACACTCATGGGCAGCTACCCTCCAGTCTTTTCGGGAAAACAGAATAGCCAAGAGTTTGAGATGGCGTTCACCGACAACAAGGTCATATCAGAATATGACCAATTCTGGCCGATAGACAAGAATGGCGTGGCGGGAAATATCACAACATCTTTCTATCCTGAAAGCATTCCCGAAGAAGACAGCTCTTATTCTTATGCGTTATACCACGCTGATTATAGGGATGAGAAGTGGTACGAGAAGATCAAGGATTTCAAGCTTCTGGAGTATTTGTTCCGCAAAGTGGAGCTGTATGACAGGCAGCGATAGCAATATCTCCTTGCGGGAATATAGGTTACACTTGAAAAAACTTATTGCTTGATTATTTTCGACAAGAGGTGTATCATATCGTATAGAAAGTCATTGACATGATTTGATCGGCAGGAAACTGTCGGTCTTATTGATTGAACAGCTGAAAAAGGAGTCTTCGTGGAAGAGTTCGCAATTACTCGCTGACGAAGAACACTATCGGATGACACAACAATCGAAGGATTCAAGATTACGGACAATGGGATTGGATTCAACGATATGTAAGCAAGACTTACGAACCCAAATGCCTACTAGGCTTCCCCGTGGAAAACAACATAGATCAATCAGTAATCGATGGTGTGCATAGCTACTATGATGAAGTAATTCTAAAGATTATCAATGAATGTGGCTACCTCAACAGCCAAAGATACATCGATTCTATCTCTAACAACTGTAGTAAGTTCAACAGATATGAAAAGAATTGTTCTTGTGCCAGCATGCCTGTATAATCCAGAATGCCAAGCCGTGTTATACTCAGATGCACAATTAGCTGGAATTCTGCATTGTCTGCCTGCTGTTATATGCGGAAGCCTTGTAGAAATCTGTTCCAGATTTC
>OMYM01000485.1 GCA_900315225.1 uncultured Erysipelotrichaceae bacterium | reverse complement strand
TACCTCCTGGTCATCCAGAAACTGTTGAAATCCAATCCCTTGGGACGCTTGAGGAAAATATGCTCGAACCAATCGTCCATCTTTGTCAATACGCGGCGGTAAAACACATGTTTTTTCTTTGGATATCTTGCCATGACGACATCGTATCCCTCGCACAGCTTTTCGTACATCGCCGGAATATTTTCCGGATGCGTCTGCATGTCGTCGTCCATGGAGACGATGACATCGCCGCTCGTGAAGTTCAATGCTGCACATTGTGTATTGGCTTGCCCGGAATTCACCGCCATGTCTACGACAATGACATTATCGCATTCATCCGCGATCGACTTCAAAAAGCCAATGGTATCTGGATTTGGCGAACAATCGTTCGCCAGGATGATCTCATGTTCATCAAAATCATCCATCGAATGGATCACCCTGATCGTTTCTTTCACAAGTGTCTTAAGCACCGGCATAGAGTTATAGCACGGCACTATCACCGACATTTTCATATAGATTCCCCTCGCATATTCAAATCAAAGCATAAAGATCAATATCCCCGAAACCATCAAGGCAAGCCCGATTCCCTTTCGCAAGGATATTTTCTCATGCAATACCAACATCCCGATCATGATGACGATAATCTGTGAAAGAGCGTCCCAGACCGGGGACAATGACAATGGCAGATACCTATGCGCAAAAACCGAACACAAGGTTGATGCAACCATAATCCCGTATCCCAGCACCACATTCACATTCGCATACTGCCCCACTAGACTCTTGTACTCTTTGTCCGCCGCTTTTTTCAACATCAATTGCGAAAGCCCGGCAATGGTGATGCCAAACAACATGACAAGACATCCCTTGACAAAATCATCCATGGTCGCTCACCACCAAAAACACACCCGCCATGATCACCATTGAACCAACGATCATGGCGAATGTAATCTTCTCTTGAAACACAATAAACGCAATCAGCATTGTCCAGACCGCCGACATCGCCCTTGATGCATAGCAAGTCGTCAATGCGAAACGTTTCAAAAACTGTTGCCAAAGTACCGCGTATCCCGCAAGAATCAACATCTCGCAGCCATAGTACAGGCAAAACGGCAGGGAAAGAAATGGATGCCTTCCTGCCATCTTGGAGAAATACCCAGTGCAGGCATACAGAAACACCGCCACCTGCAGCCCAATCATCCACCAAACCTTGCTCTTCATGGCTATTCGAAAAATCCATGCACAGCCGCAATAACCTTATCCAGGTCTTCTTCTGTGATTTCGTAGTACATTGGCAAGCGCACGAGTCTCTCGCTCTCGCGACTCGTATATTCATCCACCCCATGGAAACGGCCAAATTTCTTCCCAGCTGGTGCACTATGCAATGGCACATAATGAAACACCGACTGCACGCCACACGTCCTAAGATACGCAATAAACTTCGTTCTCTCCTGTAGATCCTTCAGCTTGACATAATACATATGTGCATTATGGACGCATTCCTTCGGCACACATGGCGTATCGAGTAAACCCTTGCGATTGAGATCCTGGAACGCTTCGTCATAACGCCTCCATGCGCGCAAGCGTGCTTCGTTGATCACATCTGCCTTCTCCAATTGCGCATAGAGATACGCTGCATTCAGTTCCGATGGCAGATAAGAATCGCCAAAGTCAATCCACGTATACTTGTCGACCTGCCCCCTGAGGAATTTCGAACGATCCGTCCCTTTTTCCCTCAGGATCTCTGCCCTTTCAATGTATTTCTCATCATTGACCAGAATGGCGCCTCCCTCCCCCATGGAATAGTTCTTCGTTTCATGGAAAGAGTAGCAGCCAAAATCACCGATCGTCCCTAGATATCTTCCCTTGTACATCGCCATGACTGCCTGCGCAGCATCTTCCACCACCAGCAACCCATGTCTCCTGGCAATGTCCATGATCGTGTCCATTTCACACGCCACGCCTGCATAGTGCATGACAATGATTGCCCTGGTTCGTTCGGTAATTGCATCCTCGATCTTTGTCTCGTCGATGTTCATCGTATCCTTGCGGATATCCACAAACACCAGCTTGGCTCCAACAAGAACCGCCGCATTGGCGGTGGAAGAAAACGTATAGCTGGGAAGGATCACTTCGTCCCCCGGCCTTAGGCCGCACAACAAAAGCGCCATGTCAAGCGCCGTGGAACCACTTGTCGTCAACAAGACCTTTTTCGCCCCAAAACGTTTTTCCATCCACTCGGAACACCTTCTGGTAAAGACGCCATCGCCACATATCTTGCGGCTGTCCAAGACTTCTTTCAAATACGCTGCCTCGCCCCCGGCAACCGGAGGCATGTTAAAAGGAATCATTCTCCCCCCTCTTGCGCCACTTCCTCGCCTTCTACAGGAAGTGGTTTGCGGGCAAGCATCTTGGCAACGACAATCTCCCTGTCATCGAGATAATTCTCAATACACGTCTGCATCGTTATCAATGTGTCATCCATCGTCACCCCCACACCCGTGTCGTAGAATGCGTTGCGGTCCGCCCTGGCGATATAATTGTTGAAATAACCCTCATCGAAATTTTGCCTGGAATACTCCATGTCCGCCGGCATATAGTCGTGGTTTATCAAAGTGACCCGAAACACCTTGGCGATTTCATAGTAGATCACCTCATCGTCCATAACCATCGCAAGATACTTGTTCGGCTCATAGTTCTCTCGTTTCATCATCAAGGCAAGCGGAGTGAACATGACCGTCCTGTCGGCCGACCTAAACTCATAGGAATAATGCCCATAGATCGTGGTATTCTGCTCATTCAGATAGTCGCAATAACAATCCATCATGATCGATCCCATGGTCCTTGGCTCACCCGTCTCCCATGCATGGTACAGATAGTAGGAATTGTCCGTTCCCTGGAACACCGGCTGCTCAATCAGCCCGCTTTGCCAGACAAGGATTCCCTGCAGATTGTTGTCGTGATCATAAATCTGATCATACTTTTGTGCCAACGTAACAAGTCTATCATCTTCAAACTCATATACCTCCTTTGGCTCTGGGGTTGGCTCTGGCGTTGGTTCAGGGGTTGGCTCCGGGGTTGGCTCTGGCGTTGGTTCCAACGTTGGCCTAGGTGTGGCGTCAAGCGTCACTTCTTCTATCGCCCCTGCGCCCATAGCGCGCGAAATCGTAATGTATCCCCCTGCGAATACAATTCCTGCCGCAACTACCGCGACAAGTACTTTCATTTCTTTCTTCATTTCTCTCATATTCCAATTATATCTGTTTCCATCACGTCTGTAACATGAAAAATCATGGGAAAATGCGGGAAACAAATGACTTGTTTTTGAACAATAAATTAGCACTCTCACTCTTTGTGTGCTAAAATCTATGATGAAAGGAGAAATCTATGAATTCCAACGACAACAAAAAACGAAAACCGATTATCTACTACTACTCCATCGTTCTCGTGATCTTGATTCTTTTGAACCTGTTCATGATTCCGATGTTGCAGGAAAGAGAAGTCGTTGAAACGACATACAACGAATTTATCGCCAATGTGGAGGAAGGGAAGGTCAGCGAGGTGGAAATCCTTCCCAACCAAATCCAATACTTGATGAACGATGAAGAAACCGTTTACCGCACTGGCATTATGGACGATCCAAGTCTAACCGATAGGCTTCTAGAAGCAAATATCAAATTCACCAGCCGCATCATCGAAAGCACCTCTCCCTTGATATCATTGTTGATCAGCTGGCTGTTCCCGATTGCCTTGGCAACAATCATGTTGCGGGCGCTTATGAATCGCCCGGGAGGCAACGGCTCCAGTGTGTTTAGCTTTGGTAGATCCAACGCTCGCATCTACGCCAAGGACAACCCCGAAAAAGTCATGTTCAGAGATGTTGCCGGTGAAGACGAAGCAAAGGAAAGCCTACAGGAAATCGTTACATATCTCCACGATCCCGGTCGCTACAAGAAAATCGGCGCAACCATGCCCAAGGGTATCTTGTTGGTTGGCCCTCCTGGCACTGGCAAGACAATGCTCGCCAAGGCAGTTGCCGGAGAATCAAATGTTCCGTTTATCTCCATGTCCGGCTCCGAATTTGTCGAACTCTTTGTAGGCATGGGTGCCTCCAAGGTGCGTGACTTATTCAAGCAAGCCAAGGAAAAAGCACCTTGCATTGTGTTTATCGATGAAATCGATGCCATCGGCGGAAAGAGAAACGCCGGCAACTATGGTGGCAACGATGAACGCGAACAGACCTTGAACCAATTGTTGACCGAGATGGATGGCTTTGAAGGAAACAATGGCGTTGTCATCCTTGCGGCAACAAATCGCCCGGATTCCCTTGACGCAGCATTGTTAAGGCCAGGTCGCTTTGATCGACGCGTGCCAGTGGAACTGCCTGACCTCAAGGGACGTGAAGAGATACTCAAAGTCCATGCCCGCAAAGTGAAGACAGAGGCAGGCATAGACTACAACGTTGTCGCCCGCATGGCTTCTGGCGCATCTGGCGCAGAACTGGCAAACATCATCAACGAGGCAGCCCTCAAGGCAGTCCGCGAAGGCCGCGAAGTCGTCACCCAAAACGACCTAGAAGAAAGCATCGAAGTCGTCTTCGCAGGCTACCAAAAGAAAAACGCCATCATGACCGACAGAGAAAAGCGCATCGTTTCCTACCATGAAGTCGGCCATGCCCTGATCGCCGCGCTCCAGACACATAGCGCCCCAGTCCAAAAGATAACAATCATCCCCCGCACATCGGGAGCCTTGGGCTATACGATGCAAGTGGAGGAAGACAACCACAACCTATACACAAAACAAGAACTGGAAAACAAAATCGCGACATTGGCGGGCGGACGCGCCGCCGAGGAAGTTGTCTTTGGCGAAATCACCACTGGTGCATCCAACGACATCGAGCAAGCCACCCGCATCGCTCGTTCTATGATCACCCGCTATGGCATGTCCAGCGAATTTGACATGGTTGCGATGGAGACGCTTAACAATCGCTATCTCAGCAACGACACAACTCCAGCTTGCTCAGAAAGCACCGCTGCTAGCATCGACCAAAAAGTCGTAGAACTCGTCAAGACGCAACACGAAAAAGCACGCCGCATTTTGACCGAACACCGCGATGACCTTGACCGAATCGCCATGTATCTCTATGAAAAAGAAACCGTCACCGGCGAAGAATTCATGAATATCCTAGAGAACAATACGCAACAAGCCGAAACATTAAAAGAAGCCTAACGGCTTCTTTTTTTACGCTTTCCCAATAAAAAAGCCCATTGCCTTGCAATGAGCCTTGAAATCCGTATGTGCTTTGCGACAGCACAAGCGATTAACGCTTGCTGTACTGAGGTGCTCTTCTTGCGCCCTTCAAGCCGTACTTCTTTCTTTCCTTCATACGTGAATCACGTGTCAAGAACCCAGCCTTCTTCAGAACCGGTCTGTAGTCTGCGCTTGCCTGGAGCAACGCACGGGAAATGCCATGACGCATCGCACCCGCTTGACCGCTATAACCGCCGCCATTGACGTTGATCTTGATGTCAAACTGTTCCTTTGTCTCAGTCAGCACAAGCGGTGAATTCACCACCATGCGCAGGGTTGCCTGAGGGAGATACTCCTCTAATGTGCGACCGTTGACTGTGATAACGCCGGTGCCCGGAGTCATAAAAACACGTGCAACGGACTTCTTACGACGTCCAGTACCGATGTAGCTGATACCCTTTTTCTTAGTTGCCATCTGTCCTTATCCTCCTTATTTGATCTTCAGCTCGACTGGCTTCTGAGCTGCGTGTGGGTGATCAGGTCCTGTGTAGACAAACAAATGCCTGCGCATTTCGTTGCCAAGCTTGTTGTGCGGCAACATTCCCTTGATCGCCTTTTCGACCCATTCAACGGTATACTTCTCGCGCATGGTCTTCGTGCTTCTGACACGGAGGCCTCCCGGGTAACCGGAATGGCTGTAGTAGAACTTCTTGGCATCCTGATCGCCTGTAATCTTTACTTTATCCGCATTGACGACAATGACATAGTCTCCGCAGTCAACATGTGGTGTCCAGGCAGGCTTGTGCTTGCCTCTGAGTACAGTAGCAATCTCGGTAGCCATGCGTCCAAGAATCAGGTCCGTAGCATCTACGACATACCATGTACGGACGACTTCTGCTGGCTTAAGCATCGTTGTTTGACGCATAATAATTTCATCCTCCTAATGTAGTTTACGGGGCTACATTGGTTAATGTGTGGGCCATGGATTAGTATACTCAAAACCTTCTTGCTTGTCAATCGTTTTATTGAAAAACAATTCCTGACGCAAGCTTTTTTTCCATTTTTCCGATATCCTCGACCACCGCCGCAAGTTTTCCTTCATCTAGCGCCTGGGCAATACATTCCTTGCCATACGCCTTGAACAATATGATTTTCCCTGGTTCCTTGCTACGATACACGTCGTAGCGCGCATTGATTCCCTCTCGCAAAGAAAGACCGCCAATTCTTGCGCCAGCCATTTTTTCCAACATCCATGCGCCTTGTGCGCCTGTCCAGGCGGATGCACTGCGATCTATTGAAGAGCGCCACTCTTCAAGGTCATCGTGCGTCTTTTCCCCCTTGCGCAAGACCATGCATTGAAACACCCCTTTTTCATCTCCTTCATCGCAACAGATTTCCTTCTTGTTCCGCAAGCTCCCATGCATGCCTTGCTCCGCAAGAGCCTGCAAAAGCCCAAGAAACATGATGGACTCTTCATACCGTTCCACCATTAACAATGCCCCTCCATCTTTTAGCAAAGACGAAAGTCTTTTGGCATATGGCATATGCGCCTGACGCGCCTCATCCAGTGCTTGGCTGAAGGGAATGAAATAGTCATCGAGAACGTATCGGTCGATGTTCTCGTGAAACGTGCGGATCGACACAACCGTATCAAACGCCTTCTCTCCAGCATCCAAAGCAAATGCTACATTAGACAGGTTCATGCGTTGCGCCAACTTGCGTGCCGATTCCACGCACGCATCCTGCTCGTCAATCCCGGTTATATGTGCCTTGCGCCCAATGCTTGCCATATATGCCGTGAGAATGCCATTGCCACAGCCAATGTCCAGAACATCCCCCTCCAACAATGCTGCATTCTCATCGAGATATGGCATGACTTCCCGAAAAAACACGCTGTCATACCAATCTGCCGCAAGGAGGCTCATTTTCAAGTTCTGATGCAGGTATGCAACAATCTCTTTCTGGCGCGCAATGTTCTCCCCGCGCACATGCAATCCATATTCCCTTTGTTCCACCCCATCAAAAAGGCGCATCAAGTTTTCTACATGGGCAATCCCTTTTTCTTTGCCAAAAGCCTTGATAATCTCTTCGTCCAAGGCGGATATCTTCTTCATCCCGGTTTTTCTCAAAAAAGAATCATGTCTTTTGTTCATTGTGTACCTCTCTTTATCATTTTATACTCGGAAGCACAATTGTGGAATTCCGCAATGCCTGCCCGAAGCTATATGCCCAGCTCTGCTGATCGTTTCGTATAATAAACCAATCAATAATCACTCACCACATAATTTAAAAGTTTTATGCTAGAATATATAAAGAAAGACGAGGTATTAAATATGAGTGATATTTTTGATCTTACAGGTCGCGTAGCAATTGTCACGGGTTGCTCGACCGGTCTTGGCGTTCAAATGGCAAAGGCACTCGCCGCCAAAGGTGCCAACATCGTCGCCATTGCAAGAAGACAGAACCTGATTGAGGCAGTTGCCTCCGAACTTGCTGACACATATGGTGTCAAAACGCTCGCCATCCCTTGCGACATCACCAGCACCGAGAACGTCGAGGCTGCCATTGATAAAGTCCTTGAGACATTTGGCAGGATCGATATTGTCATCAACAACGCTGGAACAGGTGCCGTTGCGCCAGCCGAGGACATCACCGATGCCCAGTTCGAAAACGAATTCAATATTGACTTGTTTGGCACTTTCCGCATTTCCCGTGCCGTTGCAAAGAAGGCAATGATCCCTGCCAAGTATGGTCGTATCATCAACATCGCCTCTATGTATGGACTAGTGGGAAACAAGGTTGCACCTGCTTCTCCATACCATGCAGCAAAAGGTGGCGTTGTCAACTTGACACGGGCACTTGCGGCAGAATGGGGCAAGTATAACATCACTGTCAACGCCATTTGCCCAGGATACTTCTATTCCCCTTTGACAAAGGAAACACTCGATTCCGAGTTCTTCCAGGCAAATGCCAAGACAATGATCCCATTGGAGCGCTATGGCAACGATGGCGAACTGGACACAGCCGCATTGTTCCTCGCTTCCCCCGCCACGACATATGTGACAGGCGTCGCCCTCCCTGTCGATGGCGGCTATACATGCATGTAGTTTCCTTTTCAACGCCCTTTTTCAAAGGGCGTTTTTATTATGAAATACATGAATTTAGCTTTACTTGGCAATACTATTCTATATAATATTCATGCAAGGAGGGATTTAAATGTATCGTATATTAAATCGGAAAGAACTTAACCCGACAGTGACATTGCTTGAAATAGAAGCACCCCTGATCGCCAAAAAGGCAGAGCCAGGACAGTTTGTCATTGTCCGTGCCGATGCGGAAGGTGAACGTATTCCGCTGACCATTGCGGACTACAACCGCGAAAGTGGATCCGTCACCATTATCTTCCAGGTTGTCGGAGGCTCCACCATGCACCTTAACGCCCTCAAGGCAGGTGACTTTGTACAGGATTTTGTCGGTCCTTTGGGACGTGCGACACATACGGAAGGTTTGAAGAAAGTCGCGGTTGTCGGTGGCGGCGTAGGCTGTGCCATCGCGTACCCTGTCACCAAGAAGCTCTTTGAACAAGGAACCCAGGTTCATGCGATCGCTGGCTTCAGGACACAGGATCTTGTCATCCTGGAAGAAGAATTCGCCAGCCATTCCACCAAGTTTGTCCGCATGAGCGATGATGGAACATGGGGCGAAAAGGGACTTGTCACAGATGCCCTCAAGAAGCTTATCGAATCAGGCGAGGAATACGATGAAGTCATCACCATTGGACCGCTCATCATGATGAAGTTTGTATGCGCCTTGACAAAACAATACAACATCAAGACCATCACTTCCATGAATCCGATCATGATCGATGGCACGGGCATGTGCGGATGCTGCAGACTGACAGTCGGTGGCGAAACAAAGTTCGCTTGTGTCGATGGACCGGAATTCGATGGTCACCTGATCGACTTCGACGAAGCAATGACAAGAGGCAGAATGTATGCCGAGTTTGAAAAACACGCGCGCGAGGAAGCATGCAATCTGTTCAACCTGAAGGTAGGAGGATAAACCATGGCAATTGTTAGAACAAAGCATGAAATGCCCACGCAGGCACCCGAGATCCGTGCCCATAACTTCCAGGAAGTAGCGCTTGGCTACACAGCCGAAATCGCCCTTGAGGAAGCAAAGAGATGCCTCAACTGCAAGAACAGACCATGTGTCAGCGGCTGTCCTGTAAACATTCAGATCCCTGATTTCATTAACAAGATCAAGCAGAATGACTTTGAAGGCGCCTACCAGATCATCTCCGGCGATTCGGCATTGCCTGCGGTATGCGGACGCGTCTGCCCGCAAGAAACACAATGCGAAAGCAAATGCACATTGCTTGTCAACGCCAAGATGGAGCCTGTCGGCATCGGACGCCTAGAGCGTTTTGTTGCGGATTGGCACAGGGAAAACAACAACGAGCCCGCTCCACGTCCTGAATCCAATGGACACAAGGTCGCAATCGTTGGTTCTGGTCCTTCTGGCTTGACATGCGCTGGCGACTTGGCGAGAAAAGGCTATGACGTAACGATCTACGAAGCATTGCATACCGCTGGCGGTGTTCTTGTCTACGGTATTCCGGAATTCCGTCTGCCCAAGGCAATCGTTGCCAAGGAAGTGGAAGGCCTCAAGGCAATGGGTGTCAAGGTCGAAACAAATGTTGTCATCGGCAAGACATTGACCATCGATGAACTCTACGACATGGGATTTGAAGCGATCTTCATCGGTTCTGGCGCTGGCCTGCCTAATTTCATGGGTATTCCAGGCGAATCCCTCAATGGCGTATATTCTGCCAATGAGTTCCTTACCCGCAGCAACCTCATGAAGGCATATCTAGACAATCCAGAGACACCGATCATGAAGGGAGGCAAGGTCGCTGTCGTTGGCGGTGGAAACGTTGCCATGGACGCTGCCAGGACTGCTCTTCGCCTTGGCGCAGAGAAAGTATACATCGTCTATAGAAGATCCATGGAAGAACTCCCGGCAAGGCGAGAGGAAGTTGAACACGCCGAGGAAGAAGGCATCGAATTCAAGCTTCTCAACAACCCTGTCGAGATCCTTGGATACAACAACCCAGATGACAGAAGAGACCCGAAAAACGGCTTTGTTAAAGGCATGCGCGTCATTCGCATGGAACTTGGCGAACCAGACGAAAAGGGCAGAAGGCGCCCGGTTCCAATCCAGGGAAGCGAGTATGAACTCGACCTCGATTGCGTCATCATGGCCATCGGCACCTCACCAAATCCATTGATCAAATCCACGACCAAAGGACTCGAAGTCAACCGTCGTGGCGGCATTGTCGTCGATGAAGGCGGTCTCACGTCAAGGGAAGGCGTATACGCAGGCGGCGATGCCGTTACAGGCGCTGCCACCGTTATCTCAGCCATGGGCGCAGGCAAAGTCGCCGCAAAGTCCATTGACGAATATCTTTCCAACAAATAAAACACGACAGTCCATCAACCTAAGACATGTTGAATTGATAAGCCTGGCACAAATGCGCCAGGCTTTTTTTGCCCATTGGCTAGATTTCGATGAATCGCTACT
The DNA here is from genome assembly GCA_900315225.1 of uncultured Erysipelotrichaceae bacterium. GTDB lineage: Bacteria > Bacillota_I > Bacilli_A > Erysipelotrichales > Erysipelotrichaceae > Bulleidia. The sequence goes on along the minus strand of OMYM01000485.1, from coordinate 2,123 downwards.
AAAACAATACCGCCTTTGCCCTATCTGCTACGTCATCCGTAATTGCCCCAATGGATAACAGAAACTGCAAAGTCTTATATATACCCTTTGCTAATCCTTTCTTTTTCCCTTCTTTCAAGCCTTCTTTCCACCCTCCCATCCAAGCTTCAAACCTTGCTTCGTTGAGTGCTTTTGCGCGAGGCATGACCTTATGCCCGTCCTCCTCAAGTCTTTCGATCTTTCTTTCCATATACAACTCTTCATACTTTTCCGTATTAAACAAATAGCTTTGTTCAAAGACAGAGAGAACCCTGTCCCTCATATTATCATCGTCCATAATAATTCGCTGAGCCTGTTCATGGAACAACACAATGTCCTCTTTCAAGGTATCGCCACCAAGGATGCGAAGACACCAGCAGACATTTGTTCCGTGATGATACCCATATGCTTGAACCGATCAAACAAGTCATTGTCAATGCTAAAACCGCATACAAGCACGGAGCTGAGCACGACTTCTCCTTGGCGCATCGCACAAATTTCCAATTCCATGTTATACGCGACTGCCTTCTGTATTGCATCAAAAGTAATCTTCTGCCAATACGGCTTGAACATGACGATAACCATTTCGCACGTTGCCTGAAGCATCGGGATTTTTTAATAAGAGCTATCTTTGTCGTAGACTTTAAGATCTGGTCGAAAAATTTTTACTGCCATTCTTCTTTCATTATCCTTGATAAAGTGAATCCCAATGCAATGACCCAAAAAGTCTAGCGCATCATCAAGCTGTGTAGAATGCATTGCTAAAAGGAAGCCTACGGACTTAACGCATCTCAAAAGCCGCTTAAACCTCATCTTCTTACCCACCTTTAGAACTTGAATCCAATCCTTCACGCCGCCATTGCCAAACATGTTTTCAAAAGACTTTATCTTGTAAAATCCCTCTTCGTATTTTCTGATTTTTTTTCCTACAAACAATCCCTCTCTTTTCTATCGATCAACTTCAACGTCATGTCAAATGTCTCCGCCTGAGGCATTTCCATGCCTTGGACAATACGAAACATAGCGTGCTGTTTCTTCAATGATTATTCGCATGAAAATCATTATATCTCTTCATTCAATTGCCCAAGCCAATCAATTCTCCCCATTTTATGATTTAACCATTTGTTTTACGATTCAGGCGAAGCCGGCACAATGCCTGCACTGATGCCGAATCAACCTCACTCATGCAATATCAAATAGCCCAAAAGCCAAATCCTTGAACCACATTGAATGGAACATAGTGGCAATTCGTGGCAAGACTGGCGCTACAACTGCACTTAAACCTGTGACGACTTCAGTTATTCATCTGCAACTAGAACTTTGTAGTCCTTGTTAACACCCTCTTCAAATTTGCAAAGCCTCGCGAAAACGCACGCTTCATTCTTTGCTTCAAATCCATCATTCAAAGGCCGATGATAGCCAAACTATTTCTTGCGGTTCAGTATTTTAGTCTATCTTTCCTCTATATCGTCATGTTCCAAAATTGCCATAGTTTGACATAAAGCCTCTTTATGCAATATTTTTCCCTTTGAACCATAAAACCCACAAAATCTCTTTACACATTCTTGTAGCAGAAGATAATAATTTACAGATGACTCATAACAATGAAGCTATCCACATGAGGTGTACATATCATTATGTTTTTATCCTGCATGGACATCTCATATAAAACAAAGCATTGTCAAATACAATTCATCACATGATGGAAGGCGCATGCGCCGCATTACATGAAATATCTTCACATTAGCTTTCCACAGGCAAAAAAAGCGAGACAGCCAACGCTGCCCCGCTTGTGGCGCCACGCGCAAGTGTACGATACACTTCTTGCTACATTCTGAATTATCGATCATGTACCTTTTCTGCCAGTCCATTCTCGCGGCGCCGCATTGCGCCAGCAACAAGATACGTGCTTCGCCTGTTATACGGAAGCCTCAGAAATCCAACAATGCTCCCGCATATACCAGCAGGCAGACGATGTGGAATCCCCCTAAATGCGTCTACAAGCATACTGGTGAAAAGCTAGTGGCGCAGGCTTTCAATTTCGCGTCTCAGCCTTTCAATTGTATCGGTTGCATCCTTATACTGCTGGCTCAAAGTCGCATTCT
>OMYM01000315.1 GCA_900315225.1 uncultured Erysipelotrichaceae bacterium | reverse complement strand
GTGCTCTGATTTATCTTTTGTAAAATAGTAACAATGGCCTTACGAGTTAAACCCGTATTATCTACCAGTTTACCAATTAAATCATATTTAACATTATCTCCAACCAATTCATGAATAGTACGAGAATAAGCATCAATCACATTCATTGCCGTGCCAGACTGAAGTTGTTCTTTATTTTTTATCTCCTTCATGGTTCCATACTCCACACGAACTTTTATCTCAGACACCTGTAAATGATTGTTGAGCTCGACAACAGCTCTATCAATAAGATCTTCTGTTTTGAAATCAACAGTATAGTATGTTTTATGATTTATTTTGTTCCATAGCTCCTGAAACTCTTTACGTTCAAATCGTTTGGAGTCAAATTTTGCTTCGCGCGTACGCCTTGCATCATCAGGTTTAATAGCATCTGGATTAAATACAGAATTAAGGCGGTTTACAATATCCTTTTTGAACTCATTATATTTATCACCAAAGTTAAGCACTCCTTGCTGTTTATCATCATAAAATTTTTGCGTAAGTTGTCCTTGTTCTGTAACATAACCATTCACCACCAGTGCAGTAAACAAGAAAGCAGATTGTAAATCATCAAGTGTCTTTTGTTCACCTTGAGCATTTGTAACAGTCATACTGGTAAATAAGCTAGGTGTGACTTTCTTAGGACGGTCACACACGTCATCTGCTATTGCCTCTTGAAGTTGAGACGCAAAAGAATTATATGATTCACTTGCAATTATAGTAAGTTCATTTGTTTCAAAAACAGTTCCATGTAGTACACTTTCATCCTGACGTTCTCCGTATTTATTAACACAAAGACGCATTCCACGCCCCACTTCCTGACGTTTTTGTACAGGGCTGTCTGATGCCTCTTTTAGAGCACAAATTTGAAAAACATTAGGATTATCCCAACCCTCTTTCAAAGCTGAGTGTGAAAAAATAAAACGCACTGGTATGTCAAATGAGAGAAGTTTTTCCTTCTCTTTCATAATAAGCTGATATCCTCTCATCTCGTTTTCGCCCTCTTTTTTAGCAGACTCAACTTCACGTCCCTTACCATCTCGAGAGAAATAACCATCATGAATTTTCTCAACACTCCAACGATTAAGATACTCAATATACCCGGGATCATCATCGGTTCGTAACTGTAAACTTCCAATAACATCCTTATACTCATCCTCAAACATCTGTGCATAAATACCATTATTACGATAATTATCTACATGGTCTATGAAGAAAAGTGAAAGGCACTTAATCCCACGCTTGTATAAATTACGTTCTTTTTCTATATGAGAAAGGATAGTCTCACGTATTTGAGTTCGTCGTATCAAATCTTTATTGACAGCACCCACCATGTCGTTTTCAGTCAATACGATACCATTTAGGAGTCTAATAGTTCTACTATAACCATTAATAACTTCTACCTTATATCCATCCCTGTATTCTTCCAATTCACCAGAATTTTGATATATATCAAATTTTTCATCAACAACTCTGACAACTTCCTTTATGCCAGTTGTGGTTTTCTTTTCAAAGCGAATACGTGCCTTGGGGTTTCCACTAGATAGTTCAATCGCTTCTAAGCATAGATAGCCATTGGTAGCGGTTGTGCCCTTTTGCTCTATTCCCTTCACAGAAATCTTCTTCACCAGCTTCATGTTGTAGGCATCCATGGCATCAAGTCTGTAAATCATGTTCGAAATGTCACCAACTCGATGTGTAGCACTATATAATAGCGTAAATAATGGATGGAACTCCTTCAGACGGTTTCGTGTGGCATTATTTCTATCAGCTCCCAGTACCGATTGTGGTTCATCAATAATCAATATAGGATTAGTGGCTGCGATTACGTCAATAGGTTTGCGACTACGGAATGCATCCAACTTCATGTGAATTCGTCTGGCATCCTCACCACGAGCAGCAAAAGCTTGCGTATTGATAATCATGACGTGCATATTACTGTCACTAGCAAACTGGTCAATCTTTGTCAGTTGCTTACTATCATAGATGAACGACTGAATACGCTTGCCATAATCAGCAGCAAAATGTTCACTCATTATCTCAAAGGAGCGACACACACCTTCACGGATTGCAATGCTCGGTACAACCACAATAAACTTACTCCATCCATAGAGCTTGTTCAACTCAAACATTGTCTTGATGTAGGTGTAAGTTTTACCTGTACCAGTTTCCATTTCGATGGTAAGTCGTAGGTCATTAATATCAACAGTTTCGGACGGCTTCAACTGTGCAGACATCTGTATCTGACGTATTTGATCGAGAATTTGCACAGTTGGCACAGTAATAGGCTGGTTGCGAAAGCCTACTACGTCGAACAAGTCCTGTACACCATCGGCACTACGTCCCATATCGTGTGTAAATTCCACCATTGCCTGATTGCGCTGTCCATGGAATACATCCGTAACAGCCCGAGCTGCATCAGTCTGGAACTGTTGGTTTTTGAATTTTAATGTCAGTGTCTTTGCCATAATAAAATATAATTAAATGACACGAACATTATTTCTAACCTCTTCATCGCTCCAGTCACATTTTTGTTTGAAAAGTTCAAAGAGATTCATCTTCTGAGCAGCCTCGTTGAAACTACTGTCACGGAATACTACTCTAACAGGAGAGAGTGCAGCAATAGCGTCAATCACCTTTTCCGTGACATTGCCATCGAAGCAAGCCACAAGATCACCATCATTTACATTGTGTATGGTGCAGCCATCCATCTTCCGCGAGGATAACGGCATCGACAATTTAACGCCCCAACGGAGCATACAGTCAAAGAGAAGGTCAAGGTCAGTGCGGTCTTCCTTGATATTGTCAAGTAAGCCAGCCAGCATATCCTGTGAATAATCCTTTGGTGCAAAGGCTACATCCTTGTAGTTGCTGCTTTCACACTTAAACACACGAAATCCTATATCAAGGTCTTTTGTATCAGGATGTTCCTCTTTGATTTTCTTTCCTGCTCGACGAATACGCTCCTTGCCTATTTCACAGATATTCTTGTAACCGGCTTCGTAGGTTTCGCTACCTTCTAATGTTTTTTCGGGTAACTGCACCATAATAAATTTTCTGTTTCCATTGTCTTCAGCATTTAACTGCATAACTGCATGAGCAGTAGTAGCTGAGCCTGAGAAGAAGTCGAGAACAATATCATCTTTTGATGAACACATTTTTACTAATTGTAAAATCAACCTTACAGGTTTCTTCCCATTCTCAAAAACCATATTCCCCTCTTTACTGACATTTCCCATATCAAGATAAAACTCTTTCCACCAGTCACCCCTTATTTTTCGTAATCCATAAGAATTCCTAAAATTATCACAATATCCATATGATGCGGACAAAAACATAAGTTGTTCAACACCTGTCATTTTACGTTCAATTGTATAATACCTTTGGTCTCGTTCAATTTTAACCACCTTCCCTATTTCAAAGTCAGAGGGGTTAAATCCAGTAGTTTTATCATACCTAAATATACGAGATAGGTTTTTCTCGACAAATGATTTAAACAATGGTTCAGAAGCATATGCAGAAACAACATTTTTGATTTTCGAAGATGGGAATTCAGAATTATAAACATCAATTAAATTTAAGACCTTCATATCATCAGATAGGAACTTAGAATAATGACTATCATATTCTGGTCGGAAGTCATATAGAATTTCTTTCGCAATATTTTTATGTCCATCTTTACTATATATGAGAACATATTCAGCATTTTTTACAATATTACCATTTTGTGCAGCCTTTACTTTCATCCCCTGTGTTGCAGACATTTCAACATGTAAAGAGGTCACAAAATTCGTTGAGCCAAAAACTTCATCACATATCTTTCTTAGATTATCAACTTCATGATCATCAATACTTATGAAAATCACACCATCTTCTGTTAATAAGCTTCGAGCGACCATAAGTGGTTTATAAATTTCATTGCACCATACAGAATGAAAAGTTCCATTTGAGTAGATGTTTTTTATAAGCCTTCTTTTCTCGTCATCAACTGTTTGTTCTTCATAATCTGATTCGGACAAGTGTCTTTTATCCATATAAATAAAATCATTTCCCGTGTTATACGGCGGGTCAATATAAATCATCTTGACCTTGCCCATGTAAGAGTTCTGAAGCAATTTTAGCACTTCGAGGTTATCACCCTCTATATATAGATTCTGGGTATTATCCCAATCCACGCTTTCTTCCGGGCAAGGACGTAGCGTTTTGTTGATAGGTGCTACAGCTTCTTGAAGAGCAGCACGCTTGCCCACCCAAGTAAAGTCATAGACTTCTGGGGCATCCTCTACGGTCTGGTCACCGAGGAGTAAGCGTAGTTTGTTGAAATCAACTACTCGGCGCACTTCGCCATCTTCGCCCTTTGCTTCCGTGAAGCAGGAAGGAGCAATCTTATACAGCGCGTCAAGATTCAGTTCTGCGCCATTAGGTGTTTGCATGTCGATATGTTTAGCTTGTTCCATAACTATACGACTATATTATTTTAAGTGTTATATCAATAGAATATGAAGATATATCTTTGTCAAGAAGAATGACTATATCTTCTGCGTTGATAATTGTATTCAAATTTAATCCTGCAATGCGTTCCGCATTAGCTCGGATTACTAGATTGTCAAAATCAGACGGTAATCCTTTGGCGTCTTTATCGTAGATTTCCAATACAATGTTAGGTGTAATTGGATAATATAGGAAACATTTGCTCTCGTCAATGTTTCCAACGGTAAAGCGCTCATGTTTTGGACCCTTCAATGGAATCCAAACGACGGGGTTATCAGAAGTCAAGAACACATTTTCATCAGAATATCTAAACACCCATTGCCCTGTTACTAAATATGAGACCACCTTATTATGCATGTGTGGGTTAAGATATGTAGAAAGAGCATGAACTAAAACAGGGTCGGTTATTTCTTCTTTAGCGAATTCATGGGTGATTGACGAAATCCCGTGGCGTATGAGTTTTCTTCCCTCATAGTAATTCTTGAAGCGAGGAGTCCGATAGAATTGGATGAAGATCATAGAGGCAATAGACCTTCTCGTTTCTTCACTAAGAATGATTTTTGCTATTGAGCGGTTCTCAGCCAATGAATTTTGAATTGATTCTTCAATCTTTGTAATCATTGGCCCCAAAGGAGATTCAACATTAGAACTAAAGAAATCCTTTTCTATCTCAAATGTTTTCCACCAACTTTCTTGTGTGATTTTGTAGAAATATGGCAATTCGCAAATAGCATCAACACCACAAACATATTCTTTCTCTCTTTTCTTGCTGTAAGAGTGAATATGTCCAACTTGCTTGAAATGATTCAAGTAGCATACTGGAACGAAATGATGTTTTCTATCTTTTGCCATTATTTCAATTCCTCTAGTTTCTTTTTGAAATTATCCAACTCCTTGCGCTTTGCTTTCACCTGCTTATTCATTGCAAGTTGACGGTCAAGCTGTGGCTCCTTGCGCATCCTTTTTTCCAGAATTTGCAGTTCCGCTTCAGCGGTAGCAATTTGTTTTCTCAGAGCCACGATATCAGCCATGCTGCCAGCCTTGTGTTCACCAATACCAGACACTTGCGCTACAAAGTTGTCATATATACGAGGAAGAGACTGTCCTTGAACATAAAGTTCAAGTTCAGACAATGGCACCCAAGGCGAAGCAAAAGCCTGACATATTCGAAACTTTGTATGCGTGTTGTCCGTCCAATCCTTGTAATTGATGAGCACCATTGCATTGTCATTATGTAGCAAGACAAAAATGATATGATGCGGCATATTAGTGTCAATAAAGGTGAACAAATCCGTAGGACAATCTGGTTGTTTGAGATTCACAACAAACACCTCAATCTCTTTCATATCCTCTGTATTGGTGACATTAAGAGAAGAAGCCGATAGCTTGTACAGCCAGGTGATGTTCACCACATCATTTACGAAGTGTGTCTTCATGCGAGGGTTCACCTCCATAAACTTGTAGAACATCGTCTTCGGTACTACACGATTGACGACGGTACTCTGTGGATAATTCAGAATGTTATCCACGCGCACCTCCTTCTTTTATGACAAGAAAACAAATCAATTCAAAATCATCCAGTCCTGAAATATCTCCAACAAGTGCAGTTGTTTCCCCAAAGGAGAAAAGGCTTTCAAGGTCACTTTCCTCTTTCTGAGCTACTATAGTAGCAACTGCCTTTTGGAGTAGTTCGCTATAATGCTGCATCTGCTTGCCATCCTTTGTTTCCTTGTTAAAAGCATGGCAAAGTTCAAGAATTGGCTCAGTCTTACCTTTGCATGACAGTCGCATAATGTCAAGCAGTCTCTTTGGAGAAAGATGGTTGATGATGGTTTCTCCTTCATTAGACAGATACACCATATAAAAAGGATGCAGCAAATTTTGATGGTTGATATTTACTGCGTTGTTCCTGTTCTTTAGAATGAAGATAACACCAGGCTTTGCAACATCTGAGGCAGGGACGACAGCACTCATACCGTATGGCGTATGTTCAATATCAGGATTGTCTTTCATGTATGTGAGCAAATCAAGCCGGAACTCATTTAATCCCAAGTCCATAATATTGATACCTGTGTCCATATCCTCTATGTCCACTACTTCCTTCTGCAGACGTTCCAACTGTTGTTTGCGATAGTCTAAATCAGCCTGCTCTTCATTAGAGATGAGTACATTCCCACTACCCGCTCCAGTTATGTCCATGCCAGCCATACGAGCCTCAACTCTTCCTTTCAGACGAAGGTAGTCATCTAGTTCAATATCAGGCCAGTAATTAACAAGCTGAATCACATCGTTACGAGAACCTATTCGGTCCACACGCCCGAAACGCTGTATGATACGAACAGGGTTCCAGTGAATATCATAATTTATCAGGTAGTCGCAATCCTGAAGGTTCTGTCCTTCAGAAATACAGTCTGTAGCTATCAGTACATCAATCTGCTCTCGTACATTAGGTAGCAATTTATCTGCTTCTTTAGATATTGGAGAGAATAATGTCAATACACTATTAAAGTCTGCCTTAACGCCCTTAACAGTAGATCTGGTGCCATCACCTGTGACAATACCAGTATGCAAATGTGCTTTTTCTGTAATAGCTGGTGCAAGGTTATTATAAAGATATTCAGCTGTATCAGAGAAAGCCGTAAACACAAGTACCTTTTTGTTTTCTCCATTTATAGGATGGGCAAACTTCTCACGGAGGTTTTCAATAAGCATTTGCAATTTACTATCATGTTCAGGTGTGATATCCTTCAACATCACAAGAAGCAGTTCTAAAATCTCTTGGTCTGATTTAAGGTCTTGCAGCCATGAACGGCAGTCCATATCTGCAAGAGCCACTTTTGTCTTTCTACCTCCTATCAGGAAATCATTCTCACTATCATCGCTGTCAAGCATAGACTCAAGTGTTTGAACACTTAACAACACATTTTTTCGATTTTCCATGAAAAGATTAATTGCCGTAATAGTGTCATCAATCTGCGACTTCATGCGCTCCACTGTCAGACGAAAAGAGTTTACAGATGACTCCAAACGTTTAAGAAGGTTGATGGCCATTAGCTTCTTCAATCCCTTCTCACGCCCTGACATTCCAAGATATGAGCCTTCTCCTCCTCGGTCTATTTCATATTTATCACGTTTTGATGGCAGAATATAATCAGAAGGAGCATAGACCCCTAAGTTCAGTTCATCAAGCTGCCCTGAAATCTCCTTATATGTAATTGCGTCATTGAGGTCAGTTAATGGC
>OMYM01000228.1 GCA_900315225.1 uncultured Erysipelotrichaceae bacterium | reverse complement strand
TAAACCCGTGCCGCCTGGCCGGGGCAGCCATACGGCGCAAGCCACCAAAACACAGCCGGAGTCCTTCAGAACCTTTGGTTTTAAATCATCCTTGAATTGTGACCCACGATCTGTACAGAAGAGCCGAAAAATTCTGTATTCCATTTGTTGATTCAATATGGGGTTATCAAAATATACTGGAAGGCTTTTTTCGAAAACATGCCTTTTTATCGGAATGAAAAAAATGCTGCCAACGAAAGCAACACAAATTTTGTCAGCCATAAATCGCAGTGGATATCAAACTGTTTGATAAAAAAGCGCCTCTGGCTGGAGGCTCTGGTAAAGAACTTTTTCCGATAAAATGAAACAAGCCGTTGTTTTTGTTCAGATCCTCGGCACACAATCATCAAGTTGGTCATGCTAGTAGAAAAGTTTTCAATTTAGGGTTGTATTTTATTTACGCTTAAGGTATAATTCTCACATACAGGAGAAAAAACATGTCACAAGAAAGAAGCACAAGCGACCTAGTGCTGGACGGAGATTCATTAGATCGCGGGGAATATGCCTTGACGCTATTCAAGATTATCGCAGCATATTCTCCAAAGAAACTCTATGAATTCATTGACACAATCGACCTAGGTCCAATCAACCAAGAAAAGAGCACACTCTCCGAAATCACCAAAGAAGAAGCAAGGATCCTTCAAGAACCCATCAACAAGGAACATGAACCAACACCAGATACGGATACCAAGACGACATCATCCGATGTCGACTACACCATCAAGCTGCAACAGCTAGACAACGCAGCATTTATCATGAGCATCTCAGGCGCATGGGGAACCGGCAAGACAACGTTTGTTGAAATGTTCGAAAAAACTGCTTCTCAACCAAGGAATCATCCACATAAGCGACAAAGCCAAAGAGACAATCAACGAAGAAACCACCTACAAGGAAGATGAAGTCGTATATTTCAACTCATGGAAATACGACTTCTATGAAAACCCCATGATCCCCTTCTCCAAGCTTCTCATAGAGATAATCTGTGGCAAAGGCGCTCTGGATTGCAACAATGAAAAAACCCAATTTTTAAAATACCTCAACATGCTACGAGGAATAAACACTGAATCAAACAAAGATGATAACAAAGACGATAACAGCAGAGACAACGACGATTCCATTAAGACACGCATCGACAAGCTCCAATCCACCCTCCACAAATGCATAAGAAACAAAAGTCAAAACAAAGTCGTTGTCATCGTCGACGAACTTGATCGATGCAAGCCAACCTTCGCCATCCAGCTACCGGAAGTCGTCAAGCACCTATTCAATGTCAAGGGACTTGTCTTCATCTTCTCACTTAACATTGGGAAGCTGCAGCATTGTGTCAAGACGGTCTACGGCCAAGGCTTCGATGCCATCGACTATCTCGGGCGCTTCTTCGACTACGTCTCCATCCTGCCAAAAGGCAACGACAAAAAACTCATGGAGAAATACGCCAAGGAATATGAACTACCCGACTCAGCCGAATACTACGCCCTATGCAAGCAATTCAGCCTTACCCCTAGGGAAATGAAAGGACTCTGCTCCTCATTCTATTATCTTAACAAGTACTCCCTGGAAGGATACCCCGATCAAGCACGCCTGCTATATTTCTACATTCTTCTCCTGAAGTACAAGTATCCCGATGATGTGCAAATACTCAACGACCGGAACGACGATGCAATGAAAGCCTGAGAAAAGCTCTTTGGAGACGAGCGAAAGCAACCAAGGTTCCTAGACTTCCAGCCATTCTTCGATGCCGTGATAGAGAACAAGACCCTATCGGAAACAGTGTTCTACTACGTGAAGCCAGATGGCTCCACAGCGAACCAATGCCGTATAGGAACAAGCGACCCAATCAAGCCAGGCGACACGGGATCATGGTCATACATCCTTTACGCAAAGGATTTCGAAAGAGGAATTCCAGACCCCTCCAATACCAGCATCCTGGAATATCTTTTCAACAGGTCCAACTCCTACAACGAGGATATCCCCATGACTAAGAAGGAAGAAGAAATCACGAGAGGATCTATCATCACTTTTGGCAAATGGCATATGAAAACAAAATCTGACATGGAGTCTATCGAGAGGATAGTATTAGACATCGAAGATGACATGGCATTGCTCATCAGCAGGTATGGCATAGACTGTCAGCCATATAACACAATTGATCAGCCAATCACATGGGGAGAATGCACCTTGAGGGAATGGCTAAACAATGAATTCCTTATGAATGCCTTTAACAAGGATGAACAAGATATGATAGCCATGTCACATGTATTGGCAAAAAGAAACTCGGAATACCCAGAAATAGAACCTGGAGAAGATACGGAGGACAAAGTGTTTCTGTTAAACGTAGAGGAAGCCGCAAGGTATTTTCCAAACAACGAAGTAAGACAATGTAAGCCAACAGAATACGCGGTAAAAAATAATGCAAGCATTGGCTCCGCTGGCAGTTGCTGGTGGTGGCTTCGCTCACCTGGTCGTGATTCTGATTACGCCGCTTACGTCCGCGTCCATGGCTCGCTTGACTTCCGTGGATACTGGGTTTACTACAGTTACAGTGTCGTTCGACCCAGTTTGAGAATCTATTTTGAAACTTAAAATTTTATCAGTAAGTTAGATTGCCTTATTTGATCATACAACACTACATGCAAAGCACCTACAATACTTTTTCTGGCAGTCATTTCCTCATTATCACAAAATTTCAATGACATGAATCGCTTCTTCACAAATCATCTTCATGTTAATGATATCAGTGTATTGAGAATCTTCAAGTTCTTGAAAAATGTCTCTCATTCGCCGGAATACCTTCAACATTCCTCAGAATCCCCCAAATGCTTTGACAAATATCTATTTCCTCCTTGCCACACCCATTCCCACAAAAACTCCATGTCAGTCTTTTGTTCAGGTTTGATGAGCTGTTATCCTTTTACATGCATATAATAAGAACTAACCCTATAGCAACGGGATATTTCCAACAATTGATCCTTCCTATACCAAACTTTATCTTTCTCCAGTTCTTCCGACACATTGACGCAAGCATTTATCACAAAGACCGTAAAGTCTAGGTTAACCCACAGATATTTCCATGAAAATCTATTTGAATTCTCAGCTCTTTACGATAAACGGATCTAGGTTGCTTCTAGGTTAGCATGAAAAATGGGGAATGAGCAATGAAGGATGACAATATACCACAGAAACCGCAAAGATTAGCCTAGACTTTACGGTCTCTGTAATTTACCATTGTACATATCACCTTTCCAACCAGTGTCTTCTCAGCTCCACTCTTGCCTGTGATGATTGCCAAACCACAACAGACTATATTTGCCTTGGAAATAACCCCAATATTTGCTAATTCAATATCCATTATTTTCCCCTTGTAAAACGCAATAATGTTTTTAATTCTACAGCAAATCAAAAGCTCCACATATATTATGTTGCCACAGAAGTTTTATGTCAAATGTTATTTTGTGATAGTTGACGTCATAATTGACAGTGTAAATGTCTTTTATCATTAAAATCACATTATTATATTATTGCTTTTTGTTCACGAATGTTGTATAATTCACATATATTTGAGGTATTGGAGGTGAACCATGGTAGAAGAAAAATACACAAGCGATCTAGTTCTAGAGGGAGATGCGCTAGACCGTGGGGAATATGCCTTGACGCTATTCAAGATCATCGCAGCATATTCCCCAAAGAAGCCACCCAAGGGC
>OMYM01000103.1 GCA_900315225.1 uncultured Erysipelotrichaceae bacterium | reverse complement strand
GTTATTCACCTAACTTGGAGGATGAAGAATGAGAGACACCGTACTTTGGCGCAAACAAAGCCACATCATCATAATGCTTGCCGAGACGCTGCAAATTGACGCCGAGCGGGCGTTGGATCTGTTTTATTCCACCAACACCTACCAACAACTCTCCGACCCAAAATACGGCCTTCACCTGATGAGCGACCAGTATATCTTGGATAACATCATGATGGAAATCCAACAATAAGAGATATACCTTCAAAACTCCGAAGTTCACTTGCGACATATTATCCTACATTGCAAATCGGCATCTCTGCATGCTGAAATAAACGAAGCCAAAAGCCAAAACAGCTGAACCGTACTGCCTTTATGAGCAAAGCCCTCCTTTTTTATCACTTTGCTCATTGCATCTTTAAATTCAGAAGCCGACAAGAAATCAACAGCCAAACAAACTTCTCTCGTAGAATTGGGATTGTAACAAATTTCATCGAATCGTTTGATGAAAGCATCAACTTTTTCAGTATTAGTTGTTCCTTTTGAGCTTTTTCTGATTTTCTGAATTTTTGAACCACTATAGGGAGTGATAAAAGAACCACGACGTAGACCCATACTTTCTCCAGCTTGCAAATGGCCTATGTTTTTTAATGCTTGCCCTATTACATCTTGAAAATTTGCAGCTGACAAGCTTGCTTTTCCTTTGTATTTTGAGTGAACAAAAGAAATCGTATTGTTGTGAAGACAGATGTGATCGGCCCATTCATCCCCCAAGTCATCACAAAGAATATATTCGCTATCTTTGAAATATTCACTTTCAACAAAATGAAAGATGGATTTTGGCCCAAAGTCTGTCATATCTGCAGTAACTTTATTACCCTTAACCTTTTCGTATTCCGCTTTATTCATAGAAGTTTTTGGATACAATATAGAAAGAATAGTATTCAAAGATTGCTGCAAATTGGCATCACAAGAAATTGCACCCCCTTTGTATATGTATTCACATTTAGAAAAAGCAATCTGAAATAACGCATTTTGGTTAATGAAAGATAAAAGCTTTGTTTGAGCTCCATCCATATCAATATATAAACTACCCAAAATGCCTTTACTCTCTATAGACAATCTCTTATCCGTAACTTTTACTTGTAAAAATGGGTCTATAGTGTTTACTACAAAATATGCCATTCCTCCTTCTAATGGTTGAAGGTCAAAACTATTACTGAAAACATCAAGATTCTTTTCAAACAGTCGTTCAATGCCATGAAACCCTTTCCCCGCTTTTCTACATAAGGTGACGCTCTCCCCTCTTTCTTCAAAAAAATCCACAAGTTTATGCTTGTCAAAAAGAATTGATATAGGAATCAGCTTGTTGTAGTAATCGATCCATTTGCAAGGTAAAGCAAAATTGGATAAGAAATTAGCGCTTCCATCATACGCATTAATTTTGGAAACCATCTCATACGACCACAGACAAAGACCAACAAGATCTTTCTTTGATCCAAATTTAGCTATTCTTGACGTCCCTAAATTAACACTAAACGACCCGTTGTCATTGCTCTTATCTTTAAAACGTGTTGAATTAATAATGTTTCTATTTAAGCCCAAAATAGGCATGGACTCCGCTAACGAATCTCCTTCAATAATCCTATTCCGAATGGAATGGTTAGCCATACCCATATTTGAATAATCCAACTTCTCAAATGTCGTGTTGTGAGAAATAAGCGCACTGGAAAGAGCTTTGTTGTCAACAGAAGTCAAATACTCATCAAAATCATATAATGAGACAATATTTTTCTTGAAAATGACTATGTCGTTGTCAAATTCTATCAAAAGCAAATAGGAAGACTTGTCCTCAATAAGTTCTTTAGGACAATCTTCCATCTTAGCGTGCAAATAACTTGGCACAGCTCTATATAAATACACAACAAAGGAAACCAAACAATTCTGGCTTTCTTTAAAAACAATGGTTTCTCGACAATAAATCTTATAGCATTTAGACACATTGTTAGGCTTTATATCGTCCATCAATTGTTCAATGGCTACCTTTGTGATGGCTTTTTTACTTTTCTTGTGGAAATATGCGCCTTCATTCACAGATAGGTTTTCCAAGATGAAGTTTATCAATTCCGATTTATTCATATTACAAATCCACTTCGTCATTCTTATGCTCTTCTACACCCATCAGAATCAATCCACCTATGGTATTTGCAAACGCAGAGTAGGTTTCCCAAAGTGATTTTGGGACTTCTGCTATCGCCTTCTTGCACTCCAGCGTTACCCTTTCTCCCTTTTTCAATGCCTCTTTTATAGTGTTTTCGTTCATAAAGGCTTCTTTTGTTTTATGCCGCAAATTTACAAATTTTTCCCGATCTAACAACTCCATCAGCATTCAGCGAACCCACCAAAAACAGAAAAGTAATGACCAACCCTTCGCCAAATAATATAAATCTATCCTTGTTACCGTTTAAGCTAGACATAACACTACTCTTGTTGAGTTTAGGATTGGACTGTAACACTTTCTCCATATTATCGTAAGATTAAATCGTCAACATAGAAAATCGATTCTGTTTCATCTTCATGAATATATGGCCATCATCGTAAAGAAGCCTTGCTCCGTCATAATCTTGACAGCATGGCCGTCTATTAACAGAGCAAGGCATCACAACTGAATTGACCATTAGAGGCAATTCAACGAAGTGTCGATGTAATCGAATTCAAATCTGTTTTCATTTAAGTTAGTTCTTGATTTGTTTTTCACATAACAATTGCTGACTTCTGATACCGTGTAATCTACTAAAACAAAAAAGTCCCCCGTCACAATGTTAGCTGCAAAGGGGGACAGGACTGTACGCGATTGTAATGAATCCTATTTCACTATGACTTTTTTTGTTATGACATTGCCGTTCCCGTCATCAATATGCAAAAAATATAAGCCTTCGGGCAGACCTGAAACGGAAATTATATTGACTTCAGAACTTCTCACCATTTGTCCAAGGGCATTGTACATTTTGATGTTAGAACAATCCATACCTTCAACCGAAACAATAGCATTTGCGGGGTTCGGATAAACCGAAATGAAACTGCTTGACATTTTATTTTCTTTGACACTCAAGAGGTCGGCAAAACAAGACAGGACAGGAAGACCGTTGGGGAGGATGGACTCATCGATGCACCATCTAGAGTAGTTCCCCGTATTACTTTGTTGCTCCCCCCATCTGTTCAGGGCTTCTAAAAGATTGCTCGACTCATAACCTCCAATATTCACAGATCCCATCAGTTGCCAATCGCTTTCATCATAATTATACAGTAGCACATCGTTCATTTCACCTGCAAAAACAGCGGGCGTATTAACTAGGTCATGATAAAGGTTAGGATTTAGCCAATTGTAGTAGCAATTGGCAATGGAGCCGTAGTTGATACCAACAATTCCCGACCGTTGGTTATAGAGATATGGCCACAATTCGAAATACTTGTAAGCTCCGAGATAGGAATAACAATTGCTAACGTTTCCTGAACTATTGATCCCCACAATGCAAGCATCCATCGGATAAGCTAAGCTGTCGATGACAATGGCGCAATTGCGGATGGTATTGTTACCGTTACTGTTTTCAATAAAGGCACAAATAGGTTGTGAGGGATTTGTTCCCGAAGGATTGTCGATGAGCGGACTGCGAAACATACAGTTAGTGATTTGCGAAGCGGTCCCCTCATATCCGAAACAGGCAAGTTCTGATGTGTTACTTACAAAAATTTCACCTTCGAGCCAACAACGGTCAATCTCGCAAAACTCTGACTGATGAAAGAATATGCCCTGTCGTGAATCTTTTACGAATGTGTTCTTAAGAATCACATTTTTTATTTTTGCATCATTCAAATTACCAAAGAAGCCTTCGTTGGTTGACATTCCATTGATAATGTGGTTATTACCATTGAAAATGCCTTTAAAGAATGAGTCATTAGCAGAAGCGATAGCTGTCCAAATAGCAGGAGAAAGATCAATGTCGCTTTCCAAACAAACAATCCTTCCCTCATAGTTGTCGGCTTCTTGTCCGTTAAGGCCATTCACAACAGAGATGAGCCATGCCAAAGCCTCGGCAGAATAAAGATGCACATCACCATTGCAGTCCACCACATAGTCTTCTGGTTGCTCGGTGACGAGGTCAGTCCAATAATGCTCGGGCAGTTCGCGTGTTGGACTAATTTGCCATGAAACAATCTTTAGTTTTCTCAGAGCCTCATCTGTTTGCTTGGCGAAGGCTTCCGCCGACTTAGGCACAAACTGGGTCAGTCTCCCTTTCGCGTCTTTT
>OMYM01000170.1 GCA_900315225.1 uncultured Erysipelotrichaceae bacterium | reverse complement strand
GGATATGCCATTGTTCAGCTTGGAGAGGTAATCTTATCGCTGAATACAGGGCTTAATCCTCGGCAGTTCTTTAAGCTTAATACAGAAGACGCAGAAAATTACTATATCACAATAAGAGAGATTGTTGGAGGGAGAATTGTTACTTCAGAGAAGACTGATCGAATGAATGATGAAGCACTGCGACTCTGCAACAATAGATCGAATCTAGAAGCAGGAGATGTACTCTTCTCTGGGACTGGCACCATTGGTGAAACAGCTGTGATCGAAGAAATTCCCACTAACTGGAACATTAAGGAAGGCGTTTATACCATCAAACCTAAACAGGAGTTTCTGAAACCGAAATACCTGAGGTATTTGCTGATGACACAGAAGATTAGAAACATCTATATGAAAAAGGTTGCTGGCGGCACAGTGAAGAGCATTCCTATGAAGGAAATGCGAATGCTAGCAATTCCTCTTCCGCCAGTCAAAAGACAGATGGAACTTGTATCCGTAATAGAAAGGTTTGACCATCTCTGCAATGACCTCTCTTCTGGCATTCCAGCCGAAAT
This sequence comes from uncultured Erysipelotrichaceae bacterium, assembly GCA_900315225.1. Lineage (GTDB taxonomy): Bacteria > Bacillota_I > Bacilli_A > Erysipelotrichales > Erysipelotrichaceae > Bulleidia. The sequence goes on along the minus strand of OMYM01000170.1, from coordinate 6,441 downwards.
TGATAAACGCCAAAAACAATACGAATACTATCGAGATAAGTTACTGACATTCAAAGAGAAGAATTTAGAAAGAGAGTAAACAATGTCGTACATTAACATCGTAGCTCAGACAACAGAGAATACTGTTGTTACAGAATATACACCAGTCAAAGCTAGATCGGATAGTTATCAGAGTGAAGCGGAGCTGGAGAATGAATTCATACATATGCTCAAAGAGCAGGGGTATGAATATCTTCCGATTCATTCAGAGCCAGATCTTACAACAAACCTTAGGAAAAGACTGGAAACTCTGAATAGCTACACTTTCTCTGATGCCGAGTGGGACCGTTTCTTTAAGAGTGCTTTGGCAAATCCAAATGAGCATATCGTTGAGAAGACAAGGAAGATACAGGAGGACTTTGTTCAGGTTCTGAAACGGGATGATGGATCTACCAAGAATATTACATTGATCGACAAGAAGAATGTTCATAACAACATGCTTCAGGTTATCAATCAGTATGTTGTCAGTCAGGATGAAGGAGCAAGGCATAGCAATCGTTATGATGTGACTATTCTTGTGAATGGTTTCCCGATGATACATGTAGAACTGAAGAGAAGAGGTGTGGCGATACGTGAGGCATTCAATCAGATAGATCGGTATCAGAGGGATTCTTTCTGGGCTGGTAGTGGGTTGTTTGAGTATGTTCAGATCTTTGTCATCAGCAATGGTACTAACACCAAATACTACTCTAATAGCACGAGGTTTAATGCGATCAAGGATGCTGGATCTAGTAATCAGAGAAAGGGCAAGACAAGCAATAGCTTTGAGTTTACGTGTTTTTGGGCGGATGCGAAGAATCGTGTCATACCTGATCTCATAGACTTCACGAGGACGTTCTTTGCCAGGCATACGATACTGAATATCCTGACGAAATACTGCATATTCACTTCTGAGAATATGTTGATGGTGATGAGACCGTATCAGATCACTGCTACAGAAAGGATTTTGAATCGGATTGAGATAGCGAATAACTACAAGAAATATGGCAGTGTTGCTGGGGGAGGGTATATTTGGCATACAACAGGTTCGGGCAAGACATTGACATCCTTCAAGACAGCAAGACAGGCATCTAAATTACCGTATATCGACAAGGTTCTTTTCGTGGTAGATCGCAAGGATCTTGATTACCAGACAATGAAGGAATATGATCGTTTCGAGAAAGGCGCCGCCAACAGCAACACCAGTACGGTGATTCTCACGCGTCAGTTGGAAGATCCCAATGTGAATATCATTATCACAACGATTCAGAAGCTTTCTACTTTCATCAAGAAGAATCCCATTCATGAGGTTTATCAGAAACATGTTGTGATTATCTTTGATGAGTGTCATAGAAGTCAGTTTGGCGATATGCATACCGCTATCATAAAGAGCTTCAAGAAGTATCATCTCTTTGGCTTTACTGGAACACCGATCTTTGCGGCTAATACGGGATCAGTAAAGAATGTGAATCTGTTTACGACAGAACAGACGTTTGGTGATCAGTTGCATTCTTACACAATCGTCGATGCGATCAATGACAAGAATGTTCTTCCATTCAGAGTGGACTATATCAAGACCATGGATAATGATCCGAATATTGATGACAAGGAAGTTTGGGATATCAATCGAGAGAAAGCATTCATGGCTCCTAAACGCATTGAGCTAGTAACGAAGTATATCCTGGAACACTTTGACCAAAAGACATATCGGGGAAACAAGACATATTACTTCAATTCCTTGGTGAATATTCAGGATGTGGCTTCTGGTAGCAGGGGATCGGTGGAGGAAGTGAAGCAACAACAAAGAATCAATGGCTTTAATTCAATTCTCTGTGTTGCTTCTGTTCCGATGGCGAGACTTTACTACCGAGAATTCCAAAAGCAGATGGCAGCTGATCCCACCAAGAAACTGCGTATCGCTACCATCTACAGCTATGGAGTGAATGAAGCAGAGCCTGATGGGGATTTACTTGGTGAAGAGAACAGTGAGGATACCAGTGCATTGGACCAAACAAGTCGTGATTTCCTGGATCAAGCGATTGCAGATTATAACAACATGTTTCACACCAACTATTCCACGGATGGAGAACGTTTCCAGAACTATTACAGGGATGTTTCTCTGAGGATGAAGAATAAAGAATTGGATCTCTTGATTGTTGTGAATATGTTTTTGACAGGGTTTGATGCAACGACATTGAATACTTTGTGGGTGGATAAGAATCTTAAGATGCATGGCTTGATACAGGCATTCAGTAGAACCAACCGCATTCTAAACAGCATTAAGACTTTTGGAAACATTGTCTGTTTCCGTAACTTGCAGAGAAGGGTAGATAATGCAATCTCTTTGTTTGGTGACGAGAATGCGGGTGGTATCGTGTTGTTACGAAAGTTTGAGTCCTACTATTACGGATATGTCGATATGGATAACCAACGCCAGGAAGGATATGTGGACATGATCAATGAATTGACAACGAGTTTTCCGTTGTCGGAGCCACAGATCGTTGGAGAACAGAACCAGAAGGACTTCATTGCATTGTTTGGAGCTATCCTAAGAATGAGAAATCTATTGTCATCCTTCGATGAGTTCAAGGGAAAAGAACTTCTCTCGGAGAGAGATCTCCAGGATTATCTTGGAAGATACCAGGATCTTAGGGATGAATGGAGAAAGAAACGGGAGGTTAGAGAAGCGGAAGACATCATTGATGACCTTGTCTTTGAAGTAGAATTGATTCGACAGATTGAGATCAACATTGATTACATCTTGTTACTGGTAAAGAAATACCATGATACACATTGTTCTGACAAAGAGATCTTGATCACAATCCAGAAAGCTGTTGATGCCAGCCCAGAACTCCGTAGCAAGAAGCTTTTGATCGAAACATTCATTGCTGGGATCAATGATGTGGATGATGTCATGGCAGAGTGGCAGGAGTATGTCGCTAAAGAGCGAGAAAAAGAGTTGATGGAGATTGTCTCAAGTGAAAAACTCAAGGAAGCAGAGACCAGAAAATACCTGGAGAATGCCTTCCGTGATGGAGAAATAAAAACGACAGGAACAGAAATCGATAGACTAATGCCTCCGGTATCACGCTTCGGCGGAAGTGGCAGGGCTGCCAAGAAACAAAGGGTCATAGACAAGTTGAAAGGTTTCTTTGAGAGATTCTTCGGACTGGGTAAAGCTGTCTTTACAACAGAAGAATAGGGCATAACTGCATCATACGTAAGGAAAAGATGCCATACGGCATCTTTTCCTTAGTGGGCACTGCGAATCAAAGCATGCTTACCTTTAAAGCCAAATCCATATTTCTTGATTCTTTCCATTGGAGTACCTTTTTCAAGCAGGTATGTGTCATATTTCTTTTCTTCTATTATAACCCTCATTTTATTCTAAAATGTGTAAATGTTATGGAAAGTATCATGGGACAATGCTGAAGGGAAAGATTCCCTAAAGCTTGCCTTGTTCTTCAGTAAGTTGGAAGAGACGGATTGCTACGGAATGAGCAGAGCCACTGAGTTTGATATCAAGAATTCAGTGTTTCCGCTACTCTGGTTAAGCGGCAAGTGTGTTCTTTTGCTGAAATTCGAAATTTCCTGCTAGCTTCCTCTTTGCAACGCCAAGGAAACATATTCCTTCTCGTATGTTTCCCTATTCTCTGAAATGAAAGTGACTTTGTGTACATCTTTGCCAATGCGGAAGACTAAGCTTTCCCCGTTTCTTCCCGCCTCTTCCACGCCATCAATCTTTTCTTTTACAGTGATGTTTGTTTTACAAGGGCAGAGGCGATTCCTTCTGTCTTTGCTGGATAGTAGTTCACCATGAGCGATACCGTTCCGCCATCCACTATCCCAGTTTCATACCAGGAATACGCTTTCCCCTCAAGCAAAGGGGATGTCCATGCAGCATATTTGTTTTCGTAGATCTTTTCTCCCGTAGGAAACTGATCGTACAGGGAGGTCCTTGTCATTTCGTGCGCATTGTCCATGTCTTTGAGCGTGACAAACGGAGCTTCTACGCCTTCCACGATATCGTCCTTTCCTTCCGAATGAAAAAAGTCTATCCTGCTCATCCCTGCAAATAGAGCGATTCCAAGGCAACATATCCATCCAGCCGCAAGCAATATGGAAATACGCTTGCACCATTGCATCGCTTTTATGCCATTATGCCCTGCGGTCATGGCAATGCCTAGGACACAAGCTGCCATGCACAGCACGGCTGTTACCAGATACCACATTGCGGCAGGTGCGCCTAAAACAGAAAACACAGCATATGAACGTAGTCTTCCAACTGCAACAATCATTGTCAAGGTCAATATCCCTACCAAAAGAATCCTTTCACCTTTGATGACATCTCTTTGTACCTCCATGATGTCTTGTTCGATCTCGCCTTTGGTAACATGGATTTGTATATTCCCATATCTTCCCACAAACGTCAAGCCATATTTCTCTATCGCATCCATGTCGATCTTTCCGTACATCAGGTAATACGATAGCTTTTCCTTGGTCGTTGCGAATTCCACATCATTCCCCTTGATGGAGGAGAGGACATACCCTTCCTTCATCTTTCTGTCTAGGAATGCCTTCAGTCCAGCAACATCATTCTTGGTTATCGTTATCTTTTCCATAATCCACCTCATCTATCCTTGGTTTTCTATACAATTGTTATTATTCACGCCCGCATGAAACGGCATATCTCTGCATATAACCTAACGGTGTTCCGCAGGGTCCCCCGAGGAACACCGTTAGAATTCTCATGAAATCAAAAACAATTGGTATCTGTACTCAATGAGTTATGAATATCAATAAGCGTGGAAAGTTCCCGTTCCGTAGAAAGAACTAGGAATATAAATTTGATGATTTCCCCAGCCTGTTTCTGACACGTTATTTGAATACCAAGACCCATTATAAGAAGACATATAACTGATTTGAACTAAATTCAAGCTATTGTTGTATGCAGATGAAACTGTCGATGAGGATACAACATATAACAAGTCAAGTGTTCCAGCAATGGATGCTGCTGCGGCAGCAGCAGCAGCTGCCGCACCTGCCCCAACCGTTGATAAAGCAACACCGCCAACATTGGAGTAATTATGGTTGACGAGAATGGATATGACAGAAGTTATGAAAACTGTGCTATTGCTGTATGCATATGAAGCGATGTCATTAACAACGGAAAGCCATGCATTGTAATTCTGCCTTAATGCATATAGCCCCTGCAATGCTGAACCGTCTACATATGCAATTTTTGAGAACCTTAACGCTCCGTTCCCGCTGACAGAAGGACCGCCACTCGAATAAACCCATACTCCTCCATTGGAATACTGTCCTTGGTATTGTGTAAGACAAAGTCCTGTGTATCCATTTGGAAATACTTTTGGTGATGCATTTTCAGGATGTTTGCTCTGCTTCCATGATTCAAGCATATATTCTTCGAAGTATGGCGCAAGGCTATAGTCAACAATATACGGGTCGTCCTCTGTTCCCGTTCCTCCAATGATTGCGTATGACAATTCATCGTCATAAACACCCATCATGGATTCATTGTTGAAAAAATCGTTTTCTTCTGCACGAACTTGTAATGTTGCCATGGAGCAGACAGAGATAGATGCTGTAATTGCCAAATTGATAATTCTTTTTGCGATCATAATAGTTGCTCCTTTCTAACGAATTCATCTGATAGCATAATGAATATACCTGAAAGCGCAATTGACTTTAAAATGAAAATACAGATTTTAGCCAATTGGCTCCTTTGAACATAGTAGTTGCATTTTCACATTGACGTCTCTTTGCAATGCAACAGGACCATGGAATGCATTGACTCAAACACTGAGCAATGCGTCTGTAGCAAAGGTTTGGATCCATTTCCCTTTGGACACTAATATAATACTCCATTTGAAAAAATAAACTATAGTAATTTTACGATGGACACCCCATTGAAAAATCAACGGGGTTCTTTTTTGCGCGCTAAATCGTCTTTTTTTATGTGCGTATGTGCGTTGACCATATGTTGCAAAATGCGTTTGGCGCGTAAAAAAACTTGTTGTAAAAAAAGGATGACCGTTCATGCGTAAATTTGACCACTCATGCATTGACGGCTTGACTTTTCTTTTATTTATGACAAGCTTTCCATGTGTTCCGCACACAGAGCAACAAAAAGGAGAAAGAGACCATGTATAAATCAAATCCTGTCTCAATCGATGACATCTGGACTGTCGTCAACATTATCCGCGGTCATAGCGTGGCGGACATTGCCAGGGAGTCCGGCTTCTCCATGGCAAAGGTCAAGGCTTCCATCAAGCGGGTCGAGCAGTGCTATCATTGCACTCTGTTTTTGCATACCCCTGGCAAGAGGCTTGTCCCCACTTCCCAGGCTTCGCTTCTCCTTGAAACTTTCGAAGGGATACTGCGGAAACATGATGAAGGAAT
>OMYM01000040.1 GCA_900315225.1 uncultured Erysipelotrichaceae bacterium | reverse complement strand
CATACCATTATACGTATCGTCTTTATCTGGTTTTCTGGATAATAGCTTATCAACTTGAGTTACAGTCATGCGAGAGACTTTATTTAAAAATGCTTGGAATTGCCTAATGTTTTCTTGCGTAAGTTCTTTAAATGTATAGCCGTTCTCCAAAGGGTACTTAAAGCACAATTCAAATGGAACTTCTCTGTTTTGTCTTTGCGTAAGCTTTGCCATACTTCAATCGCCACTGTAAATTGATTTATAGAAACTCGCCATTGTGACTGGAGAAATCACAACAGAACATCTTTCATTTGGACTATAGCCTTTTCGTGCCTCGATCCATGGCAATTCTCTATGCGATAATGCTTCAAGTGCATTTCCTGTACTGTCGCCATATGTTTCCCAGATATCTTCCAAAAGCTGAGTATCTTCTGTACTAAAGGGAAACTTTAAGTCTCCTTTTATTATTATAGTGTCATATCCAAATGATTTGAAACGCTCCCATAAAGCTGGAGAAACTGGTCCATGAACCCAGGCCTGAAAATCCGTGTCTTCTAATCTATATCCTTTTAATGCGTAGCACCATGCCTGCGCATAATAACAAAGCTTCTGTATCTTTTTGTGCGTCATTGGTTCTTTCTTGAGAAACCAATTTGCAACATCAAACACTGAGTATCTCCCGACTTCTTCAGTATTAATGATTGTCTCGTTTCCTTTGTCAAGAATAACATATCGCTCTGTATTCGTTGGAATGGCAGAGGTTGTATATATGCCATAAGCATTGCATGCGACATCAAATGCCGTATTAAGTTTGGTACTCTTCACTGCGTTCATATTCTACTCCCACTCCATCATTGTTATAAACAATCACCTCTGAATCAACAGAAGATATATCATGACGCCATCCTTCATACCTAATCTGATTCTGTATTGCAACTCTTCCGTCTGACATAGTTCCTCTAACAACAACTCCTTCGGTAGAAAAATAATGCGATCCTCCCGAAATGCTTTCGAGCAAACACCTTCTTGCAACATATGATCCATTAATACACACCATTTGGAATGGTTTATTAAACATTAACTCCTCATTAATATCATCATATATCCTTTTGATAATGTTATATTGCTCCATTGTGGGTTTAACAATATTTAATCCCAGTTCTTCCCTAGCCTCTCTACGATTAATCGTATAGTCATGACTTCCAGATTCACTACATAGAAAAGCGATTATTTTTTTTATTTTTTCCTCATCTGTCACCTGATTTTGAAGTAACTTTTCAGCCATCATTTGAATTTGCGCCCTTGAGCGGTAAACCTCTCCTAAAACAAGTGGATGTACAAAATCGGTCAACTTCTCAAAGATCTGCCCCAATGTCGTCTCAGAATTTATAGACAATTCATTTTTTGCGAATTCCAAATATCCCTTTACAGCCTCAACACTTACGGGATAAATACTACCATCAATTACTCTTGGGTTTAAAGCTGTGTGAAGGCTAGGATCTATTGGTCCCAGAGTAGCTTGCTTCGTCATGACAATTTCATTTGCACCAAGACCAATGATTGTTCCGGCACTGTGAGCTTTATGCGGAACTATTACCTGTAATTTGTCTCCATACATACGCAAAAGGTTAATAATATTTCTCGCCGTAGAAGTATCGCCACCTCTAGTATATAAAAATAGTGAAATCTTCTCGCATGTACCAATTGTGTCCAAATGATCTATAAAAAAGTCGATCACATCCGGAGCAATCTGTGCACTCATATTTGGCCTATCACTTGTAATATATACAATCAACTTGCTATTGAATTCTCTTTCCAGATTTTTGTATAGATCAATTCTATCTTTGAACATGAATTGTTTTCTCCTTATGCTATCCCTTTGTGGGAAAGGAACGGCTCTTTCCGAAAGAGAACCAGGATTTCGGTTTCTCTTCTGTTGATGTCATCATAGCTTCTGTCTGCCAGCTTCCTTGTTCTCTTCTGGAAGCGGACATTGATGACATATACTTTATTCTTAAAAATCCAATAAACCAACCTTTTTTCCACTCCAGCCTTGCAGCGGTCTGCAAGACAACGTTGCTTAACAGCCCTGCAACGTATATCATCCAGACGTGCTACGACTCTTCATTCAGCCCAAAAATGCCGTCAACCGTCACACAGGACTTATGGCTTTGCCTAAGCAAAGAAATTCTTGTTGCTTCTGGCATGATTGCCATTCCTTGTTCGAATTTCAGGGAACACACGATAAAACTCCCGCAGGGCAATCCTTTCCATAAATGCCTGAGGAAGTTCGTTCATACGCCTGTTTTCCAAGATGCTTTCATTTATTTCATTTTAAGCGTGTAACATAATATCAGGATAATCATTCTGTTTTCAGCGGATGTGGGAGATTTCGTGCAAATCGCACATTATTCACACATAGACTATATGTTTTTAGGATCCTTGACAGAAATAAAGGGCGGAAGCCTGTTAGTTCATAAGACCTCCGCCCACTTATTACAATATCAGACAATCGCAACAATACGCCAAGCCATGCACAGTGACCTAACGCATACAATATTTGTTTCATACTTCACTGGATTTGACCATGTTACTGAAAGAAGCACAAAACAACGCGGTACAATTATTTATTCAACTATTCTTGCGCAACATTCCTCATCCACGAATCATTTTCCCGCAAGCATCTATAACCGCAACGCTCTATACCAATTTATTTTTATACAACCATCAAGAAGATCGTTCTGGCATCCTTCTCCCTCGATGCACAAAGCGAACACAATGACTTCTCCGTTTTTGAGCCTTACGCAGATGATAAATGCGTCACGGGGGGTTGTTCCAAGGTTTCATTGACTTTCACGGCATAGACGCTCCAAATATCAACACTAGCTGGGAAAGAGCTGGTAGATTGTCATGAGCCTCACCTGGCTATATCTGGCAAAGGAAACAGAAGAAAATCACTACCTTTGTCTCCATATGTATGAAAGACAGACGCATCATTCAGTATTTTGATGGTCTTTCTCGACCACTTCGCGAACACAGCACCTCTTACCAGAGAATGCGATGCTGTAAAGGTGGATTGGGTCGCGCCTGTTTCGGTGTAGCCTTTCCAGATACCTCTTCTTAAAGAGCTTACCTTCCGCCTCGTCAAGCTCCTTCTTGAAGTCCATCGCGCTGTCTGAATACTTCAGCCCGAAGACAACGCCCCAGTTCCTCTCAATACTTTCCACCATGACATCGGCGTAGCAGGACTCCAGGTTGGAGCTTCTTTTCCAGTCCGCCCGCGCGAGCAAGGCGGTGTTCATGGTCGCCTGGTAGTAGTTTTCCTTCTTTCCCTTGGAGGCGGTGTCGCGCAGGACCATCGCGTTGGCCAGGATATTGTTTAGCCCGCCCTCGATTTTGGCGTGGTCGAACGTCTCCAGCACCTCCCCGTTGAGAACACTCAGCCTCATGACACCGCTGCCAAGATTCCCAACACATGTCAACTACCACGCATGCAGCAGGATGGCCCACAGGTCCTTGTGCGTGCCGTACATGTCGTGGAACGTGAGCTGGTCGATGACTTCCACGTTGTCCTCCTCGCCGTTTTCAAGCCTCTCGACCGCATCGAAAAACAGGGAATCCCTAGTCGCCTCTCGTAGAAGCCTCTTCACGATGTCTTTGCCGGACGAACTCAGCCTTTCGCAGCGGAATCGGATTGGCTCTTCCTCCCTGACGCTGTCGATCGCATCCGCCACGAACTGCATGATTGACCATGGATTGTAGACAAGCCGTGACCCGAACCGATATCCATCGTAGAAATTGCATGCATCATTGTGGTACGCGAACAAGCCATAGTGTTTCAGCATCCCTGCCACCTCATCGTCGAAGTACTCGTCCATTTCCGGTCCTGTGACATCAACGGTCGAAAAGTTGTTCACGCTGGTAAGGCGAGGGAGTCGTTTTCCTTCAGCGCGGTGACGAAAATCGAACGGTACATCCCGAAGAAGTCATCGTGGTAGCCAAGCTCATACGCTATGATCAAGGGAACGTCGTCGATTAAAATCACGTCAGGCTTGCCGTGGTGCTTTTTCAGGAGCAGGGACAGTGTGGTCAGCAAGTACTCAAGGCCATCGTCGCTCATAGCAAACTCCGTTTCCCTGGCATCCTCGGAGATTGCCACAATCCTCCTGTATAGGAGTTTTTTGTTTTTGTTCAATGTAGCGCTATCGCTAAGGTAGTCGTGCTTCATGGCGAGTATGCCAATCGTCCACTTTAGCCTCCTCCTTAGGCTCGAATGCAACGAGCATTACGAGAAAGCGTCAATCAAGATCTATAAAAAACAGAGGCATTCCCACTTATCATTTGAAAAGCGTGCCAATGCCTCTGTCTCATTATTTTATCAATCCTTCACAACGTGACAATGCCAAAAGTGAGCATCAATACTATTCCAAGCTTGGAACGAAGCTGTTGCCCTCCGCCTTATGGAGAGTCACTGTATTTGTCTGCACAGTGTTTCCGCTAGAATCCGTGACAATGCAATAGACTTGTCGTCCATCCACGGCATCCGACATCGTGACGCTGTAAGTATTCTTTTTGATCGAACTCTTGGCAAACGTTTTACCGTTCTTGTTCTTTAGGTACCACTGGTAGGTCAAGCCATCACCTGCTGCCGTAACCGTTGCACAGGCTGTCTGACCGTTAGGAACGTAAGCGTCCTTCGGCTGCTCAATGATTGACAACTTGGTAGCCTTGTGCAGTGTAACGATATCTGTTGTTACAGAATATCCTTTGTTATCGCTTACAACACAATAGAGTTGTCGTCCATCCACAGCATCCGACATCGTGACACTGTAGGTATTCTTTTTGATCGAACTCTTGCTGAATGTTTTACCGTTCTTGTTCTTTAGGTACCACTGGTAGGTCAAGCCATCACCTGCTGCCGTAACCGTTGCGCGGGCTGTCTGACCATTGTGAACATAGGCATCTTTTGGTTGCTCAATGATTGACAATGCGGGCTTCTTGCTCAAAGTGACAATATTCGAGCCAATTGAATTGCCTTTGCTGTCAGAGACCACGCAATAGACCATGCGCCCATCCACAGTATCCGACATTGTGATGCTATAGGTGGATTTGGTAATTGAACTCTTGCTGAACTTGGTGCCATTCTTATTCTTCAAGTACCACTGGTATGTAAGACCCACTCCAGCTGCTTCAACTGTGACAGTAGCCTTTGCGCCGTTGTCAACAGTACAATCCATCGGTTGCTTGACAACGGACAACGGAATGTACTTGTTAAGCGTTACCGTGTTAGAAAGCAAAGAATTGCCGTAACAATCAGTCACAACGCAATACAGCTGTCTTCCGTTCACCGTATCCGACATCGTCACGCTATAAGTGGATTTGGTGATCGAACTCTTGCTGAATGTTTTACCGTTCTTGTTCTTTAGGTACCATTGGTAAGTCAGACCATCGCCTGTTGCTTTCAATGATACCACAGCTTTTTCACCATTATCAACATATTGGTCTTTCGGCTGCGCGGTAATTGAAACCGGGGTAGCATCGTCGAATTCGCAAACAAACGGATAAAGCGTGTAGCCGGCAGCGCTCTTCCATCCTGACTCTCCTCCGCTTTCAAGGTAATGCTCGCCTCTTTCATCGTTATCAATGTTGTCGTTGGGTTCTCCCGATGCCCATCTGCTGTAGGTGAAATTTTCGCCGTTGATCCATTCCCATGTCTCACCATCCGCAGCATTGCTAGCGCCTAGCCAATAATTGCTTCCAACAAAGTCATCGAGGAATGCATCTTCCCCCAAGCTCGTCACTGTCACCAGATACGCGCCAAGATGTTCACAGATTGCCTTTGCGGCATACCATGTGGAAGGTGTGTTAAACAGCTTGTACACATGTCCATTATATGCTCCTGTCTTCTCAGCGGAGCGAAGATCAACCGTTTGGATTGTTTAAACGCAAGGAATACGTTTGTGTCAAGCGACTTGACCTGTCCCACCACAGACTCCTGGTAGCACCCTGCGTATTCTTTGCCTTCCACAGGACGGATGTTCCTGATCTCATACGTTGTGCCAATCGGCCACGCCTTGAAATAGTCGCTGAACGTCCCCTGGTACTCGCCGTTGATGTAGACATCCATTGTTCCGTAGTCGTCAATGGAGTAATGTTGCTCGCCATCAAGCATACCGTTGATGTCGATGATTCCGTAGTCATCGAATTCGCAGATAAACGGATGCAGCATGTATCCAGGCGCGCTGTTCCAACCTTCCCCTATGCCGCTTTCAAGGTAATGCTCGCCTCTTTCGTTGTTGTCCACACTGCAGCTGGGTTCCCCCAGTGCCCATTTGCTGTAGGAGAACGCCTCGCCGTTGATCCATGCCCATGTCTCGTCATCCGCGGCATTGCTGGCGCCAAGCCAGTATTGGCCACCCGCGAAGCTTTCAAGGAATGCAAGCTCTTCATCGCTCGTCACCGTCACGAGATGGCCGCCGCGCTGCTCGCACACTTGCTTTGCGGCATACCATGTGGAAGGTGTCTCAAACAGCATGTATACATGGTTCCTATAGGCCTGCATCTTGTCCTGCTTGCCAAAGCCTTCAGCGTTGACAGTGTTGAAGGAAAGGAAAACATTTGTGCCTGTTGTCGCATTTACCTGCCCTGCAACGGAACCAGACTGACATCCTGCGTATTCCTTGCCATCCAAAGGATGGATATTCTTGATCTCATACGTTGTGCCATCAGGCCATGCCTTGCAATAATCGCTGAACGTACCTTGGTATTCACCCAATGGCATTCAATTAGCGCAGTGCTGAATTTGAATTTTGTAAATAGGTTAAATTGCTTCTGTCTCTTTCGATCATCAAGGGAAGT
>OMYM01000078.1 GCA_900315225.1 uncultured Erysipelotrichaceae bacterium | reverse complement strand
GGATGTCGAGGATGACTTTGATGCAATGGAAGAATTATCGCGCATCACATCAACCCCAATCCCAGAAAACCTGGCAAGCCTCAAGGCAAAACCTGTCCGCTTCACCCGTGTCATCGATATTAAGGACGGCATGCATGTCATTGCGGCCAGAATGAAGGAAATCGGTAATGCCCGCTCCTAAGCTGTCCTGTGGCTAGGCGCAAGGAGATGAACAATGGCATCGGACTATCTCATCGTTCACAAAAAAATCCTGCCTAGCTATCTTGAAAAGGTAATCCAGGCAAGGAACCTGCTTGCTGCAAATGAAGCACGGTCGGTAACAGATGCCGTGAACATCGTTGGCATCTCTCGCAACACTTACTACAAGTACAAAGATTATGTATTTCTTCCAGATGAACAAGCATCGCGGCGCCGCGCCGTGCTGACATTGATCATAAAGGATGAAAATGGCTCATTGTCTTCCGTCATCCAGACATTGACAAGTCTGCGCACCAGCATCCTCACCATCTCCCAAGCAATTCCCATCGGGAAGAAAGCCAATGTACTCATTTCTTTGGACATCACCCAAATGAAATGCCCTACGGAAGAATTAATCTCGATTTTGAACAAACTCCCCGCCGTCCGCAAGGTATACTTGGATGCCGTGGAATAGGAACAGCCTCTGGCTGTTTTTTTTTCTTGTTGTATGCCAGCGCCTTTCAAGATTCCATGGCGACACAATTTCTTTCATTCCATCTCCCGTTCAATCCAAGCCATGATCAAACCAACGATCTTTTCCTGCTGAACATCCGTAAGCTCCACGCCTTCTTCAACGCGATACCATTTTTTCAAGCAGCCTCTACAACATGTAGCCGTCGCATGCTGGGCGATGAACACGGGATGACGCTTCATTGGTGTCTGTCTTCCATCGTTTTCGATGATTGCCGGTGCGATTCTCTTCGCAACGATTTCCCGAGCGTGTTTAGCAATGACATCCATCCCCTTCTCACCAACGTATCGTTTCATTTCTTCGTTGAGATGAAATGATGAGCGAAACCTAGAGCGAGCCAACCTTTCCAATGCCTCTTTCTTCGTATGCATAGTCTATATATCCTGCGCTACATAAAAGCGAAAAAGCCATCGCAAACGATGGCTTTAAGACACAGGCTTATTTCTTGGCGGCGCCCTGCTTTGCGACAGCGTCCATCTTTGCCGCAAGCTCAGCTTCGCTCATGCCCAGGTAATAATGCTTGATAACATTGAAATCATCGTCAAACTCATAGACCAGCGGGGAACCCGTAGGAATATTGACGCCAATGATCTCATCGTTGGAAAGGTTGTCGAAATACTTGACAAGAGCACGCAGGGAATTGCCATGCGCAGCGATCAGAACGCGCTTTCCTGCCTTCATGTCTTCCTTGATAACGGACTCGAAATAAGGAACGACTCTCTCGACAGTTGTTTCCAGCGACTCATTCAAAGGAAGTTCGCTTGGGTCGATGCCCCTGAACATTTCCTGATTCTGAGGAGCTCTTTCGTCTGTAATCTCGAGAGCGGGTGGCTTTACGTCATAGGATCTTCTCCAGATCTTTACCTGATCATCGCCATACTTTGCGGCTGTCTCCGCCTTGTTCAGACCCTGGAGCGCTCCATAGTGTCTCTCATTCAGCTTGTATGACTTGATAACAGGCAGCCAAACGCGATCCATGCTGTCAAGAACATGGTTCAGAGTGTGAATCGCACGTTTCAGAATGGAAGTGTAAGCGATGTCAAAATCGTAGCCTTCCGCCTTGAGCAACTCGCCCGCTGCGATCGCTTCTGCATGTCCCTTTTCACTCAGGTCGACGTCTGTCCATCCAGTGAAGAGATTGAGCTTGTTCCACTCACTCTCGCCATGTCGAATCAAAACCAGTTTCATCATGATTAATGCCTCCTAATTGCATAATTACTATATTCATGTTAGCACAACAGGAACATTTTTTAAAGCGTTTACAGGAAATTATAGATCGCTCAGGTCTTCACCATTGCTGGCAATAACTTTCTTGTACCAGAAGAAAGAATCCTTGCGATAACGGTTCAGTGTCTTCAAGTCGAACTCATCCCTGTCAACGTAGATGAAGCCATATCTCTTCTTCATTCCCTCGTGGGTGGAGATCAGGTCGATCGCCGACCATGGGCAGTATCCCATCATTTCCACGCCATCCGTGATTGCCAAGCGCATTTGCTTGATGTGTTCCTGAAGATACTTGATTCTGTATGGGTCATGTACCTTGCCATCCTCGGTCAATGTATCATACGCGCCAAGTCCGTTCTCAGTAATCACGATTGGCAGTCTGTAACGACTGTATACCTCGCGCAACGTGTTGCGGAAGCCAATAGGGTCGATCTCCCAGCCAAACTCCGTCTTCATCAGGTTCGGATTCTTGACGTTCCTTGCCATGCCTGGAAGACCTCTTGAATTCTGCTGGTCGCCACCACCTTCCTCGGTGCCATCGCTCAACTCGACTGTCCCCGTGGAGTAGTAGTTGAAGCCAATAAAATCAGGATGACCGCTTAAAAGCGCTTCTTCATCTCCTTCATGGAACTCAGGGCATGCGTCATGCTCTTCTAGATAACTCCAGACAAGATTGTTGTACTTGCCATAGACTGCCATGTCTAGATACAGCCAGTTGCGCACGGCGTTCATGTTCTGTGCGGCGATGGTGTCTTCCGGCTTATTGGAATTCGGGTAGATCAATGCGATGTTTGGTGCGGGTCCGATCTTTGCGCCTGGAAGCATCTTGTGACAAAGCGCCATTGCCTTTGCCTGGGCGACAAGCATATGGTGATTTTGCTGATATGTTTCCTTCAGGACATTCGTACACCCTTCTGGAAGCCTCAGCGTGCCAATGACAGGTCCCACCAGGGTTAACATGTTCTGTTCGTTGATCGTCAACCAATACTTGACTCTGTCGCCATAGTTTTCAAACATGACCTTGGCAAAATTCAAGAACCAATCCACCGATTCTGGGTTCGACCAGCTTCCACGCTCGTCCAATGCGGCAGGCATATCGAAATGAAACATTGTCACAAGCGGCACAATGTCATGTTTCAAGCATTCATCGATCACATTGTTATAGTACTCGATGCCTTTTGGATTCACTTCACCCGTGCCCTTCGGCAGGATCCTCGACCAAGAAATCGAGAAACGGTACACCTTGAATCCCATCTCTGCCATCAAGGCAATGTCTTCCTTGTATCGATGATACTGATCAGCGCATACATCCAGCTCGCTTGTTCCCTCAGGAACCTTCTTTACATCCTGGCACGAAGGTCCCTTGCCATCCTCAAGGTTAGCACCTTCCACCTGGTAGGCAGAAGTTGACGCGCCCCAGAGGAAGTCCTTTGGAAAAGGCTTTAATGATTTGTGAAACATAAGAATAATCCTCCCTGTTTTCATCCATGCTAAAATTGCATAGCTGTCTTCTGCCAATATTGTCTAACGTTTAGATATTATTTTCAACAAAAACATCCGTGACGACACGATGGATCATCTCCTTGCTAGAGCAATACGACCCTTGTATCATTGCGTCAGAGCCGCCACCCTTTCCTGACAAGGCAATGTTCAAACCCTTCGCAAACGTCTTCAAATTGACCTCTTTTGACGCAATGACATAGGCATAGTCATTATCGCTGCCACACAAGACACAGGCAACCTTCGTTCCCTTGTCCACCAAAAGATTTGCCATCCGGCGCATGGCTGCCCGATCAATCCCTTCCTCGAAATCAATGATGATTTTTTGACCATCTTCGTATTGCATCGCCTTCATCTCGACATAACGAGCCGCCAAGGCCGTCAAGTCACGCTCTTTGATCAATGTTTCTTCCTTCAATCGCTCTACAGCAGCATTCGTTTCTTCCTCCTTTGCGCACAAAGAAACCGAGTTCAAATGATTCTGCGCATGGATCACCTGTGAATACAACAAAGCTCTTTTACCCGACAACATGTAGAATCTGATCCCGCCTTTATGACGCAAGGATGAAATAATCCGAATCATTCCAATTTCCCCCGTTCTTTTTACATGCAAGCCACAGCATGCGCACATGTCCACATTGTTGATCGCTATGATCCTGACTTTTCCCGCCAACTCTTTCTTCGAGCGGTATTCCATGCCTGAAAGTTCTTCTTGCGCTGGAAACAATTCCTTCACCTCAAGATTGGCATAAACTACCTCGTTCGCCTTTCTTTCTATCTCCAACAGTTGTCTTGAATCCAAATATCCACTGAGATCCACCTGGATCATATCCCCCATGTGAAAGCCTACATTCTCATATCCATACATCGCATGAACAAGCCCCGAAACGATATGCTCCCCGGTATGGTTCTGCATTAAGTCAAAACGCCTTTGCCAATCTATTTCCCCAATGACTTTCACGCTTTCTTCCAGAACACCATCTACTTCATGCACGACAACGCCGTCTTTACGTTGTACATCGACCACGCGCATTCCATTCAAAGTCCCAAGATCACATGGCTGCCCGCCTCCCTCTGGGTAAAACAGCGTGTCCTCCAACACAACGAAAGAATGGCCATTCTTCTTTTGCGTTCTGATAACAATGCTTTCAAATCTTCTCAAGTATGCATCGCGGTAAAACATCTCATTCATTTCTTCCATTTTATCTTCTCCTTGAAAACACAGTAGCCATTATAGCCCAAACAAAAACGACCCGCACAGGGTCGTCCAGCTCTTTAGAGGATGATATATTTCAGCAGGAACAAGACTGCCAAGACATACATCAAGACAGACATATCCTTTGTCTTCCCTGCCAATAAATGAAGCACGACATATGAGATGATGCCAAAGGAAATCCCTTCGGAAATGGAATACGCGAATCCCATCATGGTGATGCATACAAAGCATGGGATCGCCTCCACTAGGTTCTTCCAATCGATATCCGCCACCTGCTGCATCATTAAGAAGCCGACAACAATCAAGGCTGGCGCCGTTGCAAAGGAAGGAATGGTCAAAAACAATGGCGCAACAAATAGCGAGACCAAGAACAGCACGCCAGTCACGCACGCGGTAAGTCCTGTCCTTCCCCCTTCCGAAATACCAGAGGAAGATTCGACAAACGTCGTAATCGTTGAGGTTCCAAGAAAAGCACCGAGCGTCGTTCCAACGGCATCCGCCATCAAGACTCCCCTAATCGATGGCAACTTGCCATCTTCATCCAGCATATCCGCTTTTGCGGCACAGCCAATGATCGTGCCCAATGTATCAAATACGTCCACAAACAAGAAAGCAAACACAACTACTACGAAATCAAGGAAATGTGATGCAATAAAGCCAAAGTCAAACTGCCCGATCATGCGTACCGATAAATCCGGGAATGAGAAAATTGTGGAAGGAATCACCGAATACAATCCATTTGCTGGATCTGGAACATACAATCCCGTCAACTGGCAGAGAATGCCTAGCAGCCATGTAGCAAGAATGCCAAACAGCATATATCCCTTGACTCCCTTGATCAACAGGAACGCCGTGATCACAACGCCAACCAACGCCAAGACAACGGTTATTCCCACAGAATTGAATGTTCCATTGGCCAAAGAACCAGAAAACGAAAACAAGCTAACCAACGTGCTTCCTCCGACAATGACTTTCGCATTCTGCAGACCAATGAAGGTAATGAACAAGCCAATTCCCACGGAAACGGCGGTCTTCAAAGACCGAGGAATGGCATTGAAAATCGCCTCCCTGACATTTGTCAAGGACATGACGATAAAGATCAATCCCTCCACAAAGACAGCCGTCAGTGCTACTCTCCAGCTATACCCCATCTGTCCACACACCGTATAGGCAAAGTATGCGTTCAATCCAAGCCCAGCAGACAATGCAAAAGGCTTGTTCGCGAATGCTGCCATGCAGAAGCAAGCAACCGCCGATGCCACTGCGGTCGCAAACAAAATCGACCCTCCGGCATTCTCAAGCCCTGGCGCCCCACTAAGAATCGAAGGGTTGACCGCCAAAATGTACACCATCGTGATAAACGTTGTGACACCGGCAATCAATTCCGTCTTTAGACTGGTTTTGTTTTCTTCGAGCTTAAATAGTTTTTCAAACATTGATCTATTCCCCTTTCTCGTTAACAAACGACAAAAGTATTATAAAGTCATTTGCTACATTTACAAGCCATTCCAAAAAGAAAAACCGCATTCTGCGGTTATTCTTTCATTAGTCCTCCACGTATGGAAGCAAGGCCATCTGACGCGCACGCTTGATCGCGGTCGCCAGCTGACGCTGATACTTCGCACGAGTTCCTGTGACACGGCGCGGTGTAATCTTTCCGTTTGCGCTGATAAACTTCCTCAGGAGCTCAACATCTTTGTAGTCAATGTACTTGATGTTGTTTTTTGTGAAGTAGCAGACCTTTCTGCGGCCCATTCTCTGTTTCCTGAATGCCATTTGTCTGTTTCCCTTCTTTTTTTAGAACGGCAGGTCATCGCCTGAAATATCCAAGCCCTGCCCATTACCAAATCCATCATCTGATCCAAAGCCGCCATTGTTTGATGAATAGCTGCCCTGGTATCCGCCTTGCTGACCAGCGCCATACGGCTGGTTGTAGCCACTTTGTTGTTGATATGATGGCTGCGAATAGCTTGGCTGTTGATACGAGGATTGGTAGTTGTCCTGATAACCTGTCGTCTGTGCCCTGGCTTGCGATTGCGATTTCGACTCAAGCAATTGCACATTGTCGCAAACAACTTCTGTTGTATATACGCGCTGTCCGTCTTTGTCATAGCTTCCAGTCTGGATGCGACCTTCCACGCCAACCAAAGCCCCCTTCCTTGCATAGCTGCCAAGGAAATCAGCGGATTGCCTCCACGCGACACAGCTGATGAAATCAGCTGTCTGCTGGTTGTTGCCGCCCTGGTCTTGCGCCCTGGAGAACCTCCTGTCGCAAGCTACTGTAAAACGCGCAACGGACAAACCTGTCGTGGTTTTGCGCAATTCAACGTCTTTTGTCAATCTGCCTACAAGCACGACGCGGTTAATCATTTCTTAGCCTCCTGAACGGGAGCTTCGTCACGTGTAATCATGTGACGGACAATGCTCTGGTTCAATCCAATCAAACGGTCGAATTCCTTGACGCAAGCATTGTCTGCCTCGAAGAGCATGACCACATAATAGCCCTTCTTCATGAAATCGATGCGATACGCAAATTCGCGCATTCCCCACTCATCGGTCTTGGTGATCGTTCCGCCATTGTCAGTGATGATCTTGGCAAGAGACTCAATCAGTTCTACTCTCTTCTCACCTTCGACAGACTCGTTGATGATGTACATGACTTCATACTTTCTCATTCTCTGTACCTCCTTCTGGTCTACCGGCCATTTCTGGCAAGGATGTAGTTTCCACTACCCGGAGTATTCTACCAGACTTGCCCAACGATTGCAAATATTTGTTTTCAAATTTGATCAGAACCATGCGCAAGTCAATTTCCCACGCCGCGTATATTGCGCAATTCCGCCTCTATGACACCGATCTGCGCGTTCAGCGCATTTACTTGGTCGCTGATGCTTTCCATGAATTCATTGTACCTGTCCTCGCTTTCTATCGCGTGCAGGCGCGCTTCCTCAAACCCAGCCACCACCAGGCTGCCTTTGCCAAGATCATCTTCCAGATAATTTAAGAAGTTTGTATAGCGCGTTGTAGAGAAAGCATATCCAGAATTGATGAAATCCGCACACTCAGCCACGTTTTCGCATTGATGAATAATATCTGAAATCTCCCGTTTTACATTTGATCCATTGAACGGACGACCCTTGATCACCCATAATGCCTCATTGCGTGGGTCTGACTCTACATCATCCCTTTCAGTGACCACGTAATGAATGCCTTGCGCAACCAGCGACTCATTGTATTCTTCCGAATATGTCCTTGACGGACAAAACATAGCTATGGGGATTTCCAGCCCCATTTCATTCATTCTATCCCTTAATTCATTCAAATACTCGTTGATATCGCGCATCCCATCGTAATAAACGCATGTCTCCCAGCCACTATCACGCAATACATAGAACGATTCCATTGAAATGAACCCATCCATCGATGGCAACATATCTGGTCGCACGCACACAACTCCCTTGAGTCCCTTTTCCTCGATCAAAGGATATGCTTCCTCAAAAACCCTCTCGCGCGGCTCTAGGAACAACAGTTCCATTGTCCCCATGCCCTCGAATTCCCTGGACAGGTCATCCAGCTGGTTTTTCAACTGCCGCTTTTGCGCCTCCAATTCCATGACATGGTTGTTGACCTCATCGAATTCCGATGGTCCATCTCCTTTTTCCAACTGATAAATAAAGAAAAACAATCCACCTACTAGAAGAGCCAAGACCAATGCCGTCAGGTTCTTCCTAAGACGCCATCTATTGAATTCTTTTACATCCTCGTCAGTCCACCACATAATTCTTAATCTCCTCCCGCATCGCTTGATGCATGCCTTGTCTTCTTTTTTTGTCTATTTCTGCCAATCTCGCGCCAAATCCTAAAGCAGACACCTTCCGTCAGGTTTTCCGCCTCAACGCGATACCCGTATGTCAAGACCACCCGATAGACGATCGACAATCCTAGTCCGAATTGCCCGCCCGAGCCTTTTTCATACGGCGAAAAAAGTTTTTTCCTAAAATCATCTGGGATCAGCACGCCATCGTTGATCACGCACAATTCCCCAGGCTTCAATGTAATCTTGATATAGCTCTTTGCATAACGCAAAGCATTGTCAATCAGATTTTCCACCGTAATTCGCCAAGGCTCTTCATCGCCATGAAAAAAAACCTCTTCATCGCTTTCCACGATAAAACGCACTTCGGGGCGCACAACCTTCAGGGAAAGAATCGCCTTGTCAATCACCTTGTTCATGCTCAATGTCTCGCCTGGCGGGCAATCATCCAAAAGATAGCCCATTTTATTGAGTATAATCAGGCTTTTCACCTTTTTCTCCAGCCTATCCGCATGTTCAATGATGACATCCACCGATTTCTCCAGCGTATCGTAGGGATAAATGCCATCTTTGATCGATTCCCCATAAGACTTGATGGTTGCGATCGGTGTTTTCAAGTCATGCGAGATATTCTGGATCATCTCTTGTTTCTCTCGATTTTCTTGCGCCAGGCGCTCCGCCATCTCGCTAAGCGCATTGGCTACCTCCCCGATTTCATCTCGTCTATCTACATTGAGCACCGCTTTTTCATCGTCATTCTTCAGCTTTGTGATATATGCCTTGATCTGGCTCAAGGGGAATATCAGCGTGGTTACCCACAGCAACATGATTACAAACAACCCCGTTACAAACAGGATATTCATCCACACAAGACCGTTGGTCAGTGAATTGCGAAACTCCATGCGATAATCGTCCGCCATGACAGAAACCATATGGTTTCCATCCTCCATGCGTGTAATGGTGTAAAGGAAAGTCTCCTTCGCAGCCACATTGTCTTTGTCTGGATATTTATAGTCATATGAACCGCTCATCAGAATCCGGGCATTTTCCTTGATGTGATTCTTGAGAGGCTCGGAAAGCTCGGGACCGCTTACATTCTTGATTTCATCCGTTTCCATCGAGTATATGGCATTGATGACCACAGTCTGCGAATTCCCAATCGGCTTAAAGCCGTATTCCTCATAGGACTTCACAAACTCCGATTGCGTTGAATGCAAGATCCTGTACATCTCCGCCTCGGAGAACTTGTCGATCGCGGGACCAAGGAACACCAAGACAAACATCGTCAACAGTGCCACAAACAAGACTATGATCGCTGCGAGTTGCTGGATCAAAGTCATTTCCCGCAGCCACATCCTCATTCTTTTCATCAGCCAAGCCTATACCCAAACCCATAGATCGTATGGATCGAAAGATTTGGCATCTTCTTGCGCAGGCGCCGCAATGTGTCGTCCACAACGCGGTCGCTTCCGTAGTAGTTTTCTTCCCATACCTTAGCAAGAATCTGCTCCCTTGGAAAAGCGGTTCCCCGGTTGTTCACAAAAAGCATTAACAAATCGAATTCCTTGGTCGTCAACTCAATCGACCTGCCCGCCTCCATAACAGTCCTTTGCGTATCATCGATCACATAACCATCGACTTGTACGCTTCTAGCATCATCCTTATATGTCCGGCGAATGATATTGTTTACGCGCAAGACAAGCTCCTTTGGCGAGAACGGTTTTGTAATATAGTCATCGCTGCCTTTTTCTAGCCCGATGATCCTATCGAATTCCTTGTCCCTCGCCGACATGAAGATCACCGGAACATCCGGCGCATTCGCCCTAATCTCCTCGATCAAATCAAACCCTGACTTGTCGCCAAGCATAATATCCAAAATCCAAAGATGAACGTCCTCGTCTGCCGCGTGAGCAAATGCCTCATCGAACGTCAAATAGGAACGCACCGTGTATTCTTCTTTCTCCAGATATCTTTTTACAAGTTCGTTGAGGTCTTTTTCATCCTCTACTATTCCTATCACTTTTTTCATAACCATCTCCATCATACACGTCCAAAACATCAAAAGCCTTGGACAATCCTTCATGTTCTCATAAATATGAATGCGGGCAAAGCATTGTTTTTTCAGGCATCATTCCCGCCCGTATATTGTATAACAGAAGTACTCAAAATCCGTAACTGAATTTCTCGCCATATGATTTCGTCACACGGCTTGGCGCAAGCACCAAAAAAAATCCCTGCATTTTGCAGGGATTGGCATATCATCCATCGTTTGTTCCGCCAAGACCATCGTCGTTGGCTTCTTCATTTGTCTCGCCCAATACATTCATCTGGTAGGTAGCTTCGTTGAGCGTGTATTTTACAAGTCCGTTGGAAGGCTGCTCCACCTGCATGTCAAAGGCTTGCACACCTGGCTTGGCATCGGTCATGTCAACGTAGACATTAATGTTGTCGGCGGTAACGTTCTCGATATTGGCAGCGGTTCCGCTGACCGTCACAGATGTCGTTGTCTTATCAACAACGGGGGTAAACTTATAGTTGTTGGTATTGTTCCGATACATGATGCGCACGTCATCGACAACCTTCGATGTTTTCTCGGCAAGGGTGATCGTGATCGTGATCTGGTTGATATTCGAACTGTTGATGCCTGCGGGAAGGCTGATCGGTCGCAAGATCGTGGAATTCTTGGCGATGGTATCAGCATTGAGCGTCACCACAACCTTGTCAATGTTCGACAAAACCGTATTTGGTCCATAGATTGTCACTGTCTGCTGGTCGGTGCTAATCAGCTCAATCGCCATATCGCCACTTACCTCGCCATTGACCTGGACTTCAATCGGAACGGTCTTGCTGGGGGAAGTAACCGGCACCGAGACATGCACGGTGTTGGGAATGATGTCCGCCGTCACAGGAACGCCTGAAGAATTGTACGCAATCAACCGTGCGTCCTGCTCAAAGTCGGCAGTCTGCCCCGACACATCAATCAGTGCCTTGACAAATGCAATGGAATCTAACGTATCGCGCGAGGCTCTGACGTTGACCTTGGCATATTCAAACTCTGGAACACCAACGCTATAGATATTGTCCATGGCGTTCTGGTTGATAAAGTCATACGTGAGATCGAACTGCTGCGTTGTCTTTTTCTTCAGGGTGACAATGACAGTGGAAGGTTCCGTGATCACATCGACGTTGGAACCGTATCCCTCAAATGTGAACTTCACCTCGTGCCTTCCCTCGGTATATCCTTCTAAGTCAAGCACAATGGTTCCTCCCGCAGCAACGGCGTTGTTAACGCTGGTCGCATCGCCAACGACATTGACATCAACCGTCTGGGGCATGCCAGACAATTCGAATGTATCTGTATTGTATTTAGCAATGATCGGCATATCGTCCAATGAGCGAGTTGCGCGCAAAGGCGAGGTATACACGGACGAAAGCGTATTATAGTTTACCGATACATAAAACAAAACCGCCAAAAAAAGCGACACAAACACAGGATGCTTGTTGTTGAACAAAAACTTATCCAAAATGGAAGAAAACCAACGGATGATCCTAAGCATCCAGTCCTCTACCATTTGATATGTGCTTGCAACGCGCTTCGACTGCTCGGCAATTCTGTTGGCCAGCTCCGTCTTGTTTTCATCTTGGTCGGGGTCACCGAGAAAACCGTTTTTTTCGCGATCTGTCATGCGCCGCCACCTCCGTTGGAATTGTTGTTTTCAAGACCATCGATCATGTCGAACTGTTTGTCTAGCTCCCCCTTGAACCCGACGATCTTCGAAATATCAAGCTGCGTTGTATCATATATGCCGTTCTCTGCATTCTGGATCGCCTGTTCTTCAGGCGTCAAGGTATGGGAAAATTTGCGCATAGATGCTTCCCTCGCGGCTCTGACTTCCTCAGGCGTCATCTTGCGGGGGCGCGCTTCATCCTGTCGATCTAACAAGCGCAACGAAGCAGTCCTGGACAAATCGGGCTTTTCCGAGGTGTAGCGCTGTGATTTTTGCGCGGCAGCCTTGGCAGCGAAACGCTTCTGCACCGCTTCCTCATCTTCTGAAGCAAGCGGCCGCAAGCGCATGATCTTTGCGCCTTCATCTTGCTGGAGGATTTTGTTAGATGCCGTTGCACCAGCATCCTCTCCATTTCCCCGTCTTCTGGCAGTTGTTCTAGGCGATTGCTGAAGAACGACTCTTTCCGATTGCACGGGATAGCTTGGACGCGGCATTTCTTTCTTGTGGGGCAGCTTGATTTCAGCTGCGCTTGCTTCATCATCGGCAGCCTGGTAGTCGTTCTTTGGCTCATTCATCTGCGCTGCGACAACTTCTTCCGCTTCTACTTTTTCCGGCAATTCCTCCTGCTTGCGCACGGCAATCTTGGAAATCACGCCACCTTTGGAGCTGTCTTTCTTTCGCTCAGGTGGATTTGTTTCCGCCGAAACACGCTTGCCGCGCAATTCTGTCACCTCGCCGCAAATGACCCTTAGCAAATAATCGTGTAGCTGCTGTCGGTTGACATGGAAGATTTTGCCTCCTTCAGTAATTGAAACGGCACCTGTCTCTTCCGACACAACGATCGTTACGGCATCGGTAATCTCGGAAATGCCAATTGCCGCCCTATGCCTTGCGCCATAGCGCGAAGGCAGCTCAAGGTTGGTTGGCGGGAAATATGCGCTAGCGCAAGCGATCTTGTCCCCTTGGATGATCACGGCGCCATCGTGCAAAGGCGTAGTGGTAACAAACAGGGACGTCAACAGCTCCGCTGTCACATCCGAATTCATGCGCGATCCAGTCTGGACAAAATCCTCCAAGGAATGCGCTTGTTCAATGGAAATCAACGCGCCCGTCTGATCCTTGCTCAACAACATGACCGCCGTCACGATCTGATCAACGAGATTTTCCTTTTCTCCTCCTGTCAGCGTCGTAATACGCGAGAACATGTTCGTCTTTCCCATCCGTTCGAGAAGATTCCTGATCTCAGGCTGGAAGATGATAATGATCGCCAGAAACCCCCAGTTGATAAAAATACCCGTCAACTGCTGCAACGTCTTGAACCCCAACATCTTGGCCAAGGCATCGATCGCAACGATCAGGATGATCCCCTTGAAAATCCTGATTGTCCGCGTATTGTTGCGGACAATCTTCAAGGCATAGTAGATAATTGACCAGATAATCAAAATATCAAAAATCATCACAACGATCATTCGGACGTTTTCCAGCGACAAATTGAAGTTATTGATAGACAAGTCACCGCCTCCTTTCAAAAGACCCGGCTATTATAGCATAGCCCCCTTGTCTGAGATATGCGCTCTGATGCGCAAGCCCATCGGCATCCATTGACAGCAATCCTTGCTGCCTTGAATGCCTGCTGTGTTACAGAAAAAACTATACCACATCAATTTCTATATTACAAAAAGCAAGCACGCTAGCTAGGAGAACAATCCCCCGATACCATAAGACAACGTCGTCATGATCACCGCCGCCATGAAAATCCCCACCAGAATCGACACAGATGCCTTCTTGACATCCATGTCAAACAACGATGCGACCAACGTTCCCGTCCAAGCGCCTGTACCAGGCAGCGGAATGCCGACAAACAACACCAGCCCCCAAAAGCCAAATTCATCGATCTTTGGCTTGTTTCTGATCGCCTTGTTCTCAATCCACTCGGCAATCCGCGACAAATGGTGATCGCTCATCCAATGCAACAATTTCTTGATGCCAAACAAGATGAACGGAACCGGTATGATGTTTCCTATCACACACCACATGACCGCCTCCCATAGCGGAAGCCCAAGAAACAAGGGACCCGCAAGGATTAAGCCGCCTCTTTCCTCAATCAGCGGAATCATGGACACTAGAAAAACCGAAAGCTGGGGTGTCAGGTATTGTCCAATCCCACCAGCCCACCAAGCAATAAAACCTTCCATTGATATCTCCTTTCAAAAGCACAGCGATTATACCACAGCAAGCGCCATCCAATGATTTTTTTGAAAAAAATCAAAATACCCCTTGCATTTGGAAATCAAATGTGCTATTATATTCAGGCAGTCGGCAAGATGGGCCTGTAGCTCAGGTGGTTAGAGCGCACCCCTGATAAGGGTGAGGTCGTTGGTTCAAGTCCATTCAGGCCCACCATTT
>OMYM01000566.1 GCA_900315225.1 uncultured Erysipelotrichaceae bacterium | reverse complement strand
CATATGATGCGGATAACGAAAGATACTACAATAACGGTAAGCCAGAATTGAAGAAGAATTTCGTTGAGCCAGGCAATGGACGTAATGCTGCATATAAGTGGGTTGCCGTAAAGGATGGCACAATCATCGTTACGGGTGAATATGTCAAGTTCGCTAATGCTGAAGATCCAGATGCGGATGGGACATGTGTCAGAATCTTCATCAATGGTGAAGAGAAGAAATGGATGGGTGGTAACATCCAAGGCAACTTTGCGGAAGAGAGAAGTGTTGAGTTTAACGAGACGTATGAAATCAAGGCTGGCGATGAGATTATCTTCGCTGTCAGTCCTGAAGGCAATGATAGCTATGATGGAGGCAGGCTGACTGTCAAGATCAGTGATGTTGAATAAGCATGCTAGATAAGCAAAAGGGTGACGTAAGTCACCCTTTTGCGTTATGTTTCATCATTGTCTTCTGATTCCAGCTTGATCCAAATATCCTGGAGTTGAAGTGTGTACTCATTTCTTTTTTCAGGAGAAAGGTCTGGGGTAAATATTAGGTTGTTTATTGCCTTGGCATAGGCAATTGTGATGGAGTTGGAAGAGTGGTCATAGTATAGGCGTTCGATTTCCTTTACGCATGATTCTTTGACTGGGATGGATGGGTTGAATTCGGTTAGGATATAGAGTGAATTTGCTAGGATTGCCCCAATGTCACTATGGGGATGTGCATGATAGATGCTTCTGATTTCATCAATGTAGCCATTGAGTATTGTAGGCATCGGTTTGTCATTAAACAACTGGTTGTACAATGCCTTTGCTAGCATGCAAGATACATTCTCTGTTGGTGTTTGGTTGTATAGGTGTCTGAGTTTCTCAAGACATTCTTCTTTTTCGACAGGATAGACTTTGATGCTGTGGTTGTAAAGAGCTATGGCAAGGCAATCAGCGATTTCTTGGATTGGGAATTCATTGTACAGGTCGTTGATCTCCTGGAGGTGGTTTTCTTCTGAGAGAGATCCAAGTTTAAGAAGTGTTCTTGATAGTTCAATCGCAATCTCAGCAATATGAAGCTCCTTGAACAATGATTGTAGTCTCTCTTTGCATTCCAAGACTACCTCAAGGGAGTTATCCGCAGCCAACGAGAACAAAGCCTTTGCCAGGAGCATGCCTGTATCTTCCAAGTGAGATCTATGATACAAATCCATGATCTGGTCAACATAGGAATGTGCTTGTTGGGAAGAAGTATCGATGTGGATGGACAGGTTGTAATATGCGTTAGCAAGTATAAGTTCTGTCACAGGAGAATGCTGTTTATCGTACAACAGACGAAGATGATGGATATGATCAAGGGTTTGATCATAGGAAAGAGAGAGATCAAAGGCAACATTGAAAATAGCTTTAGAAAGGTTATCACCTATCTCAATAGTATCGTGTTCATCATAGAGATTCTTTATCTCTTCCACACAGAGGAATTTAACATCCAATGAATTGTTAGAGGAGAGGTATATCAGTGCTGAAGAAAGCATGTCTGCTGATTCCTCTGTGTGGAATTCATTGTGGATATCCCTGATCTGATCGATGTATCCATTGATATCCTCAATGGATACATTATCTTGAGAGATGAAGAGATAAATGGCATTTGCTAGGATATTACCGATATATTTCGTGTGAAGAGAATCATATACTTCATTGAACTCATTAACGTGTTCTTCCTTGATGACAATAGAGTCATCTTGAAAAGGACTGAATAAAGACCTTGCGTAGATATAACCTATTTCTTCTGCTTGATACAAAGAGAATATATGCTTGATCTGTTGATGGAGAAGAATGTGATACTTTGGACAGTATTCAATGATGGTATGAAGAGATATGCTAGCCAAGTCATATGCTAGTTCATAAGACATTTCTAGGGTGGTGGGTGGGGAAAGCGGTCTACGTCTCCTTCTTGGAGATACTGGTTTCGTCATTGCCTTTTCACATTGAACATTGTCAGTATTGAGATCATCATCCAGGCGCTTGATCGCATCTTCCACATCTTCCATTTCAAGGGAAATGACTATGAGAGGAATGTTGTTCAAATGATTCTGTGCGTATGAAAGCGCGCTGGAGCAGTAAGATGATGCGTAATAGTTGCTGGATGTAAAAGCAACAAAACAGATACAGTTTTCGATTGCGAATGTAATCTCTGGTGTTAGTTC
The DNA here is from genome assembly GCA_900315225.1 of uncultured Erysipelotrichaceae bacterium. Taxonomy (GTDB): domain Bacteria; phylum Bacillota_I; class Bacilli_A; order Erysipelotrichales; family Erysipelotrichaceae; genus Bulleidia. The sequence goes on along the minus strand of OMYM01000566.1, from coordinate 10,215 downwards.
TCTTATGGATTGACCTTCGTCAATCCATAAATCGTGATTATTGGAGAGAACTTCAATGTGTTTCTGAACCTTCTCTGAATCTTCATGAGAGTAGCTGATAAAGATGTATTTGTGAGTCATGCGCACATCCTCCTCTTACAACAGTGGCATTATATCATTATCGAGCGTTGTATCGCAGAGAAATTAGCTTGCGCGCATGAGTGAGCATCGAAACATGTGCGGGCATGTATGATGAGCATAGATGCGCGCTAGAGATTTGCTGGGATACTGAGGGGAAAATAAATGTGTGAGATGGAACAAATTAGTGAAAAATCTTGTTAAGCATATAGTCCTAGCAATGTATGTCTTGATCCAATGTTAACACAAGTGGTCAACTAATATATGATAACAAAGAGGGGAATGATCAAGTTATATTTGAACTTATTAAAAAGTGATGAAATATATTAAGGCGAATGAGATAATAGATAGTATGTACAGGAGGGAATTGATAAATGACAATGTATGGTTATGTTCGAGTAAGTACGAAAGAACAGAATGAAGATCGCCAAATGATTGCTATGAGAGAAGCTGGTGTTTTGGAAGAAAACATATTCATTGACAAGCAGTCAGGCAAAGACTTTAATAGACCAAATTATCAAAAATGCATAGAAAAGATTACAAAGGGAGACATTCTTGTCTTCAAGAGTATCGACAGACTGGGAAGAAACTATGAGGAGATCCTTGAACAATGGCGAATCATTACTAAAGAAAAGGGAATTCAGGTTGTGGTACTGGATATGCCTCTTCTTGACACAAGAAGGAAATCAGAACAAGATCTGATTGGAACGTTTATCGCTGATATTGTCCTGCAGCTATTGAGCTTTGTTGCGCAAAATGAGAGAAACAATATCAGGCAGAGGCAGAAGGAAGGTATAAAAGCCGCAAAATTAAGGGGTGTGAAGTTTGGAAGACCAAAAGCCGCACTTCCAGAAGGATTTGAGAATGCGTGCCAAAAGTGGGCGCGCAAGGAATTGTCCTTGAGAAAAGCGGCTGCATCTTGCGGAATGCCTGTATCAACGTTTAATTATAAGGCGAAAGCGTATTTATTGGAGAAGTGTAAATGAATGTGTACCTTTTAAGACAAGGCGCACTTTAGTGCTTTATCTATTATATATCTCTAGCTCGATATTGTAAACTGTAAAACTTATTTTTTCCAATAATTTCTTCAAAAACGAATGTCGATTTATAGAAAAGCATTCACATGAACGGAAAGGTGGATGCTTTATTTATGATTAATTATATGATATTACGTCAATACATAGGTAGATATCTGCATTGTGTGTAATGGTTTTGAGGCATTTTGACGTTGTGGTTAATTGTTGAAAGTTTTTTATTTTCAATTGTAACTTACCAATTATGAGGTCGTGAAAAAGTAAGTTTTCTCGTGTGATACCTATTTTTATTTTTTTAATTAATGAGGGGATGATAAGTTGACTGAATTAATAAATCTCCATGTGTTTCAAAAACTACAGTTTAGTGAACAGAAGGGCAGGTGATAGACGTGTTGACGAGAGTAGGCATTCTAGATCGGGATAAAAGATATCTAGAAAAGATCGGGAAGTTCTTTGGAACTCACTACAAGGAAGAGGTAGACCTTAAGGTTTTCTCGAACAGACAAGCATTATTGAATTTCTTGGGGTCGGCAAGTAGAATCGATGTTTTGCTTATTCCGTTAGGTAGCGATCCTGCTGAGTTTACTCAATTCAAAGGTGTTAAAGTGGCTTATATTACGGAAGATCCTAGCGAAGGCAGGCTTAATGGCTTTGATGTGATCAAAAAATATCAAAGGGTAGACCAGATTTATAGGTTTATCAAAGCAATGGATATTCCAGGAAAAGATTTTGAAGTTCGTTCCGCTTCCACAAGTAGGCTAGTACTTTATATGGGTGCAGGAGGTGGCGTGGGAACAACTACTGTAGCAATTGCGACTGCTTGTAGGCTTGCGCGGAAAGGAAAAAAGGTACTATATCTGAACACAGAAGAAAATGGATATATTGGGTCGTTTTTCCCTTACGCTGAAAACGGAACCCTGTCAGATGTTCTATATGATATTAGTACTGTTCCAAATATCACGGAGGGATTGGTAAACAGAGTTCATGGCATCGTTCAAAACAAGGGAGGCGTTGATTATATATTGCCTTTGAATATGACAGATGATTATAGGCTGTTGCTGGAAAGCGATATCAAGAAAGTCATTCGGCTTTTGGATACAGCTTGCAAATATGATTATGTCATTGTGGATTCGGATGTTGCACGAAATGATCTCAGAGACACATTGATTGATATATCAAACGTAGTGATTATGGTTTCGGATGGTTTTGATAATGCGAACGGGAAATTGATTCGGAGACTTGATGAATTCGAAAGGATTGAAGAGAAAGAAGAATCGGATTGTTTGAAAAAGATACAGATCCTATACAACAGATTTGGAAGTGGAGCGCAAAGCGCAAAGCTTCCTAGGGGAATTAAACCTATTGGCACAATAATGAGAATTTCAGGATGTGATTATCAAAAGCTAGTCGAAACGATATCTAATGATAACGCCATTGAGAACGTCGTGAATTTGTTTTATGGAGCATAACAATCATGAAGAGAAATGAAATAGAAGCTTATGCTGAACAAATCGAGAGAGAAGTTCGTTCGGAAATAGATTTAGTACAACTAAACGATGAACAGGTACGTGAAGAAGTCGCGAAGTATGTGAAAACTAGGCTTGCAGGGAAAAGAGTCACGATTTCTGAAACGATTGAAATCAGCGGAATGGTATTCTCAGCAATCCGTGGTTTCGGCGTTCTTGATTCAATTATGGCGAATGATGATATCACTGAGGTGATGATTAATGGTCCTAAAAACATATTCGTTGAAGAGCGAGGAAGAATACGGAAGCTGGATGCTGTTTTTGAAGATGACAGACACCTTAGAAATACAGTTCAAAAAATCATATCTGCCGCTGGAAGACAGGTAGATGATGCGAATCCGATTGCTGATACAAGGCTACCTGACGGCTCGCGTGTCAATATTGTATTGAATCCAGTTTCTTTGGATGGAACAGCGGTAACAATACGAAAATTCTCTAAAGAACCGATGACTGTGGAAAAATTGATAAGATATGGTTCGATTACTTCAGATATTGCTTCGTTGCTTGAATTGTTTGTAAGGGCTAGGTATAACATATTCATTTGTGGTGGTACTGGCTCAGGCAAAACTACATTCTTGAATGCCTTGTCAAACTATGTTCCTAAGGATGAACGCATTATTACAATCGAGGATTCGGCGGAGCTACAAATTAAAGGTATTTCCAATCTAATACGATTGGAAACAAGGAATACGACGGCAGGCAATGCAAAACCTATCACGATACGTGATTTGATTATATCCAGCTTGAGAATGAGACCAGACCGAATTATTGTTGGAGAGGTTCGTGGTGGAGAAGCATTAGACATGCTGCAGGCGATGAACACAGGTCATGACGGTAGTCTTTCTACAGGTCACGCTAATTCATGCAGGGACATGCTTAGCAGACTTGAAACAATGGTTATCCAAGGAAGTGAAGGGTTGCCATTGGTGGCCATACGCCAGCAGATATCTTCTGCAATTGATATAATGATTCATTTATCGAGATTGAGAGATCGAAGCCGCAAGACCATGGAAATTGTGGAAGTTTTGGGACTTGATTCCGCTGGAAATGTTCAATTGAATCCTTTGTTTAGATTTGAGGAGGACAAAAATTCGACCTTGACCAGTGTTAGCGGAAAACTTAAGAGAACAGCTAACAAAATGCAGAATACAAACAAATTCTCTTTGGCTGGAATTCCGCTGCCTTCAATACTAGAGGTAAATGAATGAGATGAAAAAACAAAAGAAAATACCTAAAAGAAGAATGAGGGAGACCACTAAGCCTAAACAAAAGCCCCTTATAAAAATAAGGAAGGAAGCCCCTCCAAGAGGACCTGAATATTTCACTACTAAAAACAATCAGCTTGCCCTAAACTATAACGAATACTATATGAGTCCAAGGGAGAAAGTACTCTATAGTGTATTATCCTGTGTGGTTGGAGCACTTGTAGGGTATTCGTTCTTTGGAGGTTTGTTCAAGGATGAATTCAATAATCCAACAATACTGACGTTGATATCCGATGTGATTGTCATGGTAATAGCCGGATTTGTAGCAAGAACGATCTATATGCCAATACGTCAACAACAGTTGCTAGAGAACAGGAAAAGGCAATTGAACCTTCAATTTAGGGATATGCTCGAAGCTGTGACGACATCATTGAATACTGGAAAGAATGCATTAAATGCATTTATGGAAGCCAAGACAGGGCTTGCAAATCAATATGAAGAAGGAGCGTATATTCTGAAAGAATTGGATATCATTTTCGGTGAGGTGCGTAATGGAATGATTCTAGAAGACGTACTGGAGGATTTTGGCAGGAGAAGCGGTCTGGATGATATCATGGATTTTGCGAATGTGTTCAGAATAAGTCTTATGAGAGGCGGCAACATGCGTGATACGATACGGAATACGTATGAAATCATAAACGATAAGATCACGGTACAGGAAGAAATCAAGACAATGATGGCTGGAACAAAATTAGAACTATATATGATGATTGTGATTCCTGTCGTTATGATTATCATGATTAAGAGCATCAGTGAAGATTTTGCCAGGAATTTTGCAACACTATCTGGTGTGATCACTGAATTGGTCTCAATTGCGATATTTGTTGCGGCATACTTCATGAGCAAAAAGATACTTGATATCAAGGCATAAAAGACACGGAGTATTAAATGAGATTTATATCGATTACAGACTTAGTCATAGTGGCTATTGGCATCATAATCCTTCTGTTCTGGTTTATTCTTTACTTCATGGGGAAAAAGAAAGCTGATTGGTTTGCAGATTTGGATGACACTGATTACCCCATGCATGAACTGTATTTTGTTGGAGATGCGTTCATAAATCTTTTCAAGCTTCAGTTCAAAGGAAAAAATGATAGGGAACGCAGAAAGCAAATTGCGTTGATTTATGGTGATGTATATTATGAAGGAGATGCTAAATATAACGAGAAATTGGATGAGATTATCAAAGCTTATCTCATAGCATCATATTCCCAGCAATGGACTATGGCGTTGACCGTACTGACATTCGCAATGCCTGTATATTGCTTTACAAATAGTTTATTGTTTTTTGGAATGGTAGTTGCATTGGCGATATTTGCGTATTATTACTATGGGACAGTGCTAAAAGGTATTCTCGACAAACGAAACGATCAGCTCATGGATGATTTTGCGAATGTCGCTTCGAAAATAGCCTTGATGGTGAATGCTGGGATGACCGTCAATCAAGCTTGGATGATTGTTGCAAATAGCGGAAATTCAACAATATACAGGCAGATGAAAATCTGTTTGGATGAACAATTAAACGGTAAGCCAGAAAAAGATTCCTACTTCGCTTTTGGTCAAAGATGTTCATTGCAGGAAATCAAAAAGTTCGCTTCAACGATTATTCAGGCTCAGGAAAGAGACAGCAGTAATCTTCCGCACCTGTTGACGGAACAAAGCAAGGAAACATGGCATACCCGTCAGCAATATTTTAAAAGAAAGGGAGAAGCCGCTAACAGCGCTTTACTGCTGCCAATGATCATGATATTCATAGGTATTATGATCATGGTTGTTGTCCCGATCTTTAATAGCATTGGTTAAGATAGTAGACTAGGTTGAACAACCTGGAATTATATAGAAAGGAGGTAGGCCATGAAGGATTTGTTGCTGTTTTTCTATTGCGCAATGGCAGTAAAGATGGATGAGTTCAAGAAGGAAGAACGTGGTGCAGTTGACCTTGTGACCATCGTTGTTCTGATTGGCATCGTCATTGTGATTGCGGTCATCTTCAGAAGCAGAATTACAGACCTTATCAACAATCTGTTTGACACGATTGATGAAGGTGCTCAAGATGCTATCGGAGGATAAAATTGTTCTCAAACTGTCAAGCATAGGCGCTTGCGGGTAAGCGCCTATGCACATTAAAAGCATAATCTTCTTTTGGGAGAATGATATATATGTTTGAAAAAAGTCAAAACGAGAAAGGCGCAGTCACTCTTGTAGAAGCTGTGTTTGTGTTTCCAACCGTATTCATTGTCGTATTTATCTTGATGATGATTGGAAATGTGTATTACCAACGTTCAGCCATGCAGAGAGGAATTGTTAAGACAGCTTTGAATATGGCCGCAAGCACGGAGAATCCAATGTTGGATACAATAATTGCGGATGGGTCTATATCGACAGACACAAAAAAATATGAGCTGGCACCATATAGAAACATCCTTGGGGGCTTTCATGCTAAAAGCATAGAGCAAAGTGTTGGCGAACATATGGAAGACTATGCAAACAGCTTATCTGCGCTTGCAGTATTCAAAGGGATCAAGCCAGTGAATGTCAGTACCTCAGGAACTAAGCTATCGGTTTACCTGATATTTTCAGAGCTAAAGGTATGCTGTAGTTATGATATTCAATTGCCGATCAGGATGCTCTTTAGCAATGACCCGATCAAATTTAGTTTTTATGACGAGATCATTGAACCAGTGGGAGACCCAGCAGAATTTGTTCGGAATGCAGCCATGGTTAAAGATTACCTTGAACATAAAGAGCAATTCATGTCAGCTGCAAGTAAAATTGGAAATTACATGAATAATATTACGAGTTACATCAAGTAATGGAAAAGCTATGAGAAACAAGGAGCGAAAGAAAAAACTACATAACGCCCAAAGAGGCGCCGTTACAGTGTTTCTAATAATGATATTGGTTCCCTGTATCGTTGTTGCCAGTATATTTGTGGATGCTAGCAGGGTTTTTCTCAGTAAAGCAGAAGCCGAGTCTGCTGCAGATTTGGCTTTGAATACAGTGTTGGCTCATTATGATGAAGACTTAAAAGAATTCTATGGCTTGATCGGTTCGGTTCAGGATGTAGATCAATTTATGGCCAAGGCTGGTGAATACTTTGAAGGAATGATGGTCGCAAATGGAATTGAGGAATTAGAAAGCCAGTTCTTCATTGATTTTATTGGTAATCTTTTGAGCGGTGAACCAATATCTGATTTCTTGAGAGTTGAGATCAGTGATACAGAAGTAAGTGCGATGGATGGCGGGAATCTTGCTAATCCAGCGATGCTTGAAAACCAGATTGTTCAGTTCATGAAATATCGTGGAGTTATTACAATCGTGGAAAAACTAAAGGACAGGTTTATGAAAATTGATCCTGATGTTTTGGAAAAAGCATCGGATTATGAACCTGTAAAGGATTCTAAAACAGCATTTGCAGAAGCGGAAAGTGAGCTATTAAATGATGGGTTCTATCTCTATTGGGTATTGAGGCACTACAACGATAGCCTAGAGTCATTTGTGTCGACATTATCGTCATCGCCCTTCGGCGGAAGATATGCTGATCATAGTTATAGCACTTTCATCAAGCATTATCAACGTTTGGAAGAAGACTTTGCAAATATTTGGGAGGATCTACAGACCATCACAGAAAACATAGTACTTTACTACTTGGTTTCTGACAATATAGAAACGATGCGCTTCAAACCAGAATGTCGAACTACTCTTCAAGAATCAGAATATGAAACATACATGAAGAAAATCGCTATAAAAAATGAAGAGGATGGGGAATACTATATTGAATGGAATGATTATATCGCTCTTTGTGATGCTTTTGATAGAACCTACGAGAATACAATGGAAGTCGCAAGGAGAATGTCTTCTAGCATAAAAGCAGTTGAAGGTGGGGATAATGACGTTGTTTATTTCATGAGGGTTCAGGAAGCAATAAGAACTGACATATGGACTATTTACAGTGATGTGGATGATCTACAAGAATGTGCTTTAAAGCTAAATGCAGCAAAAAGATGCAAATGGCAAGAAGGGACAGAACCGGATAATTGGATAGCTGATATTGATAGAAGGCTTGATAAAGCAGATATTTATAGATATGGTAATGGAAACGATGAATATCTAACTCAAATCGATAGATATTATGCCCGAAATCCAGAGGAAAGTATACCCAAAGTAAAGAATAAGACTTACCATAATGAATTTATGAGCAAGTATTTGGGTCAACAAGTAACTATAAACCAGTTTGCTAAAACAATACACGATAGGTTTGCTATTGAAATTGACTACTGTAATTCTCAAATTGGAAGGCTCAACGTTGCTATCAATGGCGGTGATTATGAAGTACAACCTGGGCAAAAGAGAAAAATTCCGTCAGTTCTATCCCTATGTGATGACGCGGGAAAGTATTCCGATACTTTCTCCAGTTGGGGAAATCAAATAGAAAGCTTTAAAGGTAAGCACCCAGGCGAAGAAGAACCAGATGAATTTATTAAAGGGGATGACAATGAATATCAACAACATTTAAATTATTCATCCGAAGAGGAAAATGTAGATGTCAAAGAATTACATGAGACTATAACAAGAGAGAATGTACTGAATCTAAATGAGCGTTTGACGAATATAAGAAATGACTTAACGACATTACGAGATGCTCTGGAAGGATTTGCATATGGCGGAAGACAAATAAAGAATCTTGAATCTTTTGATGGCTACATAGTTGCAGCAAGAGAACACAGTGGCCTGAATTTGGATAATATCAGTTCAACGATTGCAGGAGGAAAAGAACAGGCAAAAGATCTCGCTTTGAATCTAATAAAGCCTGCTAGTAAATCGGAATTGTATAAGGCTCCAACAGCTAATGATGCTGTAAATGGAAACAATCCATATATAACAAATGATCCTATTTATAACCTTTTCCACAAAAAATTTAAGGATAAAGATATAAATGAACTTGAAGACAAAGTTAAAAAGAATAAGGAGAAAGTGGATCGATGGAAGGATGAAGCAGAAGATCAAAAAAAACAAGCAGAAACACTTGGAGATTATTTTGAAGGAATGGGTGAAGATCTTCAGGATACAACCTATCTTGGAGGAATGGGAGTATTTGATGCGTTAATAACCGTAATGGGAATTGTGACCAAAATAATCAACGGTGATATAACTGACATACGTGATGAAATATATGTCGTTGAATATATAATGGATATGTTCACATATGGAACTATTGCTAATGAAGGCTGGTATTCAAGAGCAAATGATGAAGATGGAAAAGACCTTCATGCAGGTCAATATGAGGAGGTGAAAAGTCTATATAAAGATCAATGGTCAAAACTTGACAAGACAGATGACGGTTATTTGAAGGACTATAACAGTATATGGTCAAGGAATTATACATTGACCAATTATCTAAAAGGACCTGAAAATAATCGTGCATATCTAGGTGAAGTTGAATATATATTATATGGAAATCCTAGTGTTGAAAAGAATTTAAAGACATCTTTCGGTGAAATCTTTAAGATAAGGCTGGCATTAAACATAGCCTCTGGATTCATGAATTTTTGGATGCCAACGAAGAATTATACAGCTCAAGTGATCGATGATTTAGCAATATTAATTAGTGCCGCTACATATGGTATTATTCCAAAATTATTAGTCAAAGTCATTCTTATAACTCTGTTAGCAACAATGGAGAGCTGTGAAGATCTAAAATTTCTTAAATCTGGTGTAAAAGTGACCCTATTCAAGATGAATGCATCACAATGGCATTATAAAGTTGACATTTCAGAAAGTGAAGAAAATGAACCTTCTTTTTCAACGAATGAAAGCGAAGCTAAAATTGTTCCGCCAGAAGATCCAAATGGATTATGCTATACTGATTATGTGTATTTGTTCTTGTTCATGGGAACCCAGAAGCATTACAATTCAATCTTGAAAAGAACTGGGATTGTTATTGAAGCGAACATGAATAAGGTTTTCAATAAAGACTTTTCATTAGAGAAAAGCATGGTATTTTTTCATCTAACATCAACTTTAAAGGTTAAGCCACTGATGCTGGATATACCGCTTGTTGAATCATATGATGAAGGAATAAGTACGTTTAAGGAAAAAGAAACATGGCATAAATATAAAATAGATATTATCAGAGGGTATTCTTAATGGGAGGAAAGTATGAAGAAGATTACTATTATGGCATTTGCATCAATTCTAATGATCGCTGGTTGTTCAAGTGGAGGTTCTAGTAGCAATAAAGAGCTAGACACAACAAGTACAAATTCTGTTCTT
>OMYM01000061.1 GCA_900315225.1 uncultured Erysipelotrichaceae bacterium | reverse complement strand
GTAATAAGAAAAATGAAGGAACTCGATGGCGCTAGATATGGATGACTTGGCTGTAAATGCGGTTGATACCCAGTAAAAATAAATGCTAGCAATGAGTGTTTCTTAGCATCGACGAGATATCGAACACATTCGCAAAAGGCATGCTATCACCTTATTTAACATAGAGAACAGCTAAGTGAATTAGGCAAAACAGAGCACGCATGTGCTCTGTTTATTGATTTACCACAATGGGATGTGCATTTGTCACAATGATCAAACTGTCGTAGAGAAGGGAAGGGCATTGCCATATCCTGTATGCTTGTGGTAATACATGAAATATGATGCCATTGAGTCCATCAATGGGGTTGTCACCAAGGTTTCCCATATAGATATAATCGTTAATGTACTTGGATAGACTGGAGTCATCTGGAATCTTAGAGAAATCAAGATAGCACATATCATAGTCGTTCATGTTCGCTGCCTTTGCCAATGGATCATGCGAATAGAATGTATGTGTAACACGTTTTCCATTGCTTGTGGGCATGTTACATGTTGTCTTGTAGAAGTCTGTGCCAATGGCGTAGTACTGGTCTTTTCCCAATGTATCTGCCAATAAGTTGCCCATGACTTTCTGAGAGCCTCCCACGTATGTGCCAAACTGTTCGACATGTCCATTATGAGCAGAGATAAAGATCATATGGTTATTCCTGCGTTCTTCTTGTTCTAGGATCCACAAGGTGTTATCAGCCATATATTTGTCTCTGACACCATTTGCTTCAGCAAAGTTTTCTTCGTATACTTTGCCTATAGCAATGTTCTGTAACAGGATATCCGCAAAGTGAATCGAAACATCAATATCCTGTCCCTTTTCCGCCGCAAGCATTTGTTCCTTGATGTCAGAATAGATGGCTTCTTTATCATCTAGACTGAGAGAATCGGATAATTGTTCTAGCTTTGATGTATCTAGGTTCATTGCCTTGGCTGCTTCCAGAAGGTATTGACGGTTGTAATCTGTTCGTTGCATATCAAAGCCATAGAAACGCAAATCGTTTCCCTCTTGCGCTGTCTCGTTGAATGAACGCATCCATTCGATGAGATTTCCCATCTCATTCGTCTTGTATATGGTAAATCCAAGTGCTTCAGTCGCTTCTTTTACAGTGCCTTCTCCACCATGGATATACCTGTTGACTCTTTCACAGCATCCGTAATCAGCTTCTAAGGCGAAACCTCGTATACCATATCTCTCTACCAGTATCTGGAATACATCAAGCTTTAGTTGTTGGAACTCTTTGTTGCCATGAGTGGCTTCACCCAAGGCAATAATCCGTGTGTTTTCTGGGATTGATAGTTCTTCCATATTCATGGCATATTTCGCTAGCTCTTGAGAATCGGCACTTTCCCCTGTGCCAAATCCGCCAAAATGCGAGAATACAGATCCCGCTATGATAAGAACAATCACTATGATTAACAATATCTTTTTCTTCATTCTATTGCCTCCAATTTCGTCCAAAACCGTTAAACAGATACAATCCAAGTATCGCGGTAAATCCTACTGCCGCAAATACACTGAACCGTTCAACAATGCCAAAATATCTTGCTGGAGCAATGTTTGTTCCGATTGCTCCAATAAACATCATTCCCAAGGCAATCATTGCCCATAAGCCGATCCCTTTTGTCTTTTGATCTTTGCGTCCAGCAATGATCAAAAGCACAAGAGATATAATCGATAAAACAACAACCGCTATCGTTACAACAATATGCATGATTTCCTGAAATGATTGGATCTCGTTTCCGCTGTTTATCAATGGGAACATAGAATACCCAACGTTAGATACCAGGTTCATAATCGCAAACAGATATATTCCGATGCGAAATATCCTTGATCCAATCTTCTTCTCAGATACATAGACTGCTACACAAGTCATGCAAACTTCTCCTCCAACGCCATATAAAGCAGCCAACTGTCTCCATAGCATCTTGGATGGAGCTGTTTCAGCGGATAAATCGCTGACAGCTTGTGAAATCCAGTTATACCCTGGATATGCCATGGGTGAAAAAACGACTGCAGCAGTGTATGATAGAAACGATAATACACCTGCCAACCCCAGCCAATTGATTAATTGTCTTTTCATGTCCACCTCACTTCATTCATAATCCAGATTGCTTCTGGTATACTTCAAAGAACTGTAGGACATGTCTGTGGATCAAATCCATGACTTCTTGTTCTCTTTCCGGTTCTCTGTCACACAGGTTGATCCATACTGTAATAGGGGAAGAAAGCTGGGCAGCCATGATTAAAGAATCGTATTCCTTTAAGACATTATCGCGTATCAAGAAATGTATCATGCCAATGAAGTAATTCATGATATTCTCATAATTCTGTTTTGACTGGAGATGTGCTATTTTGCTGTTGCGGAACTGTTCGATCACCAACATCTTCCTTCCCTTGGCGATATGTGGATCATGAAGAATATACTGTATCTGTTCTTGAATGATCCGAGAAGCTTTCTCACCATCCATATGAGACTTGTCTTTGACATACTCTGGATCATCCCAATTGGCATTCGAAAACATCGAATGATTAGCGTATCCTGTAAGAACGGAATTGATTATATTATCCAAAATATCCTGCTTGCTGGTGAAATGGCTATAAAGAGATGCCTTGCGGATGCCAACAGCATCCGCAATTTGCAACATGCTGGTGGCTTCATAGCCGTTTACTGAAAACAAATCCAATGCTTTTTCCAGTATTTCGTTACGAGTGCTTCCTGTAGCTTGTGTTTTCTTCATTTGAACCTCCCTATAGCTATTATACTACCTTACGTTCGGTAGTCAATGATTTGTATCATTATTTGCGATATATCTATGCAATGTATGAATAACTCGAAGAATAACAAAATATTGCTTACCGTTTGCTTTAGAAAATCGGTTTGGTGTAGTGTTCTTAAACCTCTGCAAATATCTGGAGCAGAGATTGGGATCTGGTATAATGCTTTCGTTGATTCTATACTGAAGAATGCGCGCTACCTTTATGTTCAGCGCCAGTTCTTGCGCAGGGAAAACTTAATGTGGGCGTATCGATACTTAATGGGAATCAAGGGAGTGGAGCAGTAGAAAAGATGAATAAGAAGAATGGGAAAACGATATACTACAATGATGGACGCATTGTTTTGGTTGAAGACAATGATTTATATCTTATTGTTCAAGGGTTGGTGTATCGAATTGGCTCGCATGGTTATGAACCATGCACATATCTAATACGTGAGGGAATGATCAATACTACGATTCATAATGCATTCACCAGTGAAACGATACTCTCACTAGCAAGAGACAACAATACCTGTAAGGCGATCACGGGAACGGTATATGATTTGGGGCGTATGTGTCGGATGCTTGCTTTTGCATCATCTTTTGCGGATTGTTCCATTGACTATGTGGAAGGAAAGATGGCAATTGAAAGATTGAAAGAGCTTGGCGCAACAAGTAGCGAAACCGCCGTTGAATTGGCGATGACGGGAATCGATTATATTCCAAGCGCCATGAGTCATTCGAAGAGACTGAATGAACGTATGATGAAGACACCTGATGGAAAGGTTTACGTGCGTATTATGCTTGGACGCACAAATAGGTAGAGTTAAGCATCGTCTGCCTGCTGTTATATGCAAAACGATTGTAAATATCTGTTCCATGTATTTGATCGTACCAGAATAAAAATAAAGAATGAATAGGCTTGGATCCTGATCCAAGCCTATTCATCGTATTCGTATTCATATTCGTCTTCGTCGTAGATATCAAGGATTTCATCTACTTCATCCATTTTCCATTGGTGGCGTTGCTGGACACCAATTTTGGCAGCGTAGGCATTTTCGGCAGCTTTGCGGATATTTTCTCGTTTGTCTTTGCGCAGTTCATTGAGCCATTTCTTGTGTTGCTTAGTGAGCATTGTGGGAAGACTGTTGATGCGTGTGATGATCTGTTTCTCTTCTCTTACCTCTGGTGAAAGTTTCATGCACTCATCGCAGATGCGCCTTTCATCAAAGGGATCATCTGACAGGAAACGTCCACAGACAATGCATCGGTTTTCTTTTGCTTTCTTCATGTATCATACCTCTATTACATTATTTCACAGATTTTATGGGTTGTCTATACTCGGATGCACAATTAGGTGGATTTGGTGGAATTCAGCATTATCTGTCAGCTGCTATATGCGGGGCGATTGTAAATTTCTGTTCCATTATTTCAATAAGTGTTTACATTGGAGAGAAGATGAAGGATAATGGATGGCGTGAAAGGAGAAAAGGTATGAAGAAAGCAATACTTGTGTCTGCTGCGAGTGTCGCAATTGGAGTTTCGACTTGGATGGTTTATGTACACCGCAATGTGATCAAGGCAGCAATCAAGGGTGAACCATTGCCAAAAGCACCAAAAGAGTGTCCTGCCTACAAAGGGGAGTAGTATGAGAGTGGCGAAGAAGGCATTGTCTTCTTCGCCTCTTCATGTGTTTTCGGGATGTATTCGCAGCGATTGCTTGGCTTGAAGATGATCGCGAAGTTCATCGAGGCTGTACGTTTTACGAATATACTGAAGCTTAACAACTTTGCGACAAAGATATAACCAAGAGAGGGAGAAGAAATGAAACTGTTCGAAAGAATTAACATTGGAACCATGCAGTTGAAGAACCGTATTGTCTTAGCGCCAATGGGAACAACCACCGATCATACATACGGATTCAATATGAAAGACGTGGACTATTATGGCGAAAGAGCCAAGGGTGGATGCGGCTTGGTGATGACGGGGGCAGTTGTGTGTTCGGAAGAGTTTGAACCTGCCCCATGTCAGAAACTCACAAGCGTCAAGGATGTTTATATGTTGCACATGGTAGCGGAGAGGGTGCATTGTTATGGAGCAAAGTTTGGCATCCAACTTTCCCCTGGCATCGGGAGAATGAATTGGATTGATCCATCTACTCCTCCTTATTCCGCCAGTCCCTGTCCGAATTACTATAATCCAGAACTAATGTGTCGAGAGCTTCCGACAGATGGGGTGAAGAGGCTTGTCAAGGCAATGGGATATTCTGCAAAGCTGGCGAAAGGTGCTGGTGTGGATATCATTGAGATCCACGCCTATGGCGGATATCTGATTGATCAATTCAACTCTTCAAAGTGGAATCATCGAACCGATGAATATGGTGGAAGCCTGGAAAATCGCATGCGTTTCATGATGGAAATCATAGAGGAAGTGAGAAATGTCTGTGGCAAGGATTATCCGATTGCGGTGAAGATGACGCTCGACAGCATGGACGATCCAGAAAGACCATTGGAAGAAGGACTTCACATTGCCAAGACATTGGCTGATTCAGGACTGGTAGATCTGATTCATTTTGGCAGAGGAGCATATTCCTGTCGTTGGCGAATGGTCAGCAGTGTCTATCAGCCGATTGGCTTTGATGTAGAGGCAGCGGATACCATCCGCACTGTCACGGGGAATATTCCATTGATGGCGCATGGCAAGCTCAATCATCCTGATGAAGCAGAAAAAGCCTTGCAGGAAGGAAAATTGGACCTCATCGCCATTGGACACGGACTCATCGCCGATCCACATTGGGCGAACAAAGTCAAGAAAGGAATGCTGGATGAAATCAATCCTTGCATTGGATGCGGTGAATGTCACTTTAATTCCATGAAGGGATGGGCTAGACCTTGCGCCGTTAATCCTGTTTCAATGCATGAGGGTGAGTATGTTCTTGTTCCTGCGATGGAGAAGAAGAGAATCCTTGTCATAGGCGCAGGTCCCGGTGGCATGAAAGCGGCTATTACAGCAGCCCAAAGAGGCTATGATGTGACTTTGTGGGAAAAGACACACCGCATGGGTGGTGCCATGGCGGCTGCGGGCGCGCCTGTCTTTAAGAAAGATGTAAAGGATCAGGTGGATTACCTGATCCGTCAAGTAAAGAAATACAACGTGCATGTAGAGCTTGGCAAAGACGCAAACATCGAAGATGTCAAGGCATTCAATCCTGATTTCACTGTCGTTGCGACAGGGGCTGACCCCATTGTCATCCCTGTGCCAGGCAAAGACAAGACAAATGTCCGTTTGGCTATTCCTGTTCTTCTTGGTGAACAAGAAACAGGGCAAAAAGTCGTTGTTGTAGGTGGAGGAGATGTTGGCTGTGAATTAGCCTGTCATTTGCGTCTGTTGGGTAAGGAAGTAACCATTGTCGAGATGTTGGATCGTATCATGGCCAGGGGAGGTTCTTTTGTGGCAAATGAACAAAACCTCAAGTATCTTGTGAAGAATAGCGGTGCTAAGATCTTGTGCAGTGCTAGACTGACTGAGATTCTGGATGATGGTGTTGAAGCGATTGTTAATGGCGAAAAGATAAAGGTTGCTTGCGATACAGTCGTATTTGCGGCGGGATACAGGGCAAATCATCGCTTGTATGAAGATATTCTTGACGCTGGGTATGAATGTGTGCAGGTAGGAGACAATGTCAAACTAGGAAAGATCATCGATGCTATTTCCCAAGGATACAACTATATCCGTGTCCTTGCCTGATATCATTTACAGAAGATTACAGACACAAGATCTAGATACGTTCATAGACATGCGTATCCAACAACTTCGCGAGGAGGGTGCGAAGGAAGACATGGATTTGGTTCCTTCCTTGCGAGACTACTACGAAAGACATATGATGGATGGCACGTTTGTATCGTGGCTTGCTATGGATGGGGATAGTATCATTGGAACCAGTGGCATGTCTTTTGTCGAAAAACCGCCCTACTTTGGTTGTCCTACTGGCAAGATTGGACTATTGTCAAGCATGTTTACAAATCCTGCCTACCGTCGCCAAGGCATCGCCAGAAAACTTCTTTCTCTTGTTATCCAAGATGCCAAGGAATACGGTTGTGGAACTATCCAGATCACGGCGTCAGACATGGGAATAAAGCTATACACAGACTATGGCTTTGTGAAGAATGATCATTTTATGCAATACAAGCTGTAGTGTTTTTGGACATACGGTTTTGTCTAGATGAGTAAAAAAGCCCGGCTTGCCGGGCTTTTATGTTATGCTTTGTTGAACTTGTCTTTTCCTTGCTTGCAACGTGGGCATTTCCAGTCGTCTGGAAGATCTTCAAAAGCAACGCCTCCGTTTTCGGCAGGGTCATAGACGTATCCACAGATAGAGCAGACGTATTTGCCAGAGGCGGTGCCTACCTTAATGTCTTCGACTTCAATGGTTGCTGGAGGATTGTCGAGGTCGACGATTGCCTTGGCTTCAAGATTTTCGTAGCCAAGAGGCGTGTGGGTGGAGAGATATACCGTTGGATGGTTTCTAACGAATTCCCTGACTGCATCCAGGGTAATTCTGGCCGCCGCAACATCTTCGAATACAATCGAAAGCTTGTTTTCGTAGAGGGCTTCATCAGTGTAGGTGACATCGCCATGGATCATGTAGTAGAGACCATTGTCTTCTACGATGACAATGCTGTTGCCAAGGGTATGTCCTTTGGCTTCAATGAAGTAAATGCCATCGGCAATCTTCTGTGACTTTTCAAAGTTAGCGTATGGACCATCGGTGAAGTCTACAGGAATCACATTGGAGAATGGAGCGAGTTCTGCTGCTGTGCATTCTTCCCTAGCAGCATAAACCTTGGCATTGGGGAAAGCACGCAATTCGCCTGTATGGTCAGCATGTTTGTGGGTGATGAGGATTTTGTCGACTTGATCAGGGGTGTAGCCTACCTTTGCCAAGGCATCGACATAGTTGTCTACTTTGTTGCCCATGAAAATGGCTGTCTTTTCATCGGGGATGGCATCAGGTACTTCACTAGGCATGCCAGTGTCGACGAGGATGACTTCCTTGCCTGTGTCAATGACATAGTTTTGAAGACTGGAACGATACTTCTTAGTGTGGTCGATTCCTTCTGCTCCTTCACCTGCCATTGCCAGGTATTGTGTCATGAATCCGTTCGCATAGAGTTTGACTGATTTGATTTCCATAATTTCCTCTCATTCTTTACTGGAGTTGGCAAGGCTTTCTTGATACTTTTTACTTGCAGCCTTGCTCTCGATGTCTCGCAATCGATTGATTTCATCATAGTCGTTGACCAACAGATTGACAAGACGGGTGGATAACAGCCCGTTTTCAGCGTCCTGCCGCAGGAGAGATATGACTTTCTCTTTGTCCATGCTTTTGCGGTAGGGGCGTTCTTCGGTGATGGCGGAGAAAATGTCCGCAACGGTCATGATCCTTGAACCAAGGGGTATGTCCTCTTGGCTAAGGTGGAAGGGATAGCCATTGCCGTTGAGTTTCTCATGGTGATAGGCAGCCCATGTAGCGATCTGCTCAAAGCCATAGATGTCTTTGAGCAGGATCCAGGTGTAGTAGACATGTTCTTTCATAACATTGAACTCTTCACTTGTGAGCTTGCCGGGTTTTTCCAGAATCTCGCGAGGAATCTTGAGTTTGCCAATGTCGTGAAGATATCCCGCAATCCGCATCATCTTGCATTCGTTTTCCGACATTCCTACACGTCTTGCCAAGGCAACGGCGGTGGCAGAGACACCAGCAGAATGCATGGCTGTGAAAGGGCTGCGGAAGTCGATGATCTTGGACATGAAAGATGTTAGGTTCACGACTTCATCCAGTGATAGCCAACGGTTGTCTTCGATCAGATCGAGAAATAACTCTGGCTTGTACATGAGGTCTAGCCAGACATATTCATAATTGCATAATATGTCAAATGCTTCGAGGACAGAGGAATCGAACACTTCTTCAGCGTTGTCGTGGATGCATTCTTTTATACGTTGCACTTGGTTCAAGGCAGGCGTTGCTTCATTGCATAAAAGGGCGATAGTATCTGCCAAATGAACGATTTGTCCGATCAGATACGGAGTTGCGATATGCTTTTTCAGCTTTTGAAAACGAAGGCGTGGGGATTGGCTTTCCAGCACAATATCCGCAAAAGGATGGGTGACAGGGAATAGTCGCAACAGGCTTGCGCCTGTTTCAGCAACATTACGAGCGTTTGACTCAATATCCGCAAGGGAAACATTCCCTTGCTTTAATGCTCCACCAATGTCGTGAAACAAGCCGCCATAAAGAGCAAGGATCCTCTGCTTCTTGTCGAGGCGTATTGTTTGGGCAAGACGGAAAGAAAGATATGCGACTTTTTCGTGGTGCTTCTGTAGAGTGGGATCTATGAGGTTCATTGCCCTGGCAAAGGCGTTTGCGATATCGCGGATGGTTGTAAACTGTGATGTCATTATTTGGCCTCCTCCCGGATGACGTATTGCCTGCGAAGTTTCTTGTTTTCATATAGTTCCTCATCGGCTGCTTCGATTAATTGTGCCAAAGGAGTTGCGTCTTTTTTGGGGAAGATAGAACAGCCAAGGGATATTCCTAGGTAGAAACCCGGATTGTTATCGTTGTTGTAGTTTTCGCAAGATTGCTTGATCGACTGGGTGATAGAGTTTTTTTCATCGGCAGACTTGCAGGGGAAGATGGCAGTGAACTCATCGCCTCCAGTGCGTCCAACGATGCCATTGGGGATGCATTTATGCAAGATGCTGGCAGCAGTGGTGATGGAGAGATCTCCCGCCGCGTGTCCTAGGTTGTCGTTAATCTGCTTGAGATGATCAACATCCGCCATCATCGCAACAAATGTGCTGCCATCTGGGCTTCTACGGATCATCTCAATTGCATGCTTCATGAAACCTACACGGTTATAGAGACCTGTAAGACCATCATGGGTAGCGGAAAAATCCAGGATCTGGTTTTGTTCTTCAAGCTCTCTGTTCAATGCTTTTTGTTGCATTGAGAGAATGTGATAGCGTATGGCACTGCCGATCTGCAGGGATAGAGTCCTGTACATGCTGGATTGTTCCACCTTGGCAAACACACACAAAACACCATAGCGATAGTTGCCACAGAACAACAAGAACTCCATCCGTATTCCTTCCTCATCGTTTTTATCGGCGTATAACGGGGCTTCTCCCCAATGGATGACGGGAGCATCATTCTTGGCAAATGCATGCACATCGCCTTCTTTTTGTATCATGATAAGCCGCATGGTTTGGCTCATGGGAAGGAAGTGGTTATCGTTGACCTTTACTGGGTTTTCATGCATCAGTATGTAAGAAGCATGCGTGCCTATGTGATGCAGGTTTTCCCCCATCTTTTCGAAGAAACTGACAGGATCCTTGGATGTTAACAACAAGCTTCTAAGCATTAGAGCGGAGGAGAAGTCTCTTTGTTCCATGTCAGCGATCTGGTCGCGGCTTATGTACACACCATAAGCATCTTTGTGGCTGGTGTTTTTCCGTTGAGAACAACCGCATGAACAACGAATGAGCGGAGTGGATGGTATGACACGCGAAATCATTTCCCCCGTATCAAGCTGTTCCTTGATCATATCAGCGATAGATGCGCCTAAGGTTTCAATGTTTGCATCTACGGTGGAAAGAGGGGGATCCATGTATTTGGCTGTCGCAATGTTGTCATACCCAACCACAGCAAGATCTTTCCCTACAATGCGCCCATGGGACTCAGCCACGCGGTATATGCCATTGCACATTTCATCTGCAGCAGCCACAATGGCTTCTACCGAAGCATCTGCCTGGAATATTTGATCAATTGTAGAATCAGGGGTATGAAAATAGCTACCGTAGACGATCCAATCCTCTTTAATGGGGATGCCATGTTCCGCAAGAGCATCTTTGTACGCCTGCAAGCGGGATATGGCGCTCTTGCTTGTGCGAGAGCCAGAAACCATGGCGATCTTTTTGAGATGATGCACTTCGATCAAGTGATTGACTATTTCTTTCATTCCCTGATATCCGTCAATGACAATATAGCGCCCGTTGCGAAGTTCAACGGAACGATTGCCCACAATGATAATGGGAATGTCGGGAAGAGAATCTAGGAAACTACGTATCTCCTGGCTAGAACGTCCATGGATGATTGTGGAATACACAAGGACAATGGCTAATAGATTGTCAAAGCGACAATAGTCGATGCCTGCCACCCAATGCATGGATAGCTGTTCTTCATCTGTCGCAAGTGCCTCATGTATGGGCGACCCTTCCACCGTTGTGTAGATCTTGGCAACAATGCCGATTTGTTCGATTTCCCGGCAGATCGAATTAACCAAGCGCACATTATAGTCAGAGGAATAATCAGACAAGATATACCCCGTCATGATTCCGATGATTGGTCTTCGTTGATTATCGCTTGCTTTCATTGTTTCCTCCCGCTCGATGATACAATAATAAGGCAAAGAGGAAATTAATGCAATATATTTGGCGAGAAATTCCGTGGAAGCAAAAGTGAGCGTTACGGCTGTGGCATCCTCTTGTACATCGCGCACTCATAATGAAGTATTCCAATGAAACCATGTATTTACCCATCTTGCATATACTGGAATGATCAAATATCTGGAATAGATATTTACAATCATTCTGTGATGCACTAATAAACCGAACAGTGGTTGGCTGAAGGATGGAGCAAACTCCTGCATACTCTTTTCTAGAAATTTTGTAAAAAACTATTGACATAGAGTTGATGATAAATTACATTTAAATAAATACGCAAACAAAGCGTGTGATTGGAAAGGGTGTTGTAAAAGAAAAATGAATAGAGCATTAAACAGTATTATTTCTCTCATTCCATGGTTACTGTTGTTAGGAAGCATGGAAAAGGCAGACGGGTTCTTTGATCCGACAGAACGATCTATCGCTAATCGCTATCGTGGTTTCTTTGCTTTGATTGTTATTTTGCATCACATAGCGCAACGAGTAGCGGATGGAGGAATGCTTTATATGTACTTAGATGCGGGATATTTAGCCGTTGCTGTGTTTTTCTTTTACTCTGGATACGGACTAATGAAGAAAGGCATTTCCCAGAAGAAAGGCTTTTTCAAGAAGAGACTGCCAAAGATACTTTTTCCATATGTGATAACCATGGCGATCTATTGGAGGATCTATTTGATTAATGGAGATGTGAAAGACATAGGATCACTGTTTTCGGAGCATTATCAGTCGGATAGAGGCATTTCCTTCTTGTGGTATGTGTTTGTGTATCTTTCATGGATTGCGTTTTTTGGTCTATCGTTGCGGGTGATCAAGGAGGATAAAAGGATTCTTGGTGTATCATGTTTGTTTGCTGTAGGCGTTATTCTGTTCTGCTTGCTGACGATTCCGTATTTCTTTTGGGTTTATGATACCATCCTGCTGATACCTGTTGGTTGCGCATGGCAATGCTATGAAAAGAACATTGTTGGTTGGATCCAAAAACACTATTACCTGTTTCTGGTAGTTTGCTTTATGGGGTTCATTGGCTCATGCATAGCCCGGATGCATCCTGTTCTTCTTGTTCCTGCCTACATGTGTTCTGCGATTCTGTTTGTGGTATTGTTGAATGTTGTAACAATGAAGCTACGACTGCAAGGAAAGATATTGTCTTTCCTTGGGGCAATCTCATATGAAATATACGTCCTGCATGGCATTCCGATAACGTTCTTAAAGGATGTCATTCCTTCTGAGGCGCTATGGACAGTATCTGTTCTTTTAACTACTATGATTGGTGCGTATGTCATGCATGAAATTGGAAACAGGACTTGGAACAGGTTGGCGCAAGGCCAAGGGATAATGTTGAAGGAGAGACAACATGCTGGCAATTGACAAGAGACCAGAAAACTTATACTTTTATGATAGCATGATATTCATCATACTTGGCAGCGTCATTTCGTGTCTTCTTTTGAATACAGAACGATTATAATTACTCGTTTCAGTATAATAGCCAAATCATTCTTTTGCCATGGAGATGATTGTCGCAATTGCCAGGAAATACGGATAGATCAAGAATGGCATGATGGATACTGGTGATATACCAGATAAGCTCGAAGCAATCAATAGTTGCGCTCCATATGGGATGATGGCTTGGAATATGCAGGAGGAGGTATCAAGAAGTGATGCTGTCTTTCTGGGATCGATGTTGTATTGCTCAGCAATCTCTTTTGCGATAGGCGCGGCTATGATGATCGCTACGGTGTTGTTGGCGCATGCGATGTCCATCATTCCCGTCAACAGGAAGATCCCTAGCATGCCCGCTCTTTTTCCCTTCGCATGGCTCGTGATGAATTCTAGTATTGCCTGGAAGCCTCCGTAGGCTTTCATAAGGGCGCTAATGCTTGCGACAAGGATGGTGACGACCATTGTCTCGAACATGCCGGATGTGCCAGAAGACATAGCAGAAAATGCCGTGGATATCGTCAATGTGTGAGAGAATAAGCCGATAAGGAAGAACAGAATAATGCCGATGCCTAGGACTTTGAATACGTTCATTCCCTTCAGTGCCATGAAGAAGACAATGAAGTAGGGAAGTGACAGGAGAATATTGTACTCATAACTTGCCATTTTGGCTCCTGGGTGGAGGAATGTGTACACCGAAAGAATGACAAGTGTTATGACGGCGGAAGGCAAGGCAATGCGAATATTCGTCTTGAACTTGTCAGCCATTTGCACGCCTTGCGTCCTTGTTGCGGCGATTGTGGTGTCTGAGATAAACGAGAGGTTGTCGCCAAACATTGCGCCACCGACAACGGTTCCGATGAGGAAGGGGATGGAAAATGTAGTGCTCTTGACTATTTCCAAGGCGATGGGTATAAGGACGGTGATCGTTCCTACGCTGGTTCCCATTGCCATGGAAATCAAGCAGGCGATGATGAACAAGCCAGGCACGGCAAGTGATGCAGGAATCACTGACAACATGAGAGAGGCGGTGCTAGCAGCCCCACCTGCTTGGCTTGCCAGTCCGCTGAATGCACCAGCCATCAAGAAAATTAACAACATGATAACAATATTGTCGTCGCCGATTGCCTTGGCGCATAGGGAGATCTTGTCATCGAAGGATAGTTCCTTGTTCTGAAAGAAGGCGACTGCCAAGGCAATGCCAAAAGAAACAACGACCGACATGACGTAAAAGCCCATCTGTCCTTCGATAGGGTGGATGTATTCATAGTAGATTCCGCTGCCAAGGTATAGGATGAGGAATACCCCTATGGGCAGCAATGCTTTGAAATTCGGCTTCATATGTGTTCTCCTTTTGTTGTTTCGTGGGTCTTGGATAGAAAAGATGCCGATGAATCGGCATCCCTATGTTAGATTTCTTCCCCGTTGCTTTCGCAGACTTTCTTGTACCAATAGAAAGACTTTTTCTTGCTGCGGGACATATCGCCCTCATGGGCGTTGGTGTAATTTACGTAGATGAAGCCATAGCGCTTGTCATATTCGCCTGTGGAAGCTGAAACAATGTCGATTGGCGCCCACATCGTATAGCCCAAAAGATCTACGCCATCGTAATTCACCGCATCCCTCATCGCTTTGATATGGGCAGACAGATAGTCAATGCGGTATTGATCGTCAATGGTTCCATCGGCTTCTACCTTGTCATATGCGCCAAAGCCATTCTCAACGATCATCATTGGAAGTTCGAAGCGATCATTGAACCAATTCAAACACCAACGAAGACCGATCGGGTCGATCTGCCAACCCCAGTCGGAAGCCTTGAGATATGTGTTTCTGACATAATCCTCTTCACTGAAGTCATAGGTATCCCCAAAGCGACCTGTGAACTTTGTCGCAAACGACATGTAGTAGGAGAAACCGATATAGTCGATCTTTCCTTTCGCAAGGATCTCTTCATCTCCCGGGAGAATGAAGTCATATCCCTTTCTTTCGAACTTCTTGAGCATATTCTTGGAATAATGACCTCTTGCCTGGACTTCCACAAAGTAATACTTCTGCGTCATTGCTTTTTGGGCATTAAGGACATCGTTTGGATCTGGTGAAGCAGGGTAAACGCCGTTCATGCCGATCATGCAGCCGATGAGAGCGTCAGGGTCAATTCTGTGGCATGCTTCTACCGCAAGGGCAGATGCGACCAGTTCGTGATGGGCGGAAGTATACATCAGCTTTTCGATGTCATCCCCTTCGTTAACAAGAACTGCTCCTTCTTGCACAAGGTGATGTGCGCCCATACGGACAAATTCTGCCTGATTGTTGATCTCGTTGAACGTCATCCAATACTTGACTTTTCCCTTGTAGCGTTCGAAACAAGTGGTCGCATATTTTACAAAGAAGTCAATGCACCTTCTGTCCATGAAGCCATTGTACTTCTCTGCCAGATGGAAAGGCATCTCGAAGTGAGAGAGTGTGATGACAGGCTCGATCCCGTATTTATGGCATTCATCGAACATATCATCGTAGAACTGAAGACCGGCTTCATTGGGTTCTTCATCGTCCCCATTGGGGTAAAT
>OMYM01000536.1 GCA_900315225.1 uncultured Erysipelotrichaceae bacterium | reverse complement strand
GGAACTCTGTTACTGAAGATGCGTATCGAACATATGACGGGAAAGAAAGTAAATGAAAGATGAACAAGGAGGCGAATGCCTCCTTGTTTGTTATGTATTGGCTGGTATTTCTTTTTTCGTGAATAGATTGAAAATAGTAATGACTGCCACTGTATAGACTGCTACCACCAATAACGATGGCAGTAGGTAGAAGAATGGGAAGGGGATGAGGCTGTGGAATAGGTCTAGTAGTCCATTGCCTTCTGTCTCCATTGTGTAGAAGTAGTTTGCCCTGTCGTATAAGCCACTGATTCGCATGGTCAAGTTGATCATATGTATGACGATTGCAGTTAGAAACAGGGTTACGCATGTCATGGGGATGTCTTTGTATTTGGGGCTGTATAGGCCTAGTGTTCCTAGCGAGAGTCCTTCTATGACCACCATGAAGTGGGTGCCATAGAAGCCAAGCATTCTAGGCAATAGGATGGATACGTTGCTGAAGTCGGAGCCTGGCATGGTTAATGCCATGATGGCTCCTAGGGGACCGATAAAGAAACAGAAGGATAACAAGGGGCGTTTCTTTAGCTTGACCGCAAATGGCAAGAGTACCATGTTAATGTTGCATAAATGCAAGGGTAGCTCGTTCCACCAGTTGAATCCTCCCATGTTTGCCCGTAATTCATTATATTCCACATCCATTGAAAGCTTCAGCTTATATACAAAGAAGCCCACCATTGTCAGTAGCGATATTGTCACAAGGACATTTTCGCGTGTCTTGACATCTTTCTTGTTTAAGACAACACTTCCAATTATTAACAAAAGAATAAACAGAAGGGTTACTGTGAGAAATACGATATTGAAAGGACGCATGATCATGATATCCATAACCTCCTCATATAAGTATCAAATGGATTTCCCTAGTTCATAAGCTTCTTGCAGGGATTCTTCGGTTATATCACCTTTGTCTTTGGCGCCTCTGACAAGAACCATGCCTGCTTCTTCCAGATGAAAGAAGCGTAATATCAATCTATACTGCACCAGAATTGAGTCAAACAATTCGGGCAATGTCGCTGCCCCAACCATTAACAAGCCTAGTTTCTTGATGGGAAATGTGTTTCTCATTGGGGTATGCAAGCGGTCTATGATTGCTTTGAGTTGGGCACTGATGCCATAGAAATATACAGGTGAAGCAAGCATGAGGATGTCTGCTTTCTGCAGGCTTTCATACACCTTGGCCATGTCATCGTCTTGAAAGCATTGGTTTCCTTCTCTCACAAAACAAGTGTTGCACCCGAGGCAGGGGTTAATCTTGTAGTCTGTGATAGAGATGACTTTCACCTCATTGTGTTCACTTGCGCCTTTCGCAAAGGCTTGGACAAGCCTTTGCGTGTTGCCGTTGTTTCTTGGGCTGCCGGATAGCACTACAATTCTGTTCATTACCAGATATTGATACGCTTTTCTGGCGCAATGTACATCTTGTCGTTTTCCGTGACACCGAATGCTTCATACCATTCGGGGAAGTTTCTTGGTGGGATGTTCGTACGTAGGACATTGGGTGAATGTACGTCATTGGCTAACATGAACTGGATGAATTCTTCTTTGTACTTCATGCGCCAAACATGTGCCCAGTTGATGAAATATGCTTTGTAGTCGGGATCTTTCAGGGTATGCATGATTTCCAGGGTTACGGCGATGCCTCCATTGTCCGCGATGTTTTCACTGACGACCAGTTCGCCGTTGACCTTTCCACCATGGTATTCAATGCCATCGAACTGGTCGATCATTTCTTGGGTCAGGGCTTTGAATGCCGCAAAGTCTTCCTCTGTCCACCAGTTTTTCAGGTTTCCGTGTTCATCGAAATTAGCCCCATTGTTATCGAAAGCATGGGATATTTCATGCCCTATGACGGCACCAATGCCTCCTAGGTTCTCACTGATGCTTTGGTCAAGGGAATAGAATGGTTTTTGCAGGATGGCTGCTGGGAAGGTTATATCGTTGCTGGAGGGTTCATAACAGGCATTTACCATGTGTCCCGGCATCACCCATTCGCTTCGATCCACGGGTTTTGTCAATTTATCGAAATTATCTTGCGTACGTATTTTAGCCAACTGAGACATGATAACATAGAGTGAATCATTTGCGTCAAAGACGAGCTTTGACCAGATTTCACTAGTGGTATCGGGATATCCCATCTTGATTTCAATCGTTGATAGTTTCTTGATTGCTTGTTCCTTGGTAGATTCCTTCAGGAACTTGTTCTCTTTGATGCGATGGATGTATGTCGCGATGATCTTCTTGACAAGATTAACAACGTCTTCCTTTGCTTCGGAACCAAAGTATGTTCTTCCGTAGTAGATGCCTACTGGCTCGGAATAGACTTGGGAGGCTGTCTGGTATGCCTGTTTGGCAATCTCTGGATCTTCTGCCACGCCTCTTAATGCGCGAGAGTATGTCTTGCCTAGGGTGGCTAGTTCTTCCGATAGGCAGGAAGTGGATCTTAACAATGCATTGACATATGCCCAATGTACATAGAGTTTGAAGTTTTCTGGGTTAAAGTAGCCGTTCATTTCCTTGATTGCCCTAGGATCATACACAACCACTGTTTCTGGGGCTTGATCGCCATAAAGATCCCTCAGAAGACGCTTCAAATCAAATGGTGCAGTGTAGCCAGCGACTTCTTCGGTGGGCATGGGGTTGTGGGATTTGTAGTATTCAGACCATTCTTGTCTGCTTTTGACTTTCTTGGCGATCAAGGCATCATAGGCGATAGTATCTTCCAGATATGTCTGTTGTTCTTCCACAGATAATGGAGTATATGCCAAGATCTTGGCAGTCATGTCCTTGAACACAGACAATAATTGTTGTCCCATGGGGTGACCTTCAGCATAGTATGTTGTGTCAGGCAGGATCATGTCTGGTCCTTGAATGATGAAGGCATGTTTCTCAGCATTTGCCATGTCAGCTGTGACACCTATCTGCACAGGAAGCTCGATTCCTTGCATCAGAAGGGTTGTGGCTTCTTTGTTTAGGTCTTCCATCGTCTGGATGGATTTGATTGTCTCTAGGGTGCTTAAAACGGGTGTTATGCCTTCTTTGTTTCTTCTTTCGGTGTCCAAGACTTTCTTGTACAATGCGATGGCGTATTCCATCTCTGGAATATCGGTGGTCTTTTCGCCTGTTGCGAATGCCTTGAAGTCTTCCATCATGATCTTTTCCACTTTCTGGTCGAGGTCGGCAGGTCCGCCTGTCACATGGCGATCACTTGGGATCACGGCTGTCTTTAGCCAATCGCCATTGATCGCCATGTATAGATCATCTTGGATCCTGATTGTTTCTTTTGTTGTTTCACTCATGCTTTATCTCCTTTTCACTTCCTCAAATATTCTACTCTCTTGTTAAACTCCCTGGTGGGAGAATGTGTAGGTATGCTTTCCCTTTGCTTTTGATTTGTACATGGCTTCATCGGTTTTCTCAAAGAGACTGGCAGGGTCAGTGGACTCTGAGCCATGTACAATGCCAACACTGGTGGATATAGGGGGTAGTCCATCGGATGTGTCTTTAAGTTCTTTGTTTATGTTTTCGATTTTCTTACCGATCAAAGCTTCACTGTTCTCTGGAGCATGGACCATGAAGACAACGAATTCATCCCCGCCCATGCGACATATGTGATCATCCCGACGGAAGTTACCACGTAGGGTGTTTACCATCTTCACCAAGACTTTGTCTCCCATCTCGTGGCCATATGTATCATTGATACTCTTGAAGTCATCTAAGTCAAACAACAACATGTATGTCGTAGACAAATCGATAGAAGACAACAGTAAGTCATAGCCAGAGCGGTTGTAGGCACCTGTCAATTGATCGTGGGATGCCTGGTAGTTCAAATGTTCCAAGCTGTTCTTGTATACCGCATATAGTTTGTTATATGTCCTTGCCAGATAACGGAATTCGTTGGCTCCCACCTCGGGGATGGGGCTGTCTGCCTGGATGCGTTCCACTGCCTGCAGGACTGGATTGATCCCTAGGCGGGAAGTAAGCCACACCATGAAGAATATTCCCAATGTCTGTAGGGTTATCGTCAATCGTATCAGATTCAAGACTCTTCGCAGGTTATCTGTTGCAGTGTAGTCAGTCGTTAGCGTCAGTTTCTCTAGTTCCGCAAGACTTGCGTCCATGTAGGAACGTATGTCTGCCTTTTGGGCATAGTAATCATCGCCAAAGACGATTTCAACGGCTCTAGCGAGTTTTTCATCTTTCTTGAGGGAGATATCATCCTGACTCAATTGTACGTCTTGTAGAGGCTCTGAGAGGTCTCTATGCCCTTGTGCATCCAACACCAATCGCATGGCGTAGTACTCATTGTTCATGAGTTCCAAGGAACCATCCATTGCCTTCTGAAGCATTGCCAAGGCAGGAGCTGTCGTCTCATCGACAGCCATCCTGGCAACCGCCTCTTCTCTTCTCTGTGATTCAAACGCCTCGGTAAAATACCCATCCAAGAACCGATCATCACCACTCACAACATACCTCTGGACACATTGTGTCAGATAATCCGAAGCATCCATGAGTTCATGTGCCGCTTTTCCTAATTCAATATGATTCTCCGTTACTTTTGTCAAGCGGCGGAATGTCTGCGACAAATGTACCGTAATCAGTAACATTGTCGCAGATATAACCACTGCCAACGTCACCATCCAACAATATGCATGTCGCAAAGACAAGCCATCCTTTGGCTCTAGTTTCAATTTCATATTTTCCCTCTATTTCCTCATAATCCATTCTCTGATCCCAGCGATCAGAATTTCTCCATCACTTTCCTTTACCAATGCCATCCTTAGTGAAACCCTCTTGGGTTCCCCATTGATCATCAACCGATGATGCAATGTAAACGATCCTTTCTCCTTGATTTGCTGGAATAGGTTTTCCTTTGTGAACTTCTCCATATATTCCGGCAAATCCTCCGAATACACTGTCCTCTTGGCAGATTCCAGCATGTCAAGGAAGAAATCATCTCCTTTCTTCGATACCCCAAGACTATCGTATTGATCCGTTGTGGAATACTCACGATACTTTCCTGTCTTTGCGTCAATCGAATACAACGACAAATATCCTCCACCCAACGCCATCAACCTGGCATATGTGTTCCTATCCGTCTTCAACTGATATCTTTCTTCCCTATGCTTGATCTGGGCATCTATGACACTGATCCCCATGATGACATGCTTATCATCCCCATGCATCCGCATGGTCTTCAAGCTCACATACACCGGTTCCCCGGTATCAATGCGTCTATATTCAATCCTGAAAGACCCATTGGTCGCCAATTCCCTGGTAATGTTATCCTTGGTGAAATCCAGCAGAAAAGGTTCTTGATCTTCCTTGTATATCCTTTCCACGACATCTTTCCTCATGGTTTCGAAGAAACGCTCCCCATGCCTTTCCATGGCAAGCTCCTCTCCACCAACTGGAGAACTGTATTCAATGAAACGTTCTGTCTCCATGTCGACGTAGTAGATGTTGTAAAAGTCTGCCGCAAGTGCCCTGGCAATGCTCGCATAGGTAGCCCCATTGTTTGGCTCCGTGATCGACAACACCGCAACCGCAACCGCCGTCTTTCCCGTGACCAAATTCTCGCCAATCCTTCTGGCAAAGACATGCAGAAGCGTTCCATCCGCCATTCCTTCATCAAAGAACGCCCTTCCTCCATTACGACTACATTCCTTGACGATTTTCATGAACCTTGACTCCTTTTTAAGAAGCCTTTCGTCAAGCAACATCATCCGATCCGATACATCCAGCCCAAAGAATCTTCTCATAAAGTCTCGATATGACTGATTCGTCCTGACAAACTGGAGATCCTCTCCATGCACCTCAACGATCGACATAGGAATCGTATTGAATATATTCTGGAATGCATTATCGTCTTCACTCGCAATAAACGCAAGATCGTACAAGTTCACTCTTCCGATTGTCTCATAATACGCCGCTTCTTCCATGTTTTCATAGCCAATCGCAGACTGTGACCTAAACTTATCCAAGGTATATTCCTCCGGCATAGGCTTTTGGTAGTAATACCCCTGTATCTTCGAGCAACCAATATCCTGCAGGAATCTTACCTGCCCTTCCTTCTCCACTCCTTCACACGCCGTATCCACCCCAAGAGCCGTTGCCATTCGCATCAATTCCGTCAGGATGATCTTTCCACTCTCTCCTTCATCCAACCGTTGCATGAAGCTCATATCAAACTTGATCAAGTCAAACTTAATCATCTGTAGCACATCCAGCGAAGAATACCCACTGCCAAAGTCATCCATCCACACAGGAAACCCAAGGGAACGGAAACGTTCCACTTGTTCTTTCATATACTCAAAATCACTTCCAATCACACTTTCCGTGATCTCAATCGTGATCATCTCACGGGCAACCCCAGCCCCATCCACTCTCTTTCTAATCTCTTCGACCATGTCGCATCCATCGAAGTCAGACCGCGACAAGTTAATGGAATGTGGCACAACCGGACACCCTTCATCCCTAAAGCGCTTCATCTTCCGTAGCACTTCTTCCAATACATACAAGTCAAGCTTATAGATGATGCCAGCACCCTCCAGGAACGGAATAAAGTCCGCTGGCGAGAGAAAACCCTTCACAGGATCAATCCACCTAGCCAAAGCCTCCTCATCGCAAACCCTGCCATGAACAGCCCTGACAAGAGGCTGATAATACACCTTGATCCACCCATGCTCAATCGCATTATCAAGATTACCAAGAATATATTGGCGCAAGACTCCCCGCTCCCTCATTTCTTCCCTGAAATAGTTAAAGCTGGAATGATATGTGTCACGCAAGCCATCACACGCAAGCTTCGCCCGATCCAAGGCAATCGACGCTGGAACATCATCCTCCATGCGATAAACACCAACCCTGACCGGCAAAGACTTCCCATCATTCATCGTCTTGCATGCGACAAGCAACTCCTGCAACGTCTCCTCCAGATCCCTGTCCTTGGCAAGTACCGCAAAGTGATCCCCACTCACATGACAACAACAATCATTCGCAAAGAAACTCACCAAAACCTTAGCGAACGCCTTAAGCAACTTATCCCCTTCCGCAAACCCATGATTCGAGTTAAAGAATTTCATCCCATTCAAGTCAAAAAACAACATCACCGAATCCTTATTATCGGTGTCATTTCTCTTCATCTCGACAATCTGCAGGAAATACGTCATGCTAGGCAAACCTGTCAATATATCATAGTTGTTATGCCGAATAATGCTTTCTTCATGAAGCGCCTGACTCAACGCCTCACTTAAGCGAGACACCTGTCCCTTTGGCTCCCCGACATACACCCCTTCATCCGTATACCAGATATACGCCAGCTTTGTCCCATCCTCCATGACCACATGCTTACCCTTGCTATGAATCACCGAATACTGATCGATCTTATACTTCTTCATACGAAATACAATCTCGTAATCCCCTCCCTTTGTCGCAAAGTGAATCGCCGCATTCTCGATCCTATTCGCATCATCTGGATGTATCTCCCGATACATTCCCCTCTCAATCTCCTGGTAAGCAATTGTTAAGTCAGGATACGCAAACAACTCACAAAACCCCTCGGAAAGAACAACCGGAACAACTTTATTATCAATAAACTGATAGACCGCAAACGGAACACTCAACCCCTCCATCAACGCCCTTTGATCCTTAGCAAAACAATATTTCTCCATAACGTTTCTCCAATATCCTGT
This sequence comes from uncultured Erysipelotrichaceae bacterium, assembly GCA_900315225.1. Taxonomy (GTDB): domain Bacteria; phylum Bacillota_I; class Bacilli_A; order Erysipelotrichales; family Erysipelotrichaceae; genus Bulleidia. The sequence continues at coordinate 901 of OMYM01000536.1, read as the reverse complement.
GTATCGTCAAGCTATCCCTCATGAAGCAAAAGCCACGAAACCCCTTCCATGGACACACTTATCCCTTGAAAGAACATATTCCGTGGCACCACAAGCACAGACTCCCCCTGTATATTCCACCATGGCTTCTTTATGAAAACCACGCTCCTTCACAACTATATTCCAACCGATATGTTTCATACCACCCACCTTTCTTTGCGCATCACAGCGTTCCTTTCCACGCTCGCCTCTAAATTATACCACTCAATTCATTCATTTCAACACCAATTATGAATGAAAGCGTGTACAACTATAATTTTTAGAAGAAAAGTCATCATTTCCAAGATATCCATGTACACATGTACGCTTGATTACACGCATGATGATCTGTATACGCAGAAAGTACGACCCCAAAGATACATGCAATGTCATTAAGCTTATCATGTCAAAGGGGAGGCTGAACAGCCTCCCCTTTGACACTCATTGTATTCATCTCGTATCTTCACTGACCAAGCTGATCACTCAACGAGCGAAAAGCCACACTTGCTGGGAAGGGAACGGATTTCCCCCATGCATGCGTCTTTACTTCTGCATGTCGTATTCTGTAAGAATGCTTGTGTTCCCTCAGTACATCTGAGCCTACATATATACTGGAGCGCCAATCCATTGCCTGACAAGCTCGATGCTTGCATCGACGTACTTGGCAATGTCTTTTTCCTTCATCCCGGCTTTGTTCATACGCTTTGCGATGGTCTCCTTTTCTTCCATCTTGCCCATATTGAGTCCTTCTTCGAAGCCTTCATTGTAACCAACATTGTGACCTTCATTGAAAATCGTCTTGCTTTCATGTTCCAGAATTGTTCCGCCCATCACAGAATCCACCCCTTTCCTCACGTTTTCATAGTTCTTGGCAATGCTTTCC
>OMYM01000254.1 GCA_900315225.1 uncultured Erysipelotrichaceae bacterium | reverse complement strand
GCGTGTCGTAATGATTTTGATTTATTAATCAATTATTTTAGATGTATTAGCTTTGCGCAAGAGAATTCAAAGCAGAAGCTTACCACCAGTGTGCAAAGAGGGATTTTTTTGAAGAAACAGTTCTCTTACTGTTTCCTACACTCTTTATACAAAACATAAAATGAAAAAAAGAATTTGTGATATAGCGCAATAGTTGTTTGTGGACATGACACAGATCTGCTGGTGAAAGTCCAGTTGCAGGTGCTGCCGCCAAGCCTAATCCTATCCAACATTTACCTGGACAGGATTGACAAACAGCACTTCTTCTTTGGTTTCTCTGCAAGCCGTATTTGGCAAGAATCGATAGCATCTCCTCAGACAGCTCTGGAAAATCTTCAAAATACTGGATTTAGGTTGCTGGCAAGCCGCAAGACAAATGAAGCGTTGTGTCTAATATATCTAACAAGATTGCAAAATTCATTGTAGACATATTCTTTTCCAAGCATAACCAGTGGGTTTTCCTTGGAACCAGGCTCACCAGGCACTAGATTTGTTTCGGCTTCGTATTTCCGAAGCAGCCGTTCCTGTACAACCGCCCTATAAAACCTATGACCATCGATCATTACGGAATTCCTCATGAGTTCAACCTAGTCTTCTTTACTCATTGAATACTTGGATGAACAAATAAGTAGAATTCTGCATCGTCTGTCTGCTGTCATATGCGGGACGATGGTAGATATCTGGAACAGATATCTACCATCATTCTAGTGTAAAGAACCATCATCTTTCACAAATACCACAAACAAAATGCCCTCGACCTCACCAATGACTGCCCTTGGTCTTGCATTCTAAACCAAATCTTCAGGTTATTGTTGGCTAGATGCAAGAGATTGGCAATAAGCGCTCGGACGAATTTGCTCAGGCTATGTTCCAATCAATTTGCTTATGGCTCCATGTGTTTTGTATGCTGCGTTTAAATGGGCTTTGCTGTATTGGAATACAGTGTTTTGCGTTTCGTGTGCCAGATAGGATGTATAGAATTCTTCCCAGCTGAAATATGCCTCGATTGTTATATATTTCAATTTCATACTTTCCAACCATAATACATTGCCCCATTATAATAGATCATAATCAAAAACTGCATCAAATAACTCTTTTTCATTATGAACGATCTTATTCAGGTTTTCAATCTCAATTGTGAATGGCGCACCATCAAAATCCATGAGATATCCAAGCCGGATCAGTAAGTCTTTGCTTTCTCCAATCCGTAGGATCCATTTTGCGCAATTGTCGCCGCAAGCTGATGCATTAAAGATATGGTCTTGATCATGGTTCATGAGAATCAGGGTTTTCACTCCTCCTGATAGTCTTTCGGCAGGTATTGGTCCTAAGAATGGACTATCGATCAACCTTGGACCAATTACCTCCGAACCATCAACATCCCTGACCATTTCTATCGTCAGAGGGTCGATCATCCATTCGTCTTCATATGTATTGTTAAAGAAGCTGTCTGGATTGTATATGTAGTTTTCCGAATCTAAATCTCCGAAATGAATTCTTAGCATATTGTTCTCCTTTCTAATTCAGTCGCAATCAGTTTATTCAAACAGTTGCGACTGAATTATACCGGTAAGAATAATCTTATGTCAAGCGAAATTTTCGTGTGACATCAAAAGACGTTAGCTTTCCGAAATCGGTCGCTAAAAATAATAAATTATTTCAAAAAAGCACAGTTCCACAAGCCATCTTTTCGTTGATGGAAATTAAAATATTCCTTCGATTTATTAGTGTACCAGGTTACTAATAAACCGGAGGGTTTCTGTTCCAGATATTTGATCGTTCCAGTATATTTCCAATATGCCGTTATTGTCACCAACGATTGACGCAACCGCCGAAATCTTTTCGTTGGTTTGATATAATGCAGGAATGCTCTCAACGATCTGTACATTGATATCATTTAACTAACCTTCAATTTCAATTGCCTTGTCATTTGGCAACTTGATATTTGATGTTGCTTTGCCAAAGAATGATTTTTTATTGCGAATGTCATCAACAACATCGCGTTGTGCATCAATGTAAAATACCAATTCATCGGCAGGCAACAATTGATTTGCAAATGCTGCTTTCAGTGGATGAAAGAAAAGAAAGGTCCGCATGATCGCGGACCTTTCTGTTGATGCACTCTTTAGATTTGCTTGCTTGGAAATCATCGCAAGAAGACGCATCGGTCTGAGTCATGCCAACCCGATGGATTTATTGCAATGAATTCCAGGAGCTGGATCATTATTCTTCGGCGTTCGCCTGCGCTGGCTGGCTGACATCCAGGTCGCTTGCTTTTTCCAGTTCGATTTCCTGCAAGATTTTATTGAGCTTTTCTTCATCCAGTGACATACAGTCCTGAATCGTAGGCAAGTCAAACCCACGTTCCAGCATGGTCTCTACATTCTTTTTCCTTTCCGCGTTAAGCTTGTCCTCGATAGCCTTCAGGTCAGCCGCATGCTTGTCCTCTGCAGCCTTCAGATCAGCAACGCGCTTGTCATCGGCAGCCTTCAGATCAGCCACTCGCTTGGCATCGGCGGCCGCAAATCCTTGGTCATAGAAATAATCGCTCCATCCATACATACTCTTCAATGTGTCCTCCTCTTCCATCGTCAAACGAATATGG
>OMYM01000330.1 GCA_900315225.1 uncultured Erysipelotrichaceae bacterium | reverse complement strand
CCTGAATCCTAGAGACTTTCCCTTTCTTGAGTATTTCCACATTCTCCTTCGTCAAGAAATACCCATTGGTAATGATTCCTGCATGATACTCTATCCCTTTTTCTTCCACCAACGCAAGAAACTTCTGTGACAAACGATCAATCACATCCACCGCAAGCAATGGTTCTCCCCCAAACCAAGTAACATTCAGCATTCTGGCATTGCTTGCGTCTAACATCTTCTTTTGCCAATGCAACGACATTTTCCTGAACCCGCTCACTCATCTTCCCATGTTCATGTTTCTCAAAACAATAGGGACATGCAAAGTTACAATCCATGGTCGGACAAATCGTCAACCCCACACCCATGCCATTCCCACAAGAAGCATATGCCATGGATTCCAATGCCCTTCTCTCATCAAAGTTGACAATAATTCCTCTTTCCGCAAATCTCCCTATGATCGGATGATCCTCTTCCAATTCATCCAGTACATTCAGCAGATAATACTCCAGAGAAGAATACACAGCACAATTCCCCTTGTAAAGATTAACTATCGCTATCTTCCCTTTCTCCTTCAGTGGCAAATATAAGTTATACCTAGAAACGCGCCATCCCGCTTCCGTTGCTTTCATACAACCTTCCTCCTTGTTTAATGAACACCAGTAAACATTACAAGAAATATATTGTCCCCTCAACCGACAAGATCCTTGCGAATGACACCGAGTATACAACAACATTGCCGCAGGCATACCCATGCCTGCGGCAAGTCAAACTCTTGTGGTTCTTGTGATGCTTTTCAACTACCACCAATAAGGCATGCAGTCAGGAGTGCACTTATCGCAATTCGAAGGACCATCCCATACACTACCACCTGACAGTGCCTCCAACTACTCGTCGTTCAATTCGATTCCCTCATCGCCAATAAACGCCTTGAATTCCTCAACGTTCTTACAAGCCTTTGCCTTCTCCTTCTGCTCATCCGTCAGATTTCCAAACAATTCTTCAAGTTTCAGGTCAGTTCCTCACTTTCATCTTTGATTATATCACACAACAATAATCGATACAATGCCTTTCTTCGTTTCCATAATGTTTTTTCTGTATGATTTTAACTTATTGATAGTTTTTTCTTAAATCCCAAATTTAATGCCCAAGGGCAAGAAGGAAGCCATGCATTAGTGTATCAGTCGTTCAAGGGTCTCAAACAAAGTATCTGGCTCAATCGGCTTGCTGAGATGGGCATTGATGCCAGCCTGCATGCTTAGCTGTACATCCGTGTCAAAGGCATTGGCGGTCAAGGCGATAATCGGAATTTCCTTGGCATCTTTTCTTTCCAGGGCACGGATTGTCTTTGTGGCTTCCAGGCCATCCATCACGGGCATGCGGATATCCATCAGGATGGCATTGTAATAGCCTGCTTCGTGGGATGAAAACATTTCAACAGCAAGCTTTCCGTTCTCGGCGTGTTCTGCCTGTATTCCCCGCATGGACAGTATCATTAACATGATTTCTGTGTTGATTGGCATGTCTTCTGCCAACAGGATTCTTTTTCCATTCAGATCTGTCTTTTTTGCAAGCTTTCGGGCATTTCGCTTTGCCAGCGCATCGCGGAACTGTTCCATTACTGTTCCTGGAAACAGTGGCTTTGCAACAAAACCATCCACACCAACAGACATTGCTTCTTCAGCGATATCATCCCAGGAGAAGGAGGTCAGGATGATCACAGGTATTTCCCCGCCAGAGAAGTCCCTGATCTGCCGAGATGTCTCAATGCCATCCATCCCAGGCATTTTCCAGTCGACAAGAACCATTTTGTAGGGTTCTCCACGCCCTTGGCGTATCTTGACCATTTCCAAGCCTTCCTGTCCCGACAGTGCTTTTTCACAATGGATGCCTGTCTGGCTCAGCACGATTTCCGCATGGTCGCAGGCAACTGGGTCATCGTCAATGACAAGTACACATAGATTTTCTAGATCTTCCAGATGAAGCTCTTTTAGGCTTTCCTGGCTAACCTGGTGTTCAGGCTTGCCCAAGGTCACGGTAACGACAAAAGTCGTTCCCTTTCCTTTCTCGCTTGCGACTGTGATGGTGCCGTTCATCAGCTCAACAATGCTTTTGGTGATGGGCATGCCAAGACCTGTGCTTCCGTATTGATTGGTGCGGGAAGAGTCTTCCTGGCTGAAGGCTTCAAAGATATGCGGGATGAATTCCTGGCTAATGCCAATGCCAGTGTCGCTGATGGTAAAGCGCAGTGTATCTTTCATATCGTAGGAAGAGATCACTTCAACCGTAAACGAGACTTTTCCCCCTTTGGGTGTAAACTTGACCGCATTGCCCAAGATGTTGATCATTATCTGGCGAAGTTTCATGTCATCGCCAATATAGTAGTCCTCCACGCTTCCAATGATGTGGCAGTCGTAATCAAGTCCCTTGTCGATGCATTGGTCGTTGATCATGGTGTTGATCTGGGTCAATGAACGGGCTAATGAGAATTCTTCATGCCTGATTGTCATGCGTCCCGATTCAATGCGACTCTTGTCAAGCACATCATTGATGATGCCAAGAAGATGATGCGCGGATTCTCCGATCTTTTCCAGGTATTTCCTGGTTTTAGGGCTGATGCTTTCATCGTTGAGGGCAATGCTATCAAGACCGATGATTGCATTCATCGGCGTCCGCATCTCATGGCTCATGTTGGAGAGAAAGGCAGTCTTTGCCTTGTTAGCCTTGTTTGCCTCCTGCAGGGCAATATTCAAGGACTGTCCTTGTTCACTCAGTTTCTGCATCATTTCCTTCCGATCCGTGATATCAATGAAAACACCGACATACGTAATCGGAGAGCCGTCAGGACGGCGTGTAGGCTTGCCTATCGCCCGATACCAGCGATAGCCCCTGTTCTTTGTCATCAACCGATATTCAACATCGTATATCTTCTTGCCTGTATAGTCCAGAATTGTTTCACCGTATTCTTTTAACACGCTTTCTTTATCTTCCGGATGCAAAAGATCAGACCATGACTCCAGAACGTTAGGGAAATCCTCCAAACCATGATAGCCCAGCATATGGCGGAACTCATCGCTCCAGTTCACCTGAGTCATCTTTCCGTCTTCATCAAAATCCATTGTCCATTTGCCAGAGCCAAGCATTTCATGGATTATGTCCAGGGTCGCCGCTTCATTCTGAAGCTGGGAGAGCAGAAAATCGTGCTTCTTCGTCTTGTCGATGTCGATGGTCACGCCATGAAATCTGACAGGACGTTTGTCTTCATCCCGAGTGATGCGTCCCATGCTACGGAACCATCTGATGGTTCCGTCTTTCCTGATAAAGCGAAAATCAAAGTCTTCCGTCGTTGAAATGTCTTTTTGCTCGATGATATTTTTGAAGTATGCGATAAACGCCTCACGATCATCCGGATATATCCCCTGAAATATTGGTCCTAATTCATTGGGAAAATCGGTGCTGTCTGTATACCCCATCAGTCGGCGAAAGCCATTTCCCCACTGGACAGAAGATATAGACCCATCCGGGGCATAGTTTATGATCCAGCTCCCTGCTCTCGTCAAGTCAGTCAATAACTGGATTGTTTTTGCCTGTTCGGCAATGATACTCTTGTACTCACTGATTGTCTGATCCATGTTCCATCCTCCATCAACATTGTGCGCTAAAAGCCACAACATAACTATTCTACACCATTGCATTAGAAAGACAAGATGAAATCTTGATCATCCGATTGACAGAAAAGCCACACCTGCCCATGGGCAATGATAGATTTCCTATGCAACAAATCATTATCTTGCGAAGATGTTTCGTTCCCTCGCTCCAATGTGTATTATCACCTGATGATATACGCAAAACTTGATGAAAACATCCACATGAATTTGTTAAAACCACAAACAGGAATTAGTCTTTGTTCATCGCGCTTCGCATCCGTCCATCGTCCATCAGGTTCAGCCCAGCGCTGCTCCTTCCGTTAGCGATGGTTCTTGTGCTCACCTTCTCCAGCCATCGGCTACATCACCCATCTTTCTTTGTATTCCCTTTTTTGATTCGATCATTTCCGCTTCATTGATGTTATTCAACAATACATATGGTTAAGCATGCCTACTGTACATGCTTTGCTATGCAATGCATGTACACCTTGCTATCAAGGATCTTGCCTGCTTTCCACTTTATTTTAATGAATACCGGTAAACATTGCAAGAAATATAGTGTCCCCTCAATCGACAAGATCCTTGCGAATGACACCTGTGGTATAATCTTCCACCTCTCATCCGCAATACCCCACTTTTCCAACAACACCATTGCATCACTATTGTCAAACAACTCCCTAACGGCTTTCCTTCCCTTCTGAGGTAAACAAAGATCCAAAGAGAATACATCCCCCACACTTCCATCACTGAATATATCCTGTTGTATCTCCCAATTATACGGAAACCGAGATAATTCAT
>OMYM01000108.1 GCA_900315225.1 uncultured Erysipelotrichaceae bacterium | reverse complement strand
TCTTCGAAATCCTGCGTGGGTTTGGCGAACACCAAGGGAATATGCATGGTGGAGGGAACTGCGGCCAACATCCCTTTCCCTCCTCGGAGGATGTATTCCGCCCTGGTTCACTGAAAATTAGTATTTTGGAAAAAGTGTGCAAATTGGAAGTCAATGCCAGCAGAACAAAAAAGCCTGATCACTTTGAGATCACGGCTTCAATGACAGTATCCGCAAATGCCGTTGCCTCCTCGGCATCCGATGCGTCTATCTTGTTCTTGAAAATGCCAAATCCCGATTCCTTGAATACATATGTATCAGGAAATACATCTATTCCCTTGTGGTTCAGCAAGTTTACCACCTGCTCCGTGCGGTCTTCGCCCTTGTGATGTGAAGAAAACAATGCTGCGCCGCGCACAAAGTTTGTCGGAAGCTTATCCAGGTAGTCCATCATTACTAAATCCTGCCTTCCATGTTGGACCGATAGCCCAATAAACAATAACTGTGCATCTGGGACTGGGTGCTTTTGTGAAATATCGGTCGCCTTGACACCACACCTTTCAGCTATGATCTTTGCAAGCTTTTCAACATTCCGATTCCCTGGATGGTACAAAACACATGCCTGCATCAGTCGTCCTCCTTATCGAAAAACAAACCGTTGATCAGCCACAATACAATGGAGACAACCATCGCCGTGGGGAGATCACTGATCAACGACCCGCTCGTATAGCTAAAAGCTACCATCAACACCAATCCATTAAGAACAAGCGAGAACAGTCCAAACGTCAGGATGGTCAAAGGCAGACTCAATATCTTCAGAACTGGTTTGATAAACGTATTCAACAATGTCAACGCCAAAGCCGTTACCATCAATGAGGTTCCGTCATAAAACACGACACCAGAGAAGATCATTGCAACAATCCAAAGCGAAACAGCATTCGCAGCCCATCTCATAAGTAATCTTTTCATATTCACGATTATATCATTAAAATTACGCAAAATTATGGGATATAGGCTATCTTTAACTATTTCAACTTTGTCAAAACATACATGACTATAAAGAACGCCAGCAAAACTATGCAGAAAATATCAAACACAATCATATTTCGTCTTCCTTTCATATAGAGGATACCCCAATCCACAAAACAAATCAACGGGGAGACGGAAAACCGTCTCCCCAGTGTTTACTTTCTCGCCAACCGCAATAACCTCATGGAATTCAGCACACAAATCATTGCCACACCAGTATCCGCGAATATCGCCATCCACATGTTAGCTATTCCTAGTGCCCCTAGAACCAGCGTTGCAATCTTGATTGTAATTGCGCCATAGATATTCTGTTTTGCGACAGACAGTATTCTCTTTGCTGCATTCACTGCCAATCCGATGGACGACAGCCTATCGTCCATCAGCACAACGTCCGCTGCCTCAATCGCCGCGTCACTTCCCAAGGCTCCCATCGCCATGCCTACATCCGCCGCAACCAGCACTGGCGCATCATTTACTCCATCGCCAACAAACGCGACAGTCCCTTGTTTCTTCAATTCCTCGACTTTTTCAACCTTATCTCTCGGCATGCATTCGCCAAAAGCTAAATCTGCCCCAAGTGCCTTTCCGCTACGCTGAGCCAGCGCCTTTCTATCTCCTGAGACAATGGCACATTTCTTTCCTTCCCTTCGCAATGCCTCGACTGCCGAAAGTGCATCCTCCTTCAACTGGTCATACAATACCAGACATCCTTCATACTTGCCATCATAGCCAATGTAGACCAGCGTTCCATCCTCTTCGACATATTGCGTATGTAGCCCTTCTTCCGCCAAAAGCTTCTCGTTTCCTGCCAACAATACTTTTCCACGATACAGTGCCTTGATTCCTCTTCCGGCTATCTCTTGCACATTCTCTAGCAGAGTCTCATCTATTTCTTTTCCATAGGCCGCCTTGATCCCCGTACCAATCGGATGCGTTGAATAATGTTCAGCCGCAGCGCCATGTTCGAGCAACGAGACAGAATCACCAATCATCTTTTCAACCTTGAAAATACCAGATGTCAGCGTTCCTGTCTTATCCATGACGACCCAATCTATCTTCGCTAAATCCTCAACTACATTGGCTCCCTTAACTAAGATTCCTCTGGAACTCAAGCCACCAATCCCAGCAAAAAACGAAAGAGGAATAGAGATGACCAACGCACAAGGACACGAGATGACCAAGAAAGTGCAAGCCCTTCGAATGCCTTCTTCAAATCCCTGGCCAAAGATCCCGATTACCAAAGCAACCGCTATCGCCGCAAAAACAACCGTTGGCGTATATATCCTTGAGAACTTCGTGATGAACTGCTCTTGCGTAGCTTTCCTAGACTCTTGGTTCTCAACCAGATCCAAGATTCTTGCGACCGTTCCTTCGCCATATTCTTTATTGACAAGAATCTGTAGGACTCCGCTCTGGTTAATAGAACCACTCAAAACCTCATCATCGACATCCACATCGACAAATTTTGCTTCTCCAGTCAAGCTCGCAGTATCCAACGTCGATGCCCCCGAGACAATCACACCGTCCAAAGGAATTCTTTCCCCTGGATTCACCCGCACAATCTCTCCTACGCGTACATCCTCAGGTCCCACAGAAACCCATTCCCCATGACGTTTGACAACCGCAAAATCTGGTCTGATGTCCATCAGCTCGCCAATTGACTTACGCGATCTTTTGACTGCCAAATCCTGGAAATATTCCCCAATCTGATAGAACAACATGACCCCTGCAGCCTCGGAAAAATCCCGCAAATACAGCGCTGCCAAAGTTGCGACCGCCATCAAGAAATGCTCGTCAAACAACTGTCCACGTCCAAATCCCTTCACAGCCTTTAACAATACATCATAGCCAAGTATCAAATATGCCAATATCATGGCAACATTTTTCATTCCCTCTGGCAAAAACAGACCCAAAGCAAATACAACAGCCCCGATGCCAAGACGATAGATCATCGTGTCCTTTTCTTCCACAGTTTCTTTTACCGTTGCCTTGGAAGCATACTCGCTGATCACAGCTTCAGGTTCTTCTTTCGCCGTTATCTCCTTAAACTGGTCAAGAATACATTCGCTTTTCCCTTCCGCACAATCAAACGACAAAGTGCTGTCTAAAAAATTAACCTGCACATGTTCAACGCCTTCAACTTTTGCCAGCTTTCCTTCCAGTTTTGCTGCGCAATCCGCGCAATCCAATCCAGCAATCTTATACCTGTATCTTCCGCCATGCTGATGGTCATGGTCTTCATGTTCATGGTGGTGCGCATGCCCAAGGGACGTCACAACCGCATCTGGTTCTTCCCTTGCAACGATCTTGCGCATCTCCATCTC
>OMYM01000072.1 GCA_900315225.1 uncultured Erysipelotrichaceae bacterium | reverse complement strand
TGAACTATACCCTATGATGTCACTACCTCTTAAATCAACACTACACTATCAATCATCAAGCAGCCCCCGTTTGCAAATAAGGTTTTTTTCCGTATTATGCTATGGGGTTTCCGTGGCGACAGGATGGAATGCCTATATGTCAGATATCTTGACGTTTCTCATCTATTTTTTTGCTGGCATCTTTCCTTACCAAAGATTGTTGGTCATGTCCGCAAGACAATACTCCTTGCTGTCATATCTCACAGGGGATGACCAAGGATCCCTGCCGATCTTTCTTGCCTTGGTATTGCTTGTCATGACTTTTGGCATCGTCCTTTCTTTTTGGCGAAAGAAGGATCTGGTATGAAAGCCGAAGGCATGACTATCACAAGCTTGTTTCTCATTTTTCTTGCTACATCAGGCATGCCTCTGAAAGCGGGGTTGATGCTTGTCGAAACAGTATCGGTCTTGACAACCGTGGTCGTATTGCGTTATTTTAACGATCCCATGTGCATGGTACGATATTCGTCACGGCTTGCTTGGTCGCAAGCGATTCTGTGTTCGCTTGCCAGGCAAACTGGGTGGGGAGCGTTGTTCATGTCCTTCTGTTGTCTTCGCTTTGCCTATGCAGCAGCTATGAACGTAAACTTTCTGGGAATGTTCGTCGTTTGTTACCTGTGTTTGTTTTGGGTAGCTCTTGCTGGGCATATACATCCATCCTTGTTGTTTATTGGGGCTATGACATTGATTCCTTCGCTTGGCATGGATCTGGATATGCCTGTTCTTAGATACATCTATGATCCCTATGAATGGATGAATACGAGGATAATGTGGCTTGGAGCATTGTTCCATGGAATCGTTGCTTGCGTTGTGATGATACTGTTTTACCGAAGGAGGCGGATATGAAACACTGCCTACTGGTTCTATCCATACTGGCAACTTTGCTTTTGCGAAGAGAGATGACAGGATCGTTTATGGCTTTGAATTGCCAAATGCATGTATATTCACTGATTGACATCGCAAGCAATCTTTCGTATATGTTTCCCTTTCTTCTTTTGACAATGATTTGCATCGATGATATTCGCTGTCTTAATGAAAACAAATCCATGATCCTTGTTCGCATGCCATCGAAACAAGGCTACAGAAAAAGGGAAGGGGAGATCATGTTACGGGAATGCATGGTTTACACCAGCATTTATAACATGGTGTTGCTTGTTGCGACAAGGGATTCCTTCTCACTTGATGTCATGGAAATCATGATGCGAAATACCTTGATCGTAATTACATTCACCGAAATATTTGGCATAACGATGCTGGTGGCGGGAAACGAAATAGCGCTTGTCTTGGCTGTGGCTTCCATGGCAGTGACTTCTTTTACGGGCATGTCGATGATATACAAAACAGGCAAGCAGCCTTTGTGGAATATTATTTGTTACAATGTGACAACAGGAAGTCAATACCATGGGAATTGGTGTGTGATTGTAACATATGTGGTTATCGTTATCTTGATGGAATATGGAAGGAGAAGAATGAGATGATAGTATTGAAGAATGTTTCTAAAAGTTATAAAAACAATAAAGTCTTTGACAAGGTAAACTACACATTTGAAGATGGGAATATCTATTGCGTGCAGGGAAGAAATGGCAGTGGAAAGACAGTCTTGCTAAAGATGCTTGCTGGTCTGTCGGAACAAGACGAGGGACAAATTGTGTATGATCGTCCGGACACAACAAAAGGTGTTATCATCGAAACACCACTGTTTTGGCGCCATATGAGCGGCATTGAGACATTGCGTTTTCTTGCGTCAATCCGGAAACAGATCGATGAAGCGACTATGATTGAATGCATGAAAAAGACGGGTACGTTCCCCTACAAAGACAAAAGAGTTGGCGGATATTCCCTTGGCATGCGGCAACGGCTTGCGATCACCCAGGCGATCATGGAGGATCCAGATATTCTTCTACTCGATGAACCCACCAATGCATTGGATGACAATGGCGTTGAAATGTTCAAGGAAGTCATGCGCCAGCAACGCCAGATGGGAAAGCTTGTCGTTATTGCAACGCATAATATTACGGATATCGAAGATATTGTCGACAAGTTCATCCAAATACGGGAAAGAAGGTTATCCGCATGATCAAAAAAAGCATTGTTTTCTTTCTTTTCGTGACAATGATCATGTCATTTGCTCTTGCGACATATGCCAAAGGCACGATGTCCCCAATTCCTAGCCTTGACCAGATCGATTCTTATCGTGTCGATTATTCCGATGCCTATATTGAGCTGTTTGACTTAACCTCGTCCAATCTTGACGAGCTAATGGGCAACAGCGATGCCATTGTGCTTGCTAAGACGGAAGACACGGGCATCCCAAAAGCTTTCTCCATCCAGAAAGAAATCCAGATAGTGAAATGCCTGAAAGGCGATCTATCCGATACGGCAATTCTGTATGAACCTGTACGCATCTTTTGGGACAACTCACTTGTTTCCTACATGGGCTATTTGCCAATGATCAAGGGGCATACATACCTGTTGTTCCTGAGAAAAAACGAAAACATACAGGGACACAAAGAGATCTATTATCCAGTGGCAGGAGACATCGGAAAGTTTGAAGAAGGAAAGAGAGCCTCGATGAGTCTGATTGAAACGCCTTATGAGCAGGCAAAAGAAAATGCTTGTTACGTCTATGATGATACGTTTTTCAAATACACTGGGCAAGAACGCATCGACATATATAATCGCATCTATGAGGAAATCATGGAAAGAGACCTCTTTCATTATACTCAGGGGCACAATTAGGTT
>OMYM01000116.1 GCA_900315225.1 uncultured Erysipelotrichaceae bacterium | reverse complement strand
ATTTAGGTCAAAAGGCTCCATTCCATCCAGCAAAAGATTATCCAATTGGCTTGAACGATTGACAAATTCATTGTCCATGAATCCCTCGCATTCATAGACACGCATGCCGTCCATTCTGCCAACCTTCATATGCACTGGACCCCTGACCATTTCATAAGGCAGATAGAATCCCTTCAACTCATGGATCACTGGCAACAAATCCTTCGCCTCAGGCTTTGCATGGTTTTTCTCACACCAATCCTTCAACAAGCCCTTCGCCTCATCGATTGTTACCCCGAAAGGAATAACACACTCTGGCATATTGGAGGAATCCAGATATTCACTCCTGACCAAACGTCTGCCACAGAAAGCGCAATTGGTGAGCGCTTCGTTTTCCTCAAACACCAGCTCAGCCCCACATCCACTGCAGGAAGTGCTGAACAAGGAATAATTCCCGACAGAACTGTCCAGCTTGTGACGCTGAATCAAACGGAAATCCTGTTTTTCTTTCAAAGAAGCCAAGATATCCACCTTTCCACCACAATAGCCGCACACATACTTTTGGCTAATGATATCAAAGGTGGCTGGCGCACCACATTGCAGGCAATGAATCTCAACTATCTTATTCTCCATGATCAAACTCCCTCGCGCTAAGCAAATGCATCACACACATGATGTTACATCTAGTATGATGAATCGCCCCGTCAATGTCAAGACCCCAATTCATATATGTGTGATGGTAATCAAGTATGTCGGAACCGAAGAGGTCGCGGCGTTTACCGTTCTCGGCTTTGCTGTTTACATTTCTCGCCTCGCGTTGGCAGTCGACTATGAATCATCCTGCAAGTCGCTTGTTCTACATAAAGATAATCGTTCAAACAGAAAAGCAACCATATGATAACAATCTGGCTTGTACCCATCCATTCTTTGCGTTGCCGATCATGAGAATGAATGAAGCGTGAACAATGAGGATATGTATAGTATAATACTAGCGAAAGCCAAGCGAAAGGAGGATTGTATGACAATTGTATTACCTATAGGGATTACGAGCTTCAAGGAGATACGCCAGAATGGCGCGTATTATGTAGACAAGACTATGTTTCTGCATGATTTGCTGGGAGCGAGGGTCAAGGTCACCCTGATTACACGTCCAAGAAGATTCGGGAAGAGCTTGATGTTGTCGACCTTGGATGAATTCTTCAGCAATCGGAACAGCAGGGAGAAAACCGAGAAGCTTTTCGATGGTCTTGCTATCATGGAACAGAAAGCTATCGTAGAGGCGCACATGGGACAGTATCCAGTGATGCATTTTTCTTTCAATGGTGTTGATGGTGCGAACTATGACAGTTTGATGAACAATATCTTGCGCGCGATGCAAAAATGGTGCAGGAGAAATAGGTTACTCTTCGACTTTGATAAATGTGACCAGTATGATGTTGAATTGTTCGATAGAATCAGGAAAGGCACGAGCAATGAAAAATATAAGGAACCGGAAAACGGGAAGTTGTTAATGCAGTCAGACATGGAGTCTTTTCTTGATACAATGATCAGTATGCTTGTGGACACCTATGGGAAGAAGGTGGTCGTGTTGCTGGATGAGTACGATGTACCTCTTGCGAAAGCATCTCTGTTTAAGGGAGCGCTCAAGGTTGGAGAGGAGCTGGTAACCCCGTATGATGCGATGAAGAAGTTCATTGCTAGTTTGTTTGGACCTGCCCTGAAGGACAATGATGAATATCTGGAGCGTGCAGTTGTAACTGGATGCATGCGAATCGCCCAGGCCAGCATTTTCACGGGGATCAACAACTTCTCATGGTATGGCATCCAGAGGTATCAGTATTCCGAGGCTTTTGGCTTCACGCCGCAGGAAGTCAAAAAGCTTCTCTATGATGCGGGTATTTCTGAAAGGGAAAGTGACTTCAGGGAATGGTACGATGGCTATGTGTTTGGAAACGCGGAGATCTACTGCCCATGGGATGTGCTTGAGCAAGCTGCTCACCTTATTGGACATCCAGGGGGGAATATGGAGTCACATTGGCTTGGAACAAGTGGAAACGAAATCCTGCGAATGATGTTAAGCAACCCGAAGATGAACATCGAGGAAGAGATCTCAGGCTTGCTTGAGGGGGATCTGTTACTACTGTGGTAAACAGGAATGTCACTTACGACATCCTGTAGGGGGACAGAGACAACCTTTGGACGGTCTTGTACCAGACAGGCTACCTGACCAAGGAACATAAGGATGAAAAGGTCTCGGCTATAAGCCTGAAAATCCCGAACAAAGAGGTGAAGTTGGCCTACAAGGATAACATCATCAAATGGATGGTTGGTAAAAGTGACAAAAGCCAAGCGAGTGAGATTATAAAGGCTTTGCTTACCCATAATGCGGAAAAGGCGGCTGAGCTCCTGTCGAAGCATCTGCTTGAAAGCATGAGTTACTTCAACTACAGTGAAGACTTTTACCATGGATTCATCGGCGCATACCTAAAGGAAGGCGGGTGGCAACTTGCTACAGACAGGGAATACGGAACAGGAAGACCAGACATAGTGCTGCACAATGCCATCAAGACAAAGGCGATTGTCATAGAAGTGAAACACGCCAAGGAGGAAAAAGAACTGGTGCCAAGCCTGGGGGAGGCTGTAGGCCAATGCATCCGTGAGAAGTACATTGAGGGAGTAAAAACAGAGTTTGAAAGTGTAGTATGCTATGGGCTTGTCTGCTTCGAAAAGCAATGCATAGCCAAGGAAGTGAAAGAGACTGACCGCATGCCACAGAAACAGGCAAGAAAGAGCCGGACTACCAGAAAAACCAAGAAAACTAAGAGCGTTCTGATGGAATAGGATTGGAATCATTCTCCCATCAAAGGCCCATGGAACATGGTATACTTGATTTACTGGAGGAGATGAATGTATGATCAAAGTGTTTTGTGCAAAGAGAATAGTAGAAAAGCTTCCCCGGAAGCCAAAAGCATGCAAGGAAGAGGTCAAGCCACTTGAACAATGGTGTGTCAATCTGTTGTTTAGCGGTTCTTGGAATTTCGTGGTAGCAATGTCTGCCGATACACGTTTTGGCTTTGTAATCGCTAATGTTGACCAAGAGAAGTTTGAAAAACTGCCTGAATTGCTTGCCGAGGGCATTCGCAAGGCATTTGCCTATTATGGCATCAGGCAAGAGATCATGGACGACTACTTATCTGAGCCACCTGTGCTATATGGCAGTGCCGGGGTGGACAGGAGTACATGGGGAAAGTTGATTAGCGTAATGAAGTATGTCGAATTCCTGGCATTGAATAAGCCAACATCAGATGCAATCCCAATCGAGTATATCGCCTTGATGAATCGTCGATCAGTGTCGGTTGGTGGAAAAGACGGGTATCATCCGCGTGATGGCATGCTTGAAGCACTTCAAGCAAAGTATCAAATGAAGCCAATCTCAAGCAAGGCGTTTGAATTGACCGCCACCATGGACCTACAGATGTTTGTTGCGAAAAGAGTGCTGGAGATTCCTGTCTCCTACACATTCCAAGATCTTCACAAGGCATTCCAGGGAGTGATGAGATGGGATAATTGCCATCCGTATAAATTTGTTGTCGCGGACAAGCATATATGCGGCAGTAATGATGAACGAAATGGAGAACATGATGTGCCTGCGAAAGACACCCTTCTTTCCGATTGCCTCAAGGAAGGGGATGAGTTCACATATCTCTATGATTTTGAGAATGGTTGGAAAGTATCGATCAAAGTAACAAATACATTTGACGGCTATGACTTGCCCCGTCCAAGATGTGTGGAAGCTGAAAGAGCGGCTCCCCCTGAGAACGTTGGAGGCATCAGTGGCTTTGTCAAGTTTTGGGAAGCCTACAACAATCCAGACTATCCAAACCGTGATGCGTTGGTGAAGGGGTTTACTGTTGGCTGGGATCCAGAGCCTGACATTGAACATCTCAACTACAGGCTGATCAGATAGTAGAGGTGACTTTGTTGGATACGAAAGAAGCCATCATAAGGCAGTTCATGAAGGAATATGCAAAGAAAGACTTTTCCTTGATTACGGTAAAAGGACTCTGTGCATCTACACCTGTTGCCAGGACAACGTTCTATTCCTATTTTGACAATACAGACGATGTTCGAAACAAGATGGAAGACGATATCCTGGCAGGTCTAGACAATGTTACCGACGACATATCGGGAGGTGATCTTCCCGACATGGACTTCTCGCTGTTTATGGATGCCGTGGAAGCATACCATCAAGGCGAACTTTCGCAAACGCTATTCCGATAAGCAACAAGTTAAAAACCATGATGTGATCGCCAAGATATTAGCTTCAACAATGATTAACGCCTATACATACTGGATGGAGCATCCAGATGCCATTGGCACATCGGAAATGAAAAATGCTCATAAGGAAACTCCTTGATTCCCTTGTGGGATTCCTATAAATCTAAGAGTCTTTCTGGTTTTGGTAGACAAAGGAAAGACAACAAAACCCGTTCCAATGGAACGGGCTTTTACGTATGCCAAAGGCAGTGTCAATTGGCTATTCATCATACCATCTTTCAGAGTCTTCTTCATCGAAGTAGTCTTCGGTGAGCCAGATATCATAGGCATACTTTTCCAGATCCTCGCGAGTAACTCCAAATAGGGCAAGCAAGTCGTCTTCCAGGAGATAGTCTTTCTCCACTGTTTTCGCATAGTCACGGGCGATATCAACGACCGGGTGATAGAATCGCTGCATCTGATGGGAGAAGGATCGTTTCCATGGATCTGTTTCTTTTTCGACCAGTGAGTCAATAATTGGGCTGAACCAGTGGTGAATCAAGAGGCTGAGAAAACGGATCAAGACTCTGCCATCGAGTTCTTCGTAAGCTTGAATGTCCGCGTATTCATAGTTTTCAATTGGCGCGGTCATGAAGAAGTTGCGGAAATAATAATATTGGCTGTCAAGCAGTGAGACGGCGATTTGCTCGTTGACTGTTTCATCATCGGTGAATAGGGCATAGTAGCCGGCGTCTTTCTTGAGTTGCTTTGTTAATTCGTTGCTTTTCTTGTAGGTGGTTCCAGCAAAGAGATCATCGGAATCGATGGCTTCAAGATATTGGCTGTCGAAGTCCATGAATCCATAGGAACTCATGTTGTTTAGTCGTTCTTTGAGGTTGCTCAGGATAGATGATGCACTTTCGGCTACTTCCTTCTTTTCGCGGTCATCGTAGATCACGAATAAATAGCCATTGATGTCGTTGTATGTAAATGGCTGGCGAATGACACGTAGCTCACGCAATTGGAAGAATGGCTTTGCGTTCATCACATCTTTTCGCATTTGCTTGAATTGATCAGATTCAGCAAGTGTCTTCAAGGGAATCAGAGTGAATTTCTTGGTCTTTTGATATTTCTCTAACTGGAAATCACGGCAATACATGAGAGGCTTGGTGTCAATGACATCGCTCTCTAGGCGGGTATTGTCATCAATGGGATCAAGGTTGAACGTGTCAAAGGCTAGTTTCTCCATGGCGACCGGGATGTCTTTGACTGAATCAAACCTAAATGGGTGGGCGCCATGTCAAAAAAACCCCTCTCATCGGCAATTCCGTGGAGCATTTTCAAAATAAAAAAATCGCCTTTCAAAAACGCGAAATGAATCCATTTTGAGTATTGTGTGACCTCTCCAAGACCCGAAACGCGACGGGTTTGCCGTGCCATTGGCGGACGGACTGTGGGAGATGGCTTTCCGGACGGCTTCCTTTGCACGATGAAAACGCCATGCGCATGTACACACAGCCATACAAACTATAAATCAATTTTAAAATATTTATCAACCGCCTTTCCTGGCTCTCACGGCATGGACATCAGCTCCACGAAGGCATCCGACCAAAGATTGCTGCTGCCAACGTCCAGCCGCATCCTCCTCCCGCTCTTCAGCACCCTGGCGGGAATGCGGATGATATTGCATATGACCGTGCGGAAGCGGCGGCGGTCCGCCTTTTGGCGCATGGGCACGCATTCCATCCCGGCCAGCTCAAGGCCAAGCATGCGAAGCACGTTGTAGGCGACCATGGAGAGCTCATGCACAAGGCAGTTCGTGGCGAACCTGCCGGAAGGCAGCCTTTCCATGTTCATCTCGGACTTTAGCTCGGCATGGTATTGCTCGCTTGTCCCATGCTGGTGGTAAAGCTCGATGACATCCTCCTCGGCGTAGCCGGTGTTGTCCCACCACGTGTTCACCTCGACGTCGGGCAGCAGGTAGATTTGGCCGTTCCCGGCTATTGTGCGCTTGATGATCTCGTAGACGACCCTGACCTTCTTTTCCGCCGGCGTGCCGTCCAGCTCGGTGTACCTGATTTCCTTCCACGTGGAGCCGACGTAGCGGAACTTGCCCTCCCTCAGCTTCTCCGGCTCGACGTATTGCTCCGCAAGGGCAAGCCACTGCTCCTTCGATTCCTTCCGGATGTTGCGCTTCACGATGAAGTAATGCCCCCTCTTCATGATCTCCGCGAGGTTGGCGACGGCGTCGTTGCCGGAATCCATCCTTACCAGAAGCTTCCTGCCGTGGGTGTACCTGTTCGCAAGGTCGATGGTTTTGATGAGGAAATCCACCGTGCCCTTCTGGCAGTGCTGGCTCCCGACCCTGAACTCCGTGTTCAGGAAGGACCCGTGAAGCCCGATGTAGGCGCAGATCGGGGCGTAGCCGTCAAAGTTCTTGTATGTCCTGGAGACCCCTTCCTTGTGCGACTTGCTTTCGTCGTAGGGCGTCACGTCGATGTCCAGGGGGATGAGCCCGCATTTTAGCGGGCGTGGGCTTGGCCCCTGGAAAAGCACGGCCATGTTCATCTCTCGGACGGCGTCCTGGAAGGGAAGCCCGTCCGCCGTTTCGCCGGCGCACTGGTTAAGCCTTTGGCGCAGCCTTTCGGGCGAAATGACCCCGCTGATGCCAAGGGCGTCCTGGTAGAACTCCGTGTCCCCCTTGTATTCCCTGATGCTTTCAAACGTCGTGTTCCCGGCGCACATCTTGCCGATCGTGGCGACAATGACGTCGCCCTCGGAAAAGGTGTTCTGCGGGTGTTCCTTCGAGACGGGCATGCTTTCCGCTATGCTGCGGATGCCTGCTTTTTCAAGTATTTTCCCCACAAGGGCGAGGCCTGCCTGCGCAACGATGCGCGAACCCGACTTGATTGCTTCAAACTGCTTCATGTAATCCTCCCTGGCGGGCAGCGGCCGCTTCCTTCATGCCTATCAATTATACCACAAGCACATTATTCTTGCAATATAATAATCATGAATTATATCGATTATATCAATGAAAATAAACTGCAGCAGGTGGGATTTGATGCATTGATGACGGGAAGACGCATCGATGTCCCTGCGCCTGGAAAGCTGTTCCCAGGCTTTGTAAAGGATGAAAAAAAGCAAGCTGTAGGAGCGAAAATCGTTCTAATTAAACTACACAACATTATCCATGTCGCAAAAAGTGGCAAAAAAGGATTGCTCATAACGCATTTTGTTTTCATAACACCCTTTGCCCAAGAGGGGCAAGGGGTGCATCACTTTGCAAATCAATCTTCTCTGCATAAGGCTAAGAGTGCTTCATTTGAAACTCGCTATTGCTTCACAAGACTCTGGTTTAGGGAT
>OMYM01000006.1 GCA_900315225.1 uncultured Erysipelotrichaceae bacterium | reverse complement strand
AAAAATCAATTACTACAAGATCACTGGCTCAACCGCCAAAGAAGATCGCCTGCGACTTGTCAACAAATTCAATGAAGGAGATGTCCCAGTCTTCTTGATCTCCTTGAAAGCGGGAGGAACTGGCTTGAATCTGACAGGTGCCGATATCGTCATACACTATGATCCATGGTGGAACGTTGCGGCAACCAACCAAGCCACCGACCGTGCCCACCGCATTGGTCAGACCAAGCAGGTGACGGTCTACAAGATGATTGCCAAGGATACGATTGAAGAAAAGATCCTAGACATGCAAATGATGAAGAAAGAATTGGCAGATGTGTTTGTTAATGGGTCGGGAGAATCCTTGACAAGAATGTCAGCCGAAGAATTGATCGCATTGTTATCATAGATGGAACCAAGGTTCCATCTTTTATACTTGGATCATGGCACAAAATGCCAAGATAATGGGAACACACAGTCGATGTGATCGAGTCACATGGATTTGAGAGTGCGCGCTTACGCAACGATGGCACTGAGGAAAACAATCGTGCGCCACCGAGACTTTGCGACCTCGTTCATTCACCCGCGCAAGAACTCAGGAAAACACACGACTACTTCGCCCAGCAGGGAATCGCGTTTCTCATACATGACACCAAAATAGCTAGAAGTGTAAGATGATTATCAATTTAAACTAAATTGGCAGATAAGTTATAAATTTATAGACGTATGGAGGATATTTGTAGATTAAGCCAATGTTTTTCTTTACTGTATTCGATTTTTTTGCGAAAATAAAAATGTGACTGCGGCTTGCCGCATGTTGAGTCATAAGGAGAAAGTTCACCATGAGAAAGAGTTATCGTCCACTTTACCATGTATCTGTGCCGTTTGGCTGGGGGAATGATCCCAATGGAACGATCTATTACAATGGCAAAGCACATCTGTACTACCAGCATTATCCGCATAAACCTCAATGGGGACCAATGCACTGGTTGCATGTAACGACTGAGGATTTTATCCATTGGCAACAAAGGCCTGTTGCCTTATATCCAGATCAGCCATATGAGGTTTGCAATGGCTGTTGTTCTGGCTCTGCTGTAGAAGTAGATGGAAAACTGTGGCTGATGTATACGGCTGCGCAACCTGTGATGCAGAGGCAATGTCTTGCCGTATCAGTGGATGGCGGGGATCATTTTGAGAAGTTTGAAGGAAATCCGATTCTGACAGCAGAAATGTTGTCGGAGGAGATCTATGAAGAAGATTTCCGAGATCCAAGGATTTTCAAAAAGGGAGATACCTACTATCTGCTTGCAGGAATCCGTTATCTAGATGAAGGCAAAAGAAAAGAACTCCCGCCGGTTACAAATCAGAAAGAGAATACCTACCCTTATATGCCTGCACCAGACCATGTGAAAGAAGGCTGGGGGAATCTGTGTCTTTTAAAAGGCAAAGATCTTTTCCATTGGGAGTATGTAGGACATCTGCTATATCCACAAGAAGAGTTTTCCAAAGAGTTTTATAAGTTGGAGGGAGTTTATGAATGCCCTGATTACTTTGTGACTGATTCGGGAGAAGAAGTGCTGCTTTCAAGCCCGCAGAACCTGCCGCAGGAAGGTGATCGATTCCAGAATGTTCACTCGACGCTCTATATGCTTGGCAAGCTGGATTTTGAAACCGGCCAGTTTAAAGTCCGGGTGATTGGTGAGATCGATGCAGGATTTGACATCTATGCGCCACAGACGTTAAGAATGCCAGATGGCAGAGTGATCATGATTGCCTGGAAAGAAATGTGGGATCGCAATTTCCCAACCACCAAGGAAGAATGGGCAGGAACATATACTTTGCCACGAGAACTATCTACCGATGGTGATTATCTAGTCCAGCGTCCTGTTAGAGAAATCCAGCAGTTCATGACAAATCCTGTGAGTGTAGAAGAAAAAGAAATCGAAAACGAGAGTGTTGAGATAGAAGGAATCAAAGGAGACGTAATTTCGCTCTCCTTCGAACTAGATCCTGGCACTTCGACAAAGGCTGGCGTCAAGCTTTTCTGTGATGGAAAACATGAAACCTTGGTCTATTATGATCGCAATACAGGCAAGATTGTCTTTGATCGAAGTAATTCTGGCATACCTTTCACTGGCTCGGAAAAGGATGTCAATGTCCGTGTATGTCCAATCGGACCATGTGAAAAAGTGGTGATGGAGTTCTATCTGGATGTGAATTCCGTTGAAGTCTTTATCAATGGTGGCAGACATGTCATGACTGGCAATGTCTATCCAGATTTAGACAAAGACCAAGGGATCTGCTTCTTCGCTGAAGGAGGCAAGGCTGTATTTAGAAAGATCGCAAAATACGATATTGAAGTTTGAAAACTTATTGTGCATGCATGTATCGAGTGCTACGCGGATGGTGGCAGTGATCTATGATGCGGACAAGCCAAAGAAGGAACATCACTGTAGGATTGAAAAGGTGCTGGTGCTGTTACTGAAGTTCTGAATGGTTTTCTTAAATCAAACCTCTTCCACGGATTCAAAAGATAGAATTGCATAACGCAAGGTCTGGGATATTCCCAGACCTTGGCTTCTTTGTTGCTTCTATCCCAATCGTTTGTTATACTTGGACACGCAGATGTAGAATAGAGAGAGGATGGGTTCACTTATGTGAACCCTGGTTTTGATATCGTGGTGCCGCTTGTACAACGGCTGCCTGTTACCTCGGTAGTTTGTTTATGGTCAATGACATGGCTTGTTTATACACGCCAGTGTCTCCAAGAACCACATGTTTGTTCTTATCGCAGTATTTCCGTCTGTGCTGTTACTGATGAGGAATCTCCAGCATATCCAGCAACCGAATAAAAGTATCCTGTCCATCTAGGCAAGTATCTGTGAGCCATCCCTTCTCGTTCCTCCATTCAGACAAGCCACGGTAGTAGAAATGCTTCTTGGCATCCTCGATAATGAATGGAATGATGTTGTGGTGTAGGCACTCCTTCAATGCCACGAGTCTTCCAACCCTTCCATTGCCATCCTGAAATGGATGGATATACTCAAATTCAGCATGGAATGCAATCACATCGTCTATTGTTATCGATCTCTTGGCGTTGAAGTCTTCAATGAGAGCTTTCATGCGACTGGGTACATCTTTGGGCTTTGGCGTTTCATGTCCTCCAACCATATTCGCTCTTCGCTTGTAATCTCCCACAGCAAACCAGTCTAATCTGGAGTCTTTTGTGTCGTGCTTCAAGATATAGTGTAGTTGCTTGATGATTTTCTCAGAAAGCTCCTCTTCCGCGACATCAATTACATAGTCGATTGCCCGAAAGTGGTGGACTGTCTCAAGAACGTCATCAACCAGGACTCCATCGCCCGCAACGATGGTACTCGTCTCGAAAATCAATCTCGTCTGTTCTTCAGTTAGTCGACTCCCCTCAATGTGGTTGGAATTGTAGGTCATTCGTACTTGAAGTTCATGGTAAAGACCGCCAGAGATCTTTGCGTATTTTTCATCCCGCAGTATCTGGAGAATCTCATTATCCGTTTTTTCTTCACACAAAGCATCAACGTTACATTCCAGGAACTCTGCTATTTTCTGAAGTGTCTTCTTGGAAAGTTTCTCGCCCTTAGCGATTTTAGCAATCGTGCGGGAAGAGATCCCTATCTTCACCGTAAGATCAGATTTTCTGATTCCTTTACGCTTTAACTGCCCGTATAAACCATCATACGAAATCATCTGCATGCCTCCTTCAAAATCTTTACTTATCATACCCCTATAAGACCAGAAAGTAAAGATTTTGATTTTCGACTGTTCCACCATTATTTCGTTCCAGATAATCGCTAAGCGGCTGGGAAATAATTATCGGAACGCTTGTGGAATTCGGAACACTCAAAAAGCGATCAAAGCAACTCAACGATGCACTGTCGTCTTAATCGTTTGAACTAGGCACCTAAAAACCAAGTGAAACTAGGTGTCTTTGGTGGAAATGCGGTACCGTATGAATCGAATCGCGCCATTCAAATGATTAACCGTCACAACTTCGCATCGGCTTGTGCGGTTGCCATGGACTTGAGTTGTCGGAAGGAATGGTGTTTTT
>OMYM01000195.1 GCA_900315225.1 uncultured Erysipelotrichaceae bacterium | reverse complement strand
TTTCAAGCAACGTTCAGCGGATCACAATATGACGCTACGATTAGCAGCGTATCTAATGGATACGTATATCTAAGCGGAAATAAAGATGGAACGCTATCAATCATCAATGGTCATGTGACCAGCGGTTCTGCCAGCGCAATGCTTAGCTACAGCAGCTACTCTCTAACATTAAATGTACCTGTAGGAAACAATAACCCAACAGCCATCTTGAGTTATTGATATTCAGGAGAATCAACATATGGATAAGAGGAAAAGTGCTTATGTGACAAGTGGCGTGCTTAGCCTTTTCA
Source organism: uncultured Erysipelotrichaceae bacterium (assembly GCA_900315225.1). Lineage (GTDB taxonomy): Bacteria > Bacillota_I > Bacilli_A > Erysipelotrichales > Erysipelotrichaceae > Bulleidia. The sequence goes on along the minus strand of OMYM01000195.1, from coordinate 4,957 downwards.
GTTTTTTATACGCGATTGGACTGAGGGATTTTGCGAATGAATTGGCTACGGTAAACAATACAGTCTATGCATTTGAATATGCGGCATATGCAATGATGGTCATTTTGTTTATCCACGGCATCCGTATTCTTTGCATGCTAGCAGGCTTTGCGAAAAAAGAGGAGAACATGGATCAATATGCAGCGCTATTCTTTCCGTATAATGCCATGATCCACATATTGACGATAATGATACCAAAAAATTGGATTTCCGCTGGTGTAGCGCCTGCATTGCTCTATGTCGCCTGGATTGCCCACTACTGGATCAAGGTGAGAAAGGGATGATGTTTATTTGAAAGAAATTCATGTAGATTTTAAGTTCAAGCACCAGTCCATTCGTGCTTGGCAAACAATATGAAGCGCTTCCAATGCAACGGATAAGATGCTCCTTAAGATGAAGCACTATTCTGAGATTCGGTCCTCATATGCATCAGGAAAATATCCGTTCAAGATATTTGATCGTTCCAGTATAACACAGAGACCGTAAAGTCTAGGTTAACCTTTGCGGTTCCTGCGGTATATTATCGTCCTTCATTGCTCATCCCCCTTTTTCATGTTAACCTAGAAGTAACCTAGATTTAATTTCTGAAAGAGCCGAGAATTCAAAGGGATTTTCATGGAAATATCTGTGGGTTAACCTAGACTTTATGGTCTTTGTGGTATAATCGTAAGAGAATTCATCTGATAGGGAATAATCAGGAGAAAAAAATTCATAATTGCTGTATGCCTTAACCATGCAAGCAAATGCACACGTTTCGCAAGTAAATATTCTGCCGCGCAAGTAAATGACACTTGACTGGCATGCGGTCGCAAACTATTGTAAAGATGGCAAAGGGGGGATAAACCATGAAATACGATACTTCATAAACATGGTGTGTGGCCGTACAATTTTACAGAGGAGAAAACATGAATGAATCAACTTTCATCCCACATAAGAGGATTGACATAATGATTCCGATTCTCTTAGTAGAAATGTATGACAGTGCTGAGAAGAAGGATGAATTGTCCAGAAACAAGTGCTACGTTCAGAATAAACAATTTTTAAAGTGCAAACAAAAAGAAGGAGTTTACAATGAATATCAATTCAATAATTGCTTGTTTGGCAACAATTTCATTACTCATTAATAGTATTTCCACAATTCCAGCACGGCAAGAAAGCCGTGGCTCGAAAACCAAGGAAGAAAGATTCTACCGGTTCAACTATGCTTGACATTAAGAAAAACTTGCTAAAATGGTCGATGACCATTGCGGCGATTATCTTTGGGCTTATAGGGGTATGGTATTTCTGGACGAAGCCGGCTGTAGCAGTTCTATTTGGCATATGCGTTCTCTCCGGGATCATCATTATTTTGATCTACGACAAACACAGGTTGGCTGGGGATATCCTTATCTGTTTTCCGTTTGTCGCTTGGATTGTGATGATATACATGTCATATCACGATGGAAGCATGAGCAATATTCATAATCTTTGGTATCCAGTAATCATGCTTGTGTTTCAAGCAATCCGTATTTACTGTGATTTAAGGTAACATTCTTCCTTGCAAACGGGTGGTTTCTGAGATGTATCGGTTTTGTTTTATGCTCATATAACCCAATGTGAATTCGTACATTTTGAAATAAGCATATGGATTATGTTTCTTCTTAAGTGGAATTCTACATCGTATGTCTGCACTTTATTTTGATCGATCCAGTATAATCGTAAGAGAATTCATCCGATAGGGAATATTTAGGTGAAAAGAAAGCATAATCGATGTATACCTTGACTGTGCAAGCAAATGCACGCGTTTCACAAGTAAACGTCACTTGACTGACATGCGATCTCAAACTATTGTAAAGGTGACAAAGGAGGAATAAACCATGAAATACGATACCTCATAAACATGATGTGTGGTTTACGATTCTACAGAAGAGAAAACAAGAAACCTCAGTTATCTTTACTTAACTTTTTCAAAACTCCTTTTCCGATAAGGCATTTTGAAATTTCGTGAGACGACAATAGCATGTCACTTGATTTTGGAGTAGTAACATGATAAAGTTGCCGCAGGAGGTGCTTCAATGCCAATGAGGCCAACTGGAAAAATCACTATTCCCGAAATAGAAAGAGTACAGAAGAACGGAGAAACTTATGATTATTATTTTAATGAATATTATTATATAGTCGGATATAATTGAAAATCTAAACAACACAAAAGCATAAAATAACTAATTAATGATTTTTTCTGAATTGAAAACGCTGCCTATGAAAATTTATGGATACATTTTAGGGCAAAATCTCTAAATAGTCTTCATTCTTAAACAAAAGGGAATGCGGAAAAATAGGTTGCTTTTGCACAGAACCGTTAGATCCGAGCCCTCTTAGGAGTTGCGTGATAACCAGAAAAATCACCAATCTTTCCTTATTCCCAAACAAAATGATCCTAAGGAGGAATTTTATGAAAAAGAGTTTATTATTATCAACCGTCCTTTTGTTGAGTGCTTGTTCTGCAGCCAGCAGTGAAGCAAGCAGCCTTGACAGCCAAACGGAAAGTGTCGTTGAACAGTCTGCCATGCCGGTGCATGTCATCGATCAAGAACCAGTCTCCTTGACGGGTGAATTGATAATATACAACGACTCTTTCCTTTGCGATATTGACGGTGAGACACAGGAATTGGTCATGTTTAATGTGAATGGCAGCCAGGCCATGCTTGCAACGGAAACGATGTGCCAGGATTTCAAGGAATCCGACTGGATTGAAATCGTGTACCTCCAGGCAGAGATGAAAACACCAGACAAAACCGTGTCTGTCGGCATTGTCCAAGACTTGAGACACATTGAAAAAGTTGTAGATATGAAAAATCTATATGACGCCCTGCCAAAAAACTTCGAGGTCACTTCGATCAAAGGGCGCTATACCGATGGGCAGAATGAAATCAAATTTGAGCTTGAAGAAGGCATTGAAGACTTCTTATCAGGGTTAAGGGAAATCGAAGTCAATGCGAATGAGCCGGAAATGTATTTGATGACAGATGGCTTTGCGGTGATTGACTTATGCGGAAACAATCAACACTTGTCGATCATCGAAGACAGCGGAAAAATCTCTGTATCCCATCTTTATTCCATTGACTTGGCTTTGGATCCGCCGATTTTTCCCGTAGAGTCAACTGACTATTGGTATGGAAAAGACGAAAAAAATCCCCACAAGCTCTCTGACTATCTGCAGGGCTGGCTAGGCCAATGACAAATCAAGGGCTGTTTCATGCCGACAAACATTCATTCCACAATGGCGCTTCATGCTCGTGGAAGCTCTTCCAAGGTTGACAAATCCCATGTAGTTCCTGTAGCGCCTTCTGGCTGTGGAGACAGAAAGTTGACCTATTATTGGGACGTTAAAATGAGCGGCAAACAATGACACATGGGAGTAAAAAGTATTCTTATAATTCAATTTTTACACGTTAAATTTGAAATAAGCATATGGATTGTTGAAAAATTGGATTATAATGTTTCTTCTTAGGTGGAATTCTACATCGTCTAACTGCGCTTTATACGTGACGATCATAACTATTTGTTCCGCATATAACAGCATGCAGACAATACAAAATTCAATCTATTTATGCGTCCGAGTATAAATGAATTCATGATGAAGGACAATGATATATGCCTCCCATGAGACACCTACAGAATTCCTTCATGACGTGGCATACGAGATTGATTACAACAAACTGATACAACGCAAAGAGTGAATATGACGATTGGCGGAATCAGGCTGCCTTGATCCACTTGAAGCGATAAACAGTAAACACACTATCATATTTGAGAGGCTTAGAATTATGAGGATCTTTAAAGTCATCATGACATGCATTATGTTCCTTTGCGGGTTCGAAGAACTCTTTACACCTGTTAATGCTGAAGAATCTACGTGCACAATTTACCAGTTACCGCAAAGCCGGGACATTGATTCCTATGTTCAAATTTATAATTATCTGGTTGAATTAACACATTCGACAGAATTCAAGATTCTTTCTTATAATCCCCAAAGTATTCTTGATACTTCTGGATTTGGAAGAGATTGGTCGCAATCATTCATTGGTGAAACCACAGAATGGAGAGACGTTGGATGGGCAAACAACCAATATGCTAATGGAGTAATCTTCGAAGATGAAGACGGATACATTTACTACAGTGATTCTACTGGAAGCGATGTCTCATTGTCGTTTTCAATCAACTATCAGGTTGTTTCCGTTGGTGTAGGCCTTGGGCAAAAAACTTCAGGTGTGGCAGGATACAGTCTTCATTGCCCCGCGAATACCCCTTGTAAAATATGGGTAAGAAAATACATCAATGTGAAATTGTATCACGTTGTCTACAGCTATGAAGGACAAGTCCATAGTGAATACAACATCCCAGTAAAAACAGAACTCCAGCTAAGCCTAAGGAACGGGTTATCATGAAACGTATAGCAGTTATCTTCTTGACGTTATGTTTAGTCGGATGCTCGTTTTTCTTCGAGAAAGACAGACACCTCCAGGTAAGGGATTTAACTAAAATCCTTGATGAATCTCCATTGGAAGATATTGTTTCAAGCGATGAAAACACTACGATTTACTTTTCCGTCGTTGGCGTGGTCTGTGACTTTGAACCAGGATATAGCTCTTTTACACTGCGTGACACATATACCACCGATGTAATTCCCTGTAGCTTGAACTTTTCTCCTGAAAATATGGAAAACGGGCAGATATTGCTTATATCAGGATCGTTCGTCCAGGAAAACGGAATATTTGTGCTTGAAGTAACTGGAACAAAACCTTGGTGATAAGACTTAATGCAAGACAGAAAAATCGTTTAGGTTGCTCAATACCGCCATCAAGGCTTTTGACACATTCGGGACAAAGACAGGCGCGGAGGAATTCATTGCAATGTTTTCCTATCTGCGTACATGCAG
>OMYM01000478.1 GCA_900315225.1 uncultured Erysipelotrichaceae bacterium | reverse complement strand
GGCGATAAAGGAAATAATCAAAGGAATAAAAATCGGTTCTTAGGGTTCTTCTACCCAAACCGAGTGACGAGAAACAGCCCGCCTAGGTGGGCTGTTTCTCGTTGTTCAATTTCCAACCACACGGAATTTTAAGGCATATGGAACTTCACAGCCTTTCGCAGCTGGGAGCGAACGGAAACCGACAATTCCACAAAGCCGCTTTCTCTTGACAAATAGAAAATGTAGGTTTCTTCTTTGCTCCAATCAAGGATACCATCCGTCTTGACCATGACTCATTTCCCTTATCGTTTCACCAATGAATTGGGCAAGTTTTACGGGAACCGCATTGCCGATCATTTGCTCAATGTCCGTCTTGGAGCCAAGCCATTTGTAGTCGTTGGGGAATGTCTGGATCATAGCTCTTTCCTCGCTCGAAAGAACATGCAGGCTCTCGCTGACGGGGCATGCATCGTTCTTGTGTCCATGATATCCCTTGGGCACGGGGCGGTTGACGCCACGCATGGTAGGCGCAGGGTCATCGGCTTTTTCGCTAGGCGTTGCTGGAAATCCGCTAAGGCAAAGCCATCACCCCTCCCCTGCATGCCAAAACAATTTCCGTCAGGCCATAGCCTGCCCTCTTGAAGATCTCCCTTGCCTTGGCGTACGCATTGCTTTTCCTTGCCCTGTCGACATTCTCCATGACAAAGCAGTGCGGCTTGACCCCTTCGATGATCCTGGCAAGGCGGACCCCCAATAACCATATCTGGGTCATACGCTTGTATCGCCTGAATGGCATCGTGCGTATTTAGCAAATCGAACTGAATGATGGGATGGTCAAAGTTTTGCCTATAGCAGTCAACGGCCGTGTCCCATCCCTCAAATGCAGCAACGATGTCGTATCCTGCATTTTGAAATCCCAGCGACAGGCCACCGCATCCCGCAAACAAATCAACAACTTTCATCTTTTCCCACCCCTTCGATTTTCATTATATTATACTTGCTTATTTGTTGAATGTCAATCATTACATTCGGCATTGAACGCACAAATCGTTTAGATGATCAACAGCGGGCGAAAAATTACTTTAATTCATCTTTTCCAGTTGTCTTTGCTTGCTATATGATGGAAAATGGGGAAAAATCGATATTCGCACGTTTGAAGATAATGAACAGGGAATTGAAAGTTGTTTGTTATGAAATCAGGATTAACGAGTTATTCAGATGTAAAAACAAGAAAGCAAGTAATCAGTACTTTCATTTTGAAGCTAAATTTGAACCATACCAGAGTATTGGACGATATGCAACAATTCATGCGCCACATTGCATTTAAATGTGCATAGCATGCTTTTCTTGCCTAGGATGATATGCTTTTTCTAGCCATATGGCAGCTGGCGCATTATATATTACGGGGATTTCCAGGCTTTTACGCCATCTTCCATTCCTTGAGGATGCGTTTTGCAGAATCGAACCCTACTCCAACCTTGAACAATTTCCTATGATCCGCAACAAACGGCAGGGCATAGTTCTTGTCATCAATCTGTGTCAGAGCATTTTCAGCAGTGTCATCACGTTTGAATTCGAACAGATAAATGTACTTGGCAGTCATCACGCGGCAGTCAATTCTACCGTTAAACGTGTGCATCTCGCACTGTACAAATTCCCCAAGGAGCGTGAACACGATGTAAATTGTTGTCTGGAAGTAGTTTTCGAAAGGATCACCATCCTTTGTGTATGGGATTCCAGCAAACAATGCCGTTAGAACTTTCATTACCGCATCCACATCGCCTTTTCTCACATGCCTGCTCAGGGTAAAGATATCCGTTCCAAGCCCCGTTTGCGAAGACGGTACATACTCTGGAAGCAAGCTTTTCAAAAAGGCGGTCTCGACTTCCTTGTTCGGAAAGCCTAACAGATACATATCGTCTTCTTCATCATAGTCCTTGATCGTGAGATAGCCTGATTGATACAGCATTGGAACTGGATCGGAGATATCGTCAGTGTAGTCCGAAAGCATCGACCAATCAGCATATAATGACATCTGGGAAAATCTCCTTATGTCAAATTCCATTGCCTTGAGCCTTTTGACAAGAAAGCTCGGTGTTCCAGATGAAAACCAATACGGCTTGACTTTCTTTGAATCAAAGGAATATAACAAGCTATACGGATTATACACATATACATTCTTTTCGCTGAAACGATAGCCGTCATATTGTTCCTTCAG